>CALARG010000043.1 GCA_937888635.1 uncultured Alphaproteobacteria bacterium
ACATTGGGCTTTAACATTATGCTGACCGATTTATTTGGAATTGATATCGCGTATCAGTATCAGATGATGATTGGCGATGGATTTGGTTGGAATGTACGCAACGGCGGTGTTGATAATATCAGCAATATTATGGCATCAATTCGTATGAATTTCTAAGGTTCTTTGGGGGATACACTTATGAATACAAAAATTTTATTACCAATGCTTTGTTTATTACCATCGGTTGCAGGTGCGGCAATACCATATCGTGTTGAACAGTTAAAAATGCCTGCCCCCGCAGAAGATTTTTCTGATATAAATCGTTTTTATATCGGTGGTGCATATAACTTTGCGATGTGGCAAAATTATACTGATGAAGATAATGTTTCTGTAAATGGTGAAAACACATCCAGTTTTGAATTTATGGCCGGCTATCGTATCTTTGATACATTCCGCATGGAATTAAACTATCTGCGTACAGATGCGCAATATAATGTGTTTTCATTTTCTGGTGATACATTCTTTGTAAATGCAATCTGGGATGCGCGTATTGATTCTATGTATCGCCTGTTCCGTTCCCAGATGTTGGTGCCGTATGTTGGTGTTGGTGGCGGTCTGTCTTGGAACAGTGCAGATGACGGTGTTCATCTGGATAACAAGATTGCACCTGTCGCAGCGGCCATGGCGGGGGTCAGTGTTGAATTTAATAAAATCTTTGCCTTGGATTTTGGCTACAGATATTTTTATATGTTTAACCCCGGCACAGATATTGTGTCTGATTTAAATCCGTCATCGCATCAGTTCCGCGCCGGTGCGCGTATCAGTTTCTAATGGCAAAAACTTGTCCTTTCTTTGGAATTTGCGGGGGCTGTAAATATGATTTTACCGCCCCTGATTATCAGGCGAAAAAATTGGCGCATCTGCGCAATATTCCAACCACGGGCGACCCAATATGGGTGCAAAACGGCCTTCGTCGCCGTGCAGATTTTGCATTTGCATCTGGCGCATTTGGTTTCTTTGAACATGGGTCAAAAAATATAGTCCCCGTGCACAATTGCCCAAATTTAGTGCCTGAAATAAACGATGTTTTGCCACGCCTGGCCGAATTGCCATGGGTGGGGGCCGGTGCGTGTTTAATAACCGCGTGCGATAATGGAATTGATATTGCGATTACATCAAATGTGCCATACTTTACACCTGAATTTCGCGATGCGGCAATACGCCTGCCGGTTGTCAGAATTACATGGAATGACCGCACGATAAAGCAGACCGCCCAACCGGTTATTAATTTTTCAGGCCGCGCAGTGGAATATCCATCTGGCGCGTTTTTGCAGCCCAGTGTTGCAGGCGCAGACGCACTGCGTGATTTGGTCGTGTCGCGCGCCCACGGGGCAGGGCGCATTGCCGACCTGTTTTGTGGTTTGGGTAATTTTACATTTGCACTAAATGCAGACGGTTTTGATATTGTTGGCACCGGCGTACAGCGTGATTTGTTTAAACACCCCCTGACGGTTGGTATGCTAAATCAATACGATTGTGTGGTGCTGGATCCGCCCCGCGCCGGCGCATTGGCCCAGTGTCAAGAACTGGCGCGCAGTAAAGTTTCACGCATAATTTATGTGTCCTGCAATCCGCAAACCTTTATGCGTGATATGGAAATATTAACGCGTGGTGGATATAAAAACACCGAACTAATCCCCGTTGACCAGTTCTCGGGCTCTGCCCATTGGGAATTGTTCGGTGTATTTACGCGTGATTAAAGTTTTGTATTCTTTATAGACATAATCTTGCGTTGCACAATTGTTGGCATATAACGTGGTGAAAAATATTTCTTGATGCACCGTCTTGCAAAATCAAAACATGGCTTTGCGTTTTGCTGTCCTGAATGGCGCAGTGATGCATTAAACATGCCCGGGAACATAACATCCCAGAACCATAATTTTTCGCGTTCCCAAACACCGTGTTTCTTGCAGTATTTCATATATTGCATTGTCACCTTCATTGGATCCAGATTCAGTGTATCGCGTTTGTAAACACTGTTCATAATTGAATTTACACGTCTTCTGTATTGATACAATTCTTCTGATGTGAACGCAATGCGTTTTGCCCATATACAGTATGCAGGATAAAAGAATTCATCTTCGTGACGCAATCCCACTGGGAATTCTATGCCGTGTTCTTGTAAAATCTTGCGTTTATACAATTTTGCAGGCCCACATACATTGCAAGAAACCTGAACCTGTTTGTTCATATCAAATGTGCCATTTTGTGTCACTTTCAGATAGTTATCTGACGCCTGCAATTCTTGATTTGCTTCATAAATAATCTTCATACTGCAGGCTGCGATATCTGCGTTTTGTTGCGTTATTGTGGCGACCATTTTTTCACACGCGTCCAATGCCAGCATATCGTCAGAATCACAAAACAGTATATATGGCGCGGTTGCGTTTTTTATACCAACATTTCTGCTGTACGACAGACCGCAATTTTTCTTGTTTTTTATAATTTTAATGCGTTTGTCACGCTGTGCGAACTGTTCAACGATTTGCATAGAGTTATCTTTACCACAATCATCAATGCAAATTATTTCAATCTCTTGCATTGTTTGCTTGGTCAAAGACTCCAGGCATTGTCCAACATATTTTTCAACATTATGTACCGGCACAATAATTGAAACCTTGGGCTGACCTGGTAAAAATTCTACAGAATTATTTTCTGTTTTGATTGGTTGTTTACCCATGTACTTTTTATATAACGTAATTTTATCAAATAATCTTACCACTGTAAAAGAAGGTGTTTTTATGATGGTAAACACGCCGCCCAATTTTCTTTTCTTTAAAAGAATTTGTCTGGCATAGAAATTATAAACATTAACATTGCATTTTTTTACATATTTTAAAAACAATTTGTGTGGCACATATTTGTTTACCAGTCTGGACGACAGTTGTGAAAATACCTGGCACAAAGTTTCTTTGGCTAATTTAGCATCTTTCGCATTCTTTATCACATAAAACACAGACTGTTCCAAGGCTCCTTTGTCTTCATGTTTTGTCTTGGCCATATTCTTCATCAAAACATCCGTTAAGAACCAGATTATAAAATTGTAATCATGATCTGACATTTTTGGTGTGTTGTTGGCATAGTTCATCATATATTCAACAATTTTTACGATTGAATCAACCTTGTCGCGCCCCATCGTTGTATTGGCGGAACCTTGTCTGATTAAGTAATAGTATGATGTTGAATACGGACAGATTTCCACTGCGTTTGCTTTGTGCGATGCCGTAATCAAAAATGTAATATCTTCGCCCAACGATACGCCGGTCATAAATCGCAGATTGTTTTTATTCAAAAATTCTGTTTTATAAATTGCCGATGTAAAATCATAGCAAAAACGAATTTTGCCATTTTTTACATGTTCGTTGGTTGGCGGAATCCAGCGTTTGCCGTTTTCAACCACGGTTAACAGTCCTTTGGTTATTTCTGCGTCTGTCCTGACCGCGTGGTTGTACAATTTTTGATAAAAATCAATATCTACATAGTCGTCTGCATCAACAAATCCGATGTATTCACCGGTTGCGTTTTCAATACCTGTATTTCGCGCCACCGCAACACCCATATTTTTTTCTTGGGCGATAACGCGTATGCGTGGGTCAGATTCTGCGCGTGCGTTTAAAATTTCCAGTGTTTTGTCAGACGATTTGTCGTCAATACAAATAATTTCAATATCTTCCATCAGTTGTTTTTGCAAACTGTCCAAACAACGTTCAACATATTTTTCCATGTTATAGCATGGCACAATAACAGATACTTTTGGCATGACCTTTCCTATGTATAATTAACTTTGCTTCATCCTAGGAAAAAGATATTTATTTTGCAATAAAAAAACCGCCAAATGGCGGTCTTTTTTATTATTTTGCTTCGTCTTCTGGGACAACGGAAACCGTTCTGCGGTCGCCATTACCCTTTTTAAACTTAACAATACCGGCAATCTTTGCAAAGATTGTGTGATCTTTACCCATGCCAACATTCAATCCTGGGTGTACAGATGTACCACGCTGACGGATGATGATGTTTCCTGGGATAACACGACTGCCACCAGATTTTTTAACGCCTAATCTGCGTCCTGCAGAATCGCGTCCGTTCATTGACGCCGAACCAGCTTTCTTATGTGCCATAGTTCTGACTCCTTACGCTTTGATTTCTTTGATTTTCAAAACAGTGATGAACTGACGATGACCGGCTGTGCGGCGATAATTCTGACGGCGTTTTTTCTTAAACACCAGAATTTTGTCAGCGCGTTTCTGTTCAACAACTTCTGCGACAATTTTTGCACCTTCTACGAATGGTGTGCCAATTTTGTCGCCGACCATCAGGACCTGGTCAAATTCAACTGTGCCTTCGGCATTCAGTTTTTCAACCTTGATAATATCGCCCTGTGCAACGCGATACTGTTTGCCGCCGGTTTGAAAGATTGCAAAATCGCTCATTTTCTTTCTCTTGTTTTGTTAATTGTTTAATGATTTTTACGCCGTTTGGCGAAAAGTTTATGCAAATTTTATGTTTTTTTATATAAAAGTCAAGCGTTTTGTAGAAAAAGTTATGCAAAATGCAGTTTTTATCGCCAAAATATACTTTTTTGCAAAAAAAATGCCCCGACCGGGGAATTTTTTTATAAACCGAAAAAAATCAAAGACATTATTAGTGAGAAACTTTCGCTTCGGTCATGACAACATGCTTGCGCAGTTTTTTGTCATACTTGCGGAATTTCATTTTGCCCTGAGTATTTTCAGACTTAGTATTTTTTGTTGTGATATAGAAGACGCCAGTTTCGTTATTTCTTAACTGTACAACTTCTTTGCTACCTTTTTTAGATGCCATTTTATTCGCCTTTTAACTATTCTGCGCCGATTGTATGTTAAATTTTACTGGAAATCAAGTAATTTTTATAATAAAATGCAAAAACAGTAAAATATGGGCGTATGGCGAAATTGGTAGACGCGCTGGATTTAGGTTCCAGTGGGGAAACCCATCAGAGTTCAAGTCTCTGTACGCCCACCAAAAATCATCACATTTGCGCGTAATATTTTCTTAGCCGTCATACCGGCGCAGGCCGGTATTCATTGCCCCGCAGGGACCGACACTGGCCACTTACACTAACCACTTACAACTAAAAATCCCCCAACTGGGGGATTTTTAATTTCTGCGCCTGCTTAATATTAATGTCAGTCCATTGGTCATTAACTTTTCAACAATCCGTTCCGGCATTAACATTTTGCCATTTTCTATTTTTATCAGTTCGCTGTGCGATATGTTCAGCATCTTGGCCGCATCTGCCCGGCGCAGATTTACAGTTTTGCGCGCACGGGCCAAATACTGGCCAAAATATTTGCTGTCTACTAATACAATACTCATTTTATTCCTCCATTTGTTAAAAAAACAAAAAAACCGCACAAAAGGCGGTTGGAGGTTAAAGACTACAAGTAAGAGTAGTGTTGTTTATTCAATATATTCACAACCCTCCAACCAATATGGTCGGAGAAATATTATTTACTTACTTACGGGTCTTTACACCCCACACCGGTTTTCCCAATGCCCACACATTATATGATAAACAAACCTGAAACGCAATCTAAAAGTGCCAGATACATCCGCTCTCTCGTCATATCGGCGTCGGCCGGTATTCATTGCTGCCGACACTAACCACTTGCACTAACCACTTACAACTAAAAATCCCCCAACTGGGGGATTTTTTATTTTATCAATTTGCCCATTGCGACGGCTGTATCTGACATGCGGTTTGAAAATCCCCATTCATTATCATACCATGCGGTCACATGTGCCAACTTTTCACCCAGAACCTTGGTTTGCCCCGCATCAAAGATTGAGCTGTGCGCATCATGCGTAAAGTCAATTGAAACCAATGGCAAATCGTTATACCCAAATGTTTCAGATTGGGCTGCCTGCATCGCGCTGTTGATTTCATCAACCGTTGCATCTTTTTTCAGGTTCACAACCAATTCCACGACCGAAACATCTGGTGTTGGTACGCGAATTGCCATACCGTCTAATTTACCCGCCAATTCCGGCAGTACCAGTCCAATTGCCTTGGCTGCGCCCGTACTGGTTGGAATCATAGACAGGTTTGCTGCGCGTGCACGACGAAAATCTTTGTGATTTTTATCCAATAATTGCTGGTCGCCTGTGTATGCATGAACAGTTGTCATCCAACCCGATACAATTCCAAACTTGTCATTTAATACCTTTACAACTGGTGCCAGACAGTTTGTTGTGCACGATGCATTTGAAACAATCAAATCGTCCGCCGTCAGGGTATCCTGATTTACGCCAAATACAATTGTTTTATCTGCGCCCGCCGATGGTGCCGATACCAGCACGCGTTTGGCCCCCGCGTCCAGATGAACACGCGCCTTGTCTGCGGCGGTAAAGATACCTGTGCATTCCATAACAACATCAATATCTAATTCTTTCCATGGCAGATTTGCCGGGTCACGTTCAGAAATACATTTGACCTTTTGATTTCCGACGATTATATATCCGTCCTTTAATTCAACATCCATCGGCAGATTCCCGTGGACCGAGTCATATTTCAACAGATACGCATTTTGTTCCGCCGGTGCTAAATCATTTACTGCAACAAATTCAATGTCATCACGCTTTGATTCCAGTGCTGCACGCAAAACCAAGCGCCCAATGCGCCCGAAACCATTAATTGCCACTCTTAATTTTTTCATAAATATTTCCTTTCGTTTAATTTTTATTGGACACGAATATCTTAGCACCAGAATTTTTAATTTTTCAATATTTTATTTACATTTGGGATAACTTGACTATAATCAACGACAAATGAAGCACAGTGCATATATTATTGCGGGTCCAACTGCATCGGGCAAATCAGATTTTGCCCATCGCTTGGCGCGCAAAATTGGTGGCACAATCATAAATTGCGACAGCGTTCAGATATATCGCGGAATTGAAAACATCGCGGCCAGTCCTTTTGC
>CALARG010000044.1 GCA_937888635.1 uncultured Alphaproteobacteria bacterium
ACCGACCCATTAACCGCGGTTGATAAATTCGGTGTTGATGCATTGCGTTATTGGATTTCAACTGCACCAATCGGGACAGATATCCGCTATAGTGATGACGAAGTTAAACGCGGTTCAAAACTGCTGACAAAATTATGGAATGCGTCAAAATATACCCTGATGAATTTGTCTGATTTTGAACCAGCGACCGCACCGCAAATTCCTGTATCCGAACGCTTTATAGAAGACAGATGGGTTTTGCGTGAATTGAACAAAACAATTGCAGAAACCAGAAAGCATCTGGATAAATACGACAATTATAATTCACGTGCCGCTATTGACACGTTTTTCTGGGATATCTTTTGTGACCAGTATCTGGAATTTATCAAAGACCGCTTCTGGGCGCCTGAAAAGTACAGCGCAGAATCAAAATTATCTGCCCAGTGGACATTGTACACCGTCCTGCGTGCGATAATTGGTCTGTATGCGCCATTTATTCCGTTCCTGACCGAAGAATTATGGCAGAAAATTTACAAATCCGCCGAAGGGGGCGAAACACTGCACCTGACGGAATACCCGATGGTAAAGTCCGAATATGACACAGATGTATCAGAAATGAACATTGCGCTGGAAATTCTGAAAAACATCCGTGGTCTGCGCACTGACAGAAAAATCGGCAATGGGGCAAAGTTGGAAACCCTGACAATTCCATCTGATACGCCTGATGCGTTGCACGGTTTGATTAAATCTGCCGCGCGCGCCAATAATATTGAATTGGGCGATGCGCTGGATTTTGTTGTGGCCGTTCAGAACTAAGGTGTCATCATGGCAGATAAACTGATTGAAAGACGCGTATTACAGGCATACCAGTGCGACCGTTATGGTAATGTTCGTCCATTGATTTTGATGAACGAATTACAATCTATTGCCGACCGCCATGCCGAAGTCTTGGGCTGTGGCCGTACATATTGCATGGAAAATGGTGTTGGCTGGGTTGTAATGTATTACCTGGTTGACATTCTGGAATTGCCACGCGAAGGCGAAGAATTAACTTTCAGTACCTGGCCATCATGCCAAGATGCCCTGCGTGCCACGCGTGATTTTGAAATCCATGGTGCCGATGGTCGCTTAATGGTTCGTGCCACATCTCAGTGGATTATGATTGATATGGCGCGCCGTCGCCCATTGCCATTGGCAAATCATCTGTCGCCAGATGTTGTTGTGCCAACGCGCGCATACGGTTGTGCGTTTGATAAGTTCCCGGATTTTGAAACGAACAAGACGCATGTTATGAAGTGCCGCTTTGACGATATTGATGTGAACCAGCATATCAATAACGCGGTCTATGCGGTATGGGCAACGGAAAGCGTTGGCTATGAATATCGCTGCAACCATAAACTGCGCAGGATTAACATTAACTTTAAAAAAGAAATCAACCCAAATACACCCGAAATTCGCATTGATGTTGCGATTGATGGATTGGTCAGCCGTCACAAAATTTGCGTTGACGAAACCGAACACGCGGTTGTTATCTGTGAATGGTCGGAATTGGAATAATAAAAAAAGCACGCGCCCTTGGGCGCGTGTTTTCAGATGAACATATAAGCCGGATTCTGTTCTGCCATCGGGCCAGTATCTTTCGGATACCACCCCGCGGTAGTGGACATGATTAATCTGCATACTATATTACTATAATATGTCCAGCTTTCTACCCGCCCCCGATGCGGGACACATATAGGGGGCCTATTTGAAATTGCTGCGCGCAGAGATTGCCCGTTTCACTCGAATTTAATCGTTTACGTCACTGTTGCTCTAATCGTCGGGTCGCCCCGCCTGGTATATTAGCCAGTACGCTGTCCCGTGCAGTCCGGACTTTCCTCCGTCTATCTTGCGACAAACGGCCATGCCCCGTGCATCTGATTGGGCTTTATATTATCAGTTTTTTTATCAATTTCAATAAAAATCCCCGGGTTGCCCCAGGGATTCAAGGAAGGAAACTGCTTAAAATTCAAACCTGATGCCCAACATAACATTTGCATATATCAGGTTTTCTGCGCTGAACCATTCGCGATGGCGTGTGCCTGCCTCGTTCGTTAGTTCCCACTTTACCTTTGGAATATACATCAATCGCGCGCCAAAGTCCATAAACATATTTTCATTTATGCCGTATGAAAATCCTGCCGCCAACAGTGCCGCAACATTTGCGGTATTGCGTTCAGATTTATAGAATTGCACAACGCCGTAATCATCCACCGTGCCATATTGTTGCAATTCCACCTGGGCAGACAAATCACCATACGGATCAGACAGATTTAATATTGTTTTTGTGTCCGCATATCCACCACCAAATCCGATGTATGGAATAAATGTGCGTGTTGGCTTTTGCAATCCGTCAAAGAAATCATAGAATGCCATAACACTGTACACATCGCTGGAAATCTTGGAATTTACGGTTGAACTTTGTGCCTGAATTACAACATTTGCGACATCGCCACCTTCCAGGCTTAAATCGCCTTCAAACATTGGCGAAGAATTATATTCGCTTTTTGTGATATGGTCGTATCCTGCTTCAATCCTCCATTGTGGTCTGTCAGGGATTGTCCAACCGATACTGGCACCTGCAACAAATGAAAAACTTTCAAAATCCTTGGTCGCAGGCAGTTTGTTTAAATCACCATAGCCTGCATATTCATAGTCATCACATCCACCCTGTTCAACGCATGAATAGTAATATGTTGCAGATACCGGTGTTCCGTCAGGTGCCAAGAAATATTCATTCGCGATTGCGCCGGCATCATTCTTTATGCTGGCCATGCCAAACGCCGCGCCACCACGCGCAGAAATAACAAATCGCGCACCGTCATCTTCGTACCAACCATCGCGCACATATGTGCCCGGATATTGCCAATCCGCCATCGCAGGCGCGCCCAAGACCGATGCCAGAACGGGTAAAATGTAAAAACTTCTTTTTCTCATGCCTTATATTATATCACAAAATAAAGCGTGTTTAAAATAAAATCTGCATTTAAGAAAAAAATCCGCCAATTGGCGGATTGTACATTATTTTTTTGCTTTCTTTTTCGCAGGTGCGGCCTTTGCCACCTTTTTTGCAGGCAGTTTTTTATATTCGCCATACAATGCCATGATACACGCATATGCCAACAGGGCAGATACCGCGGTAATCAGACCTGGGATTAATCCATCTGAAAAATATCCAAAAAATATAATCGCAATCAACAGGATAATTGTATATCCCATATTGCTTTTCAATACATGCAACAGTTTGTCAAACATATTCTCTTCCTTTGGTTTTAATGGTTTGGACACATATATTATATCATAAAAAATATCAAAGTCATTATCAAAAAACACCGCCTGGGATTGGCGGTGTCACAAAGGGGATATGAACAAACATTTCTGTAATTTATGGTTTACAGCACCACATGCCCGCCAACGCGTGCTGTCTTTGGAATTGGACCAAAGGACGAGCGTGGGCTGACATAAATGTTGCCTGTGACGACAAAGTCCCCACAGAATTGCAACATATTCACATCGCGCAGGAATAAATTCCCGTTGATACGAATATCACATGGCAAAGTGTATTTACGCATATTCTGCAAATACAAATTACCGTTAACCTGTGTCCCGCATTGCAAGATTGCGCCTGCGCCACGACTGTCAATAACGACATCGCCCATCAGTTTTGCGCCCTGGCGTGCGGTTTGTTTTTTTGCAATTGCAACTTCTGCCTTTTTTACTGGCACAACATTCACTGTTTTCTGTGCTTCGTTTTTTGCAATAGGCAGTGTTATCGGCTTTTTTGCGGATTCTTCTGTAATTGTAATCTGTTCAGGTGCGGTCACTGGCACTGATTCTGCAACAACAACAACCTGTTTTCTGTTGCAACCAACAACATCAATAATCAACATTGAAAACAGTGCGATTATCGCAACCAGTAATGTGATATTGGTCAGGCCGATTAAATCAATCTTGCATACCCAGTTCCAAAAACGACGACACAGTGCTGCCACCTTGCGAACGGGCCAGCAAATTATATTCCACGCGCGCCCCCAAAAACTTGAGCGTGCATTGCTCTTTCTTGTGTTTTTTGTCTTGCTTTTCTTTTGCATCTATAACTCCCTTTGCTTGGAATTTATTTTTACTTACCCTAAAAATAGTATTTGTCAATTCATTTGTCAAGTCTTTTTGTCAAAAAATATGAATTTGTCAAAAAAAACCGACATTTGTCGGCTTTTTTATCTTTTATTCCAGTTTTGTGAATCTAAAATCAAATGTTGCAGGATTTGCAATGGTGTTTTTAGACTGGCCAGTGTTTCGGGCCTGACTGATTGCCAATCAACAAATGTTTTAAATGGGGCAGGGCCAAATATATATTCAACATAACCACATGTTCGCGGTATCAGTGTACCATCCAATATGACATCTAAATCAACTTTTTTACAGTCTTTTTTCTTGCGCTTTAATCTGTTTTCATACATTGTGCACTGTCTGGTGACGGGGTTAAATGCATCGCAACACACATTGGTATAGAAATTATCCGTTTGCTTGTTTGGGCCAATTTGCACCTTGCACAGACAGCATATGCCACATCTTTTACAAATGGTTTCCCATTGTTTCGGTGACATTTGTTTTAATTCATCAACTTTTTTCTGTTGTTCTGGTGTCAGATTGTATTTCACTGTGTTTACTCTTTTTTTGTAGAAGTATCATAAAAAGCAGATTTGTCAATTTTTTTATTCTTTGAATTTATTATGTTTTCGTATAACATAGACAGAAAATGAAACGTCTAATTTTGTTTTTATTCGTTTTTATTTGTGCGTGTGCGCCGGCATGGCACGCGCCATCTGATTTTATAAGTATTCCGATTAATACCGGTAAATACACAATTGCGACATTTCAGCGCGTTACTGATAATATTTCGCCAATTCATATTTATGTGGAAGGCGACGGCAATTCATTTGATGCACATGGTCATCCCACATCTAACCCAACCCCGCGTGGAATGCTGATGCGCCATTTGGCCATGCGCGACCCATCGCCAAATGTTGTTTATATGGCGCGCCCGTGTCAGTATATAATGTCAAGTGCATGTACAAGGTCTGATTGGACAATTGGGCGTTTTTCAACAGATATTGTTGATTCTGTTGCGACCGCAATAAAAGATATTGCCACCAATCGTCCTGTTGTTTTAATCGGATATTCTGGTGGCGCAATGATAACCGGGCTGATTATTAACAAAAATCCTGATATAGATGTTCGTGAATGGATAACGATTGCGGGTGTGTTAAATCATGTTGAATGGACAGGGCATTTCGGTGATATTCCGTTGTCATCGTCACTGAACCTGGACGAATTGCCGCGTGTGGCACAGCGTCACTATATCGCCCGCGGCGATCGTGTTGTGCCAAATAAACTGTCGCAAAAATGGTTGGCAGGACAGACACTGTATATAATTGACGGTGCAACGCACAGTGATTTTCCAAATCTACAATTATTTTAAAGCGGTATTGACATTATAATATTTTGTACTATGTTTATAGTATGAGTGAAATAAAAATCTTACCAATCTTTAATCAATCCGCCCCAGGTGTCTGGGACGATATGTTGCGTGTACGCATTGCCGCAATGCAACATAACTATAATATTCGTCTGACGGATGAAGAATTGGCTGATGCGATGTCTGTGTTTCAGAAATCCTGGCGGCAACTGTCGCATAATTTTGCATTTGCGGCCTATGACGGCGACCGAATGGTTGGGTGTCTGAATGGCGATATTCAAAAAAAGACGGCCTATGTTCGTCATTTGTATGTATTGCCAGAATTCCAGGGCCAGCAAATTGGGGCAGGGCTGTTGCGTGCTGCGGAAAATGCAGCGTCTTTATCGGCCAGACAAACAGATGTTGTTGCATTGGCGCGTGCTGAAAAGTTTTATCGTCATATGGGGTATAATTCGCCAACCAACACAAACAATTATGTGAAACAATTGTGTGCGCCAAAATGTCGCACGGTTCCGGTATTTTACTGCGCGCCGTCGTTTGTACGCGCATGTGATAAACTGATGGGCAAAAGTGGTACCCCGTTCAATGCGACCCGTATTAATCATGAACATGTGCCAACATTTGCAGATTACGATGTAAATTCTCAGTTGCGCACATTGGGTGTTGTGGATTGTGCCAATGGCTCTATACACTCTAACAGCAGATGTCCCGACGACTGGGCATGTCGCAGCATGCAACGCGTCATAGACAACTATCTGGCACACCAGAAATAATTAATATACCGGATAATTGCGTGGAAAAGAAGCATCTGGACGCACCAATTCAGATTTTACCCCGCATCCTGCAATCGCCAGTGTTGCCAACATTACAAAAAACAAAAATATTTTATTCATACCGTAATTATAATCCCGATATTTACAGTGTGTCAAATTGATTTGTTGGGAATTTTATGATAAAATCATCCCTATCCAGGGAGAGGGGCATGTCATCAAGAAAATTATCACGTGATTTATGGTTGCTGATTGCGTTTGGTGCATTTCGCACAATATCTGATTTATTCTTGGGGACATTTTTTGTTTCTTTTTTGATGCATCAGTCATCTGGGGAAATTGTATCAATTTCAACATATAAATTGTTTGAATATGCGGCAACTTGTGCCGGGTTCTTTTTGTTTGCCAATATGGTAAAGCGTTATAACAAGGTTGCAGTCTTTGGGCTTAGTATTTTGCCAAAAATCGCGGTGCTGCTGTCTATAATTCTGTTGGGCGACGGCGCGGCCAGGTATGTTGTGCCACTGGGGTTAATGTACGGTATCAGTGCGGCAATGTACCACCTGCCGCGTCATTCAATGACCGCGGACAAAGTGTCCGGCAATAATATGGGGCATTTTATCGGAACCAAGAATGCGATTGGATATTTTGTAAAGATTGCAGCGCCGGTTATCCTGGGGTGCTTTATTGATACCGGGTCCTATTCAGATATGGCCTATGTTTTATTAGTGATGTCTTTGATTGAACTGGGGATGGTGTTTTTGCTATCGCCAACCCGCCATCGCAGTACAAAGTCGGTTGACTTCGTTGGTTTTTATCGTTGTATGATGCGATTCCCCGTTGTGCGCCGGATATTTTTATCGGGTGTTTTGCGTGGTTTTGGATTTGGAATGCTGGGGACGGTAATAACGATGTATACGGTGTATATATTCCATACTAATTTAAGTCTGGGAATATTAACAACTGTGTTTTCGTTGTGTTCAGTTATTACTTGTTGGTTGTTGCGGTATATGCGCAACAACAGAACATATCGCATTGCAACAATGGCCAGTATTGCAGTTATGTTGATAACAATGTCGCTGTTCGTGTATAAAACGACTGCATTGACATTCTTGTTATATAATTTTATTTATGCAACGGCGATTATATTTATGGATCAAATTGATAATGTTGTTATCTACAGAATGTCCCAGTCCCGCTGTGTCACAAACAATACCAGAATTGAATATTTTGTATTTCGTGATTTTTCGCTGTTTATCGGGCGTTGGATTGGTTGTGTAACTTTAATGTATATCGGTGTTTTTGGCGGATATGCATGGTTGCGTTGGTATCTGATTGTGGTCAGTATTGCATTGGCGGCATGGGGAATATTTAATGTTCATCTGTTGCCCCGGTCACATAAAAAATAAAACGCCCAACCGGGCGTTTTTGTTTATCTGCCATGAAGCATTGTTGATATTAATTGCTGTTTGACGGCTGTTCCGGTCAGCAATGGTGTTTTTTCGTTTGGGTTATTATCGTGTTCTGCAGCGCGGCTGTCATAGATTTTATCACTCAAGATTGCTTTCTGTGCCCCCAGCGCACCACGATTTGGGTGTTGGCGGTCAATAAAGTGTACAAATTCATGTGCAAATGTTTCGCATACCCCAATGAATGTAAACAGTCTGCCCAGTATATCGTCGTGGCCCAACTGTGCCCTTTGTTTTTGGTTTTTTAGATTGATTATAATATACGGTTCTTGGCCACCGCCTGATATGCCCAACAGATTCTTTGGCGCATTGGGCAATATGTCCCATGAATTAACAAAGGATACCCACGGCACAACGCCGGGCAACCCTAATTCGCGCATCATATCATCGGCAATTTTTTGAAAATACAAACTGTATGCTAACGGGTCGTTGTCTTGTAATAATGCTTTGCGTGCATCTGCGTTCTTGTCCAAAATTCGCAACATTGCATTTGCGACCTGTGCCGCTGTTGCTTGGCATGTTGGAATATTGGCGTTCATATATGCTTTTACCTGATTTACAGTCTTGTCCTGCATCTGTTTCTTGGTCAGTTTTGAATCAAAACTGGAAAAGTTTCCACCGATACAATATAAATCAGGACTGGCAACAATATCCAAGATTGGCACATTTTGCGGTCTGAAATCATCAACTTTAATCGCATGTTCGCACCGCTTAATCAGTTCTTTTATACCCCAAATTTCAATCATGTATTGTATCAATATTGGCAGTTTGCTGAACTGTTCCTGCAGCATTTTTTTTACACCCAGCCCCGGTATTGCATACGCGCAATTTGAAATATTATCAAGCCGTTTCAGCAAATTAACCAGTTCCCCCAGCGTATCTTTATTCAGTGCAAATTCATACACGGTCGCATGTTTGCGTACCTGCATGTATTTTGTAAATTTCTGGTCATTTGTCATGTTTTATCCTTTTATGCCCAAACCATATATAATATAGTGCGCAAATGATATTTTCCCAGGTGTTGGGGCTTAAAGTGTTTTGGGGTCAAAGTTTTTCATCAGCCATTGTCCAACACGATTTAAATCTTGGGTTTTCAAATCAACAATTCGTCTTTTTTGTTGGTAAATAAATCGTGCATGCAGTCTTTCTGGCATTGCATTCAGCATGGCCTGTGTGTTGCCGGCAATATAGTATTGAAATACATCCTTGTTGATGTTTCTGCGTAATTTATACAGGTTTTTCCCCAGGATTTGTATGATTCTGGTCTTGCTCAGGCCATATTTTTCTGCGATTGTGCCTGGGTGAATGCCACTGGGTGAAAACGGCAATTCGTCTGACCTGAATGTCATCTTCTTGTCAGGTCTCTGTGCGTCTGCACCGTTGCCAATATACATCATCAAGATTTCATATTCCCGACTTTTGGGGTTGATTACAGAATTGACAATATAATCCAGATATTCCGCCAGGAATTTAGTCATTGTTCTGTTCTGATTGGCATTGATAACATCGCGAAATACATCTTCGCCAAAAATAACAAAAACCAATTCTATGTTTGGGAAATCTGCTTTGAACATCTCGGTTTTGGCTTTCCAATTTGCCTGATTGATTTCTTTTTGCTTTGCTTCTACGCGTCTATTATGCTGGGCAAAAGTCGGGTATTGCAGTATTTTTTTATACAGTTCTGTTATCTCTGCCGGGATTGGCTGCCCTTTGTTTCTGCGCGAATTTAACATATGGTTCATGGTTATAATTTCTCGGCCAAAATCTGTCATCGGGTGCAGGGGCGGGCGACATCCATATTCTTCGCATTGTGCCAGTATTTCCTTTAATGCCTCAAGCGTTCTTTTATCGGTGTTGTTGCGTCTGGTTATTGGGTATTGCTTCATCCTGAATCCTTATATTTTTATCTTGCCGACAAAATATAGTACAAAAAAATATTATTTCAACTTTTTTGTCAAAAACATCAAAATAGATACACAGATACATATGTAAAGACACGGATTCATAAAACTTAAAAATATTTTCGCAGAACAATAGTGTTGAAAAAATAATGATGTGAAATATAATGCGTATAAACAAAAGGTATGTTTTATGAAAAAGAAAGTATTAATTAGTATGTTATTGCTGTTGTCCATTGGTGCAATAGTTGCTCTTGTTTCTTTTCTGTATGAACCAGATTATACAATGAATTGTCAGAAACTAAAATGTGTGGAACGCGGCAATGCGTATAATTGTAAAAGCGAATTTATTAGATGTGCTAATCAAGAGGCGGTGTGCTATCAATATAAGAATAGGTCGTATGATGATGCGGAAACATTTTGTTTTAAAAAATAAATTAAATAATAGATATTAAAATGAAAAAATTATTTATCGTATTCTTTTGTTTGTTTATATCAAACGGGGCGATGGCTCATAGTGTCGCATATAACACAAATTCTCATATTTACCACAGGCATTCGTGTGGCTGGGCGCAGAAATGTACTAAAAACTGTATTACCATAGATAGTTCAGAAGCCAAAAGACGTGGTGGCCGTCCCTGCAGGGTTTGTGGTGGTTAATACGGAACTGAAAGTCTATTGTGTTCCTATATATTCAGACCAATTACGCAAACTGGCAGAACAGAAAACTGCACTGGAATCACAACTGGACGACATGAAATTGCTATCAGACACAGATACATTTCTAACCGCCCAAAGTTCTTGGGTTTTCAATAAAAAATCCGCCCAAATGGACGGAAAATCAGATTTGGCAGGGCCATCTGTGC
>CALARG010000045.1 GCA_937888635.1 uncultured Alphaproteobacteria bacterium
TGGTAATGGCTCATGTAACTTCTGTACACTACGCCATTTCCAACCCGTTTATCTATACTATTATCTTTAATTTTTATCCCGTTGCAAGGGGGCGCTTTTACACCATAAATGGCAGGTTTTCCAGATTGCCTTCGGCGACACGGACATTTACATCAATCATCATAAAGATTGAATCAGGGGTGCAATTTGCGTTTTTTGCAAATATGCTGGTGTCTAGTAAGTGACTGGTGTTAACGGACAGTTTAGTTATTAAATGGTCGTCGTCCAGCAGGGTGTAAATTGGTCCAATGTCGCGCGGTGTATTTGAACCGATTTCGTGTTCGTTTTGTGGACAACGCAGACCGTCCATAATCGTCTTGACCCGGTTGTCAATATCACTGCGTGGAACGCCGACAATTTCAGGGTGTAACATTTGAATGTCTAATTCAGCCAACAGTTTCAGGTTTGGTGTAATAATTGGATTCCAATCAATTCCGCCAACATGACGGGTGGAAATAGGGCTTTTGATTGGGTTGGGAACCATATATTGGGTTAAATTATTCCATGGGCTGTGTTCAATCAGTTTTTTTAGTTGTGGATGAAACTGCATGCGTATGTCGGCGATATGCTGGGCACGCTTTTTAGGATTGATTAAAATGTCACCAAAATATATCAATTTGAATTTCATATTTTTCCCCTTTTTCCTTGATAATTATAGCAGAAATTGCTATGTTTACACAGAAAAAAAGAAAGGAATTGTATATGGCAGTGAATAATGAATATACGGGTGACTCCATTAAAGTGTTAAAGGGGTTAGAGGCTGTTAAAAAGCGTCCAGGGATGTATATCGGTGATGTGGGCGAAGGTGGCAGCGGTCTGCACCACATGATTTATGAAGTTGTTAATAATTCTATTGACGAAGCGATGGCGGGTTATGCGGATACAGTATATGTTTCGCTGAATGCAGATGGGTCTGCCACAATTCGCGATAATGGGCGTGGTATGCCGTTTGATATTAATCATGATACAGGGCGCAGTGCGTTGGAACTGATTATGTGTGAACTGCACGCGGGTGGTAAATTTGATAACGAAGGCAGTGGCGCGTACAAGGTATCAGGTGGTCTGCACGGTGTGGGTGTGTCGGTGGTGAATGCACTGTCTACATGGTTAGAGGTTAAAGTTTGGCGCGGTGATAAGGAAGCCTTTATGTCCTTTGCCGATGGTGTGCCAACATGCGATTTGAAAATAAGTGAAAATAAGTCGGGGCATGAACATGGGACCGAGGTGACTTTCCTGCCGTCACCAGAAACATTTACAGGTACAGAATTTAGTTTTGATACCATGGAGACATGGTTGCGTGAACAGTCTTATTTGAATGCAAATGTGAAAATTATCCTGCAAGATTTCCGCGGGGGCGAGGTTAAAGAACGCGAATTTCACAGTGTTGATGGGTTAAAGGGATTTGCAACTTATTTAGATAAGTCCAAGGAATTACTGAATAAAGACCCAATTCAGATGATTAAACAATTGGACGATACATATATTGAAATTGTTCTGCAGTGGACGACGGCGTATACGGAAACATCGTTGTGCTTTACAAATAATATTCCAAACCGTGATGGTGGAACGCACCTGGCGGGATTTCGTGCAGGATTGACACGCGCGATTAATAAATACATTGCGGAAAAGGGGACAAAGAAAGACATCAATCTGTCGGGTGAAGACTTCCGCGAAGGACTGACCAGTATTGTTAGTGTTAAAATCCCGGATCCAAAGTTTGGGTCACAGACCAAAGATAAATTGGTATCAAGTGAGGTTCGCCCAATTGTTGAAAGTACTGTATCAGAATTGTTGTATGAATTCTTGGATGAAAATCCACAGATTGCAAAAACAATTGTTGATAAGATTATTGAGGCGGCAACTGCACGCGAGGCAGCACGCAAGGCGCGCGAATTATCCCGCAAAAAAACAGGGCCAGAGTTGGGTGGTCTGCCGGGTAAATTGGCAGGGTGTTCAGAACGCGACCCGGCAAAATGCGAACTGTTTATTGTTGAGGGGGACTCGGCGGGTGGTACCGCAAAGCAGGGGCGTGACCGTAAAACCCAGGCGATTTTGCCGCTGCGTGGTAAGATTTTGAATGTTGAACGCGTGAGATTTGATAAAATGCTGGGGTCTGATACGATTGGCGCGCTGATTACAACAATGGGTGCGGGAATTGGTAAAGATGACTTTGATATTGAAAAAATGCGTTATCACAAAGTTATTATCATGACCGACGCGGACGTTGACGGTCAGCATATTCAGACGCTGTTGATGACATTCTTTTATCGTCATATGCCCCAGGCAATTGAGCGCGGATATATTTATGTGGCAAAACCACCGCTTTATGGTGTGACACGCGGAAAACAGCAGATTTATCTGCAAAATCAGCGTGAAATGGATGACTATTTGATGGAACAGTTGGCGGTTGATGGTATGATTGAAACAGCCACAGGTGTGCAGGTGTCGGGCGCAGATTTAAAGCGACTGTTGGGATTGGTGTTGGATATGCGTAATGCCTTGCAGCCGCTGAATCATATTGTGCCATTGCGCTTTGTGGAGGCGTTGGCCCTGAATGGTGCGTTTGAAAACGAAAGTGCAGATGTTTTTGAAAATGTGCAGCGTATGTTAGACGCCCAGGAATTAGAATTTGAACGCGGGTGGAAGGTATCGGCCACAGACGCAGGTATTGAAATTACCAGAACGCTGCGCAGTGTGCGTGAAACATATGTTTTGCCACGCGAAAAGATTAACGGACCGGAAATTCGTGCGTGGCACAGGTTGGATGGGCATGATGAACTGATTGAAACATTTAAAAATCCAACAGTTTTGCGTGTGAAGTCTAAAAATCAGAAAATCTGGGGGGCGTTAAAGTTGCTGGAAACGGCGTTTGAATATGCCAAGAATGGATTAAAGATTCAGCGATATAAGGGTTTGGGTGAAATGAATGCTGAACAGTTGTGGGAAACAACAATGGATCCAAATCATCGTTCTTTGTTCCAGGTTAAAATTGATGACGCAGCCAAGGCCGACGAAGTTGTTTCTATGTTAATGGGGGATGTGGTTGAACCGCGTCGTGACTTTATCGTAGAAAATGCGTTGGATGCGAATTTGGATGTCTGATTGAATATGGCGCGGTTTTCCGCGCCATGAATTTATATGTGGGGATGATTATGTTTGAATTGCCAAAAATTATTAAACGTGGGCCAAGTCAAAAAGATAAATTAATCGCAGAAAAGCAGGCCTTGGAAAAAGAAATCCAGGAATTGATGGAGCATGGCGGGGTCAGTGAAAAGCAAATATGGCATAAAAAAGCACGGATACAGGCGATTGATAAAGAGATAAAGGCGTTAGAGACTAAGGGCTTTAATGCTGGCACTGATAGGCTGAATTCTGCGATGAATTCGCAAAATGGACAAAACTTTAGTCCAGAACAGATAGCGGCGGCCATGGGGCGGGGCTTGAATGATTGATTTTTCGCGTGATTGGTTTTTTGATTTAGATGCGCGACTGCGTGGGGCGGGGTTGGACAGTGATGTACAATCTTTTGATGAAATTTTACAAAACCTGCGCG
The DNA here is from genome assembly GCA_937888635.1 of uncultured Alphaproteobacteria bacterium. Lineage (GTDB taxonomy): Bacteria > Pseudomonadota > Alphaproteobacteria > Rs-D84 > Rs-D84 > Enterousia. The sequence continues at coordinate 3,593 of CALARG010000045.1, forward strand.
CACGAAAAATATATGATGCAGATGCCTTGGCGGGGCATTGTATATATGTGATTTTGGCGGGTGGGTTTTCCCAGGTGACGGCCAAGAAAATTTATCAAAAAATTATGGAATCTTTGCGCGAATTTGGTGCAGATTACAATCGGTTAATTGAATTGTTTAATAATAAAAATAAAGTTAGTGCAATTTGCAAAATTTGGGAAAATCGTGCAGAAATTTGCAATATGTATTACACTTTGAAATCATTAGATGACAGGTTGGCGTATCTGCAAAAATTGCCACATATCGGTAAAATTACTGCAAATCATTTGGCACGAAATCTGGGCGAAGATGTTGTGAAATATGATATCTGGATTCAGCGACTGGGGTGTGCCTTTGTTGGGAAAAAATTGCCGATTGATAATGCTAAATTATCACCGGATGTAAAATGTGCATGTGATGATATGTTTGCGCATTTGGCAGCACAAACCGGATTGCCCCGTGGGTATATAGATGTGGTTCTGTGGAAATCTTGTCAGGTAAAATTAATTTCTATGGACGATTACTTGCACAAACCACCGGTCATGTAGCGAGTAGTACACTCCCTTTGGTTTGTGCTGCGTACTCGCCTCATATAAATTAATTTTGAAGTTGGTTGAGGTTGATAAAGTTATGAATGTGAAAATTGAACAATCTTGGAAGAATGCCCTGGGGGCAGAATTTGACAAGGATTATTTTGTTAGGCTGACTGATTTTGTGCGTGGGGAATATTTGTCGGGGAAAACGATTTATCCTGCGCCACAAAATATCTTTAATGCGTTTAATTTGTGTCCGTTGGATAAGGTCAAGGTTGTGATTATTGGCCAAGACCCATATCATGAACCCGGCCAGGCACACGGGCTGTGTTTTTCTGTTTTGCCGCCAACACCAATTCCGCCGTCGTTGGTAAATATTTATAAAGAAATTGAATCTGACCTGGGGCGGAAATCTGTCACAAATGGTGATTTGACACACTGGGCAAACCAGGGGGTGTTGTTGCTGAATTCAACACTGACGGTGCGGGCACATGCGGCGGCATCGCATGCCGGGCGTGGATGGGAAGAATTTACAGACAGTGTTATTCGTGTGGTAAGTATGCGCGAAAATATTGTCTATATGTTGTGGGGATCGTATGCCCAGAAGAAAGCCGCGTTTGTGAATACTGATAAAAACCTGGTGCTGCGCAGTGTGCATCCGTCACCGCTATCGGCGTATAGGGGATTCTTTGGTTCCAGACATTTTAGCCAGGCGAATGAATACCTGGTCAGGTGTGGTAAAACGCCGATTGAATGGTAAGTGGCAATTAAAAACTGTATGTCAGGCCCAGGCCATAAAATGCGTACGAATTGTTTTCTGGCGCAGTGTTGCCGTTGGAAAAATGCTGCATAAATATTTCTGCCGCAGTGCAGGGGGATAATTTATAACCCGCCCCCAGTTTAAATCCAAACAGTAATTTTGAACCAATGCGTTCGTTTTGCTGGGCCTGGAATCCGGCGCCCATGCCAATAAAACTGTACCATTTGTCGCCGTGGAATGGGATTACATCACCACTTAGCATTGCGATTGGAATTGTGTATTTATCCCAGTGCCAACCGTACTTTTTCCCATGCCCCAGTGTTTGAATAATGTTCAATGATTTTCGGGCAGGCAGTCCGAAAAATGTTGCAGGTTGGGAATACTGAATCTGCATAATTAAAAATGGTACCCACTGGGTCGGTGGGGGCAGCAAGAATCCACTGTTTACACCATAGCCCAGGTTAAGTGATACCTGTTGCGTGTATCCGTCAAAAAACGGATTGGATTCCGATGCGTATGTTGGTGCGACAAGAAAAACTGATAAAAAAGCGTAAATAAATTTTTTCATAGTGACCAGCATTTTATCATATTTTGGGTACAGGGTCAATAAATTTTATTAAAAATTATAATGATTGTAAATAAGAATAAAATCGTTATGTTGGTTTTTCTTGCATTTAAAAAAAATATTGTTATAATGCGTGGCGTTTGGCAGCGTAGCTCAGTGGTAGAGCAGAGGAATCATAATCCTTTGGTCGGGGGT
>CALARG010000046.1 GCA_937888635.1 uncultured Alphaproteobacteria bacterium
GTACCGACTGGCAACAGAACCCCAGTTTCCTGGACGAAGGCAGCAATGGCGCATATTCATACTCTGCAGAACTGGAATACAACTACAAATTATCCGATCGTGTAAAATTATCGCTAAAGGTTGACACAAATGTATTCCATGTCGGCAATATCGGTGGTGAATTATATGTCGCAGAATACAGCCAGTATGCCGTTGATGAAAACGGTCAATATATAACCCAAGAAATTATTGGTGATGATGGGAATATCTATTATATCCCTGTGCTGGAAACATATCCAGCCTATACCGAACAGGTATCTGATTCCTTAAAGCGCGCCACATGGCAGTCGTTTGGTCTGCATCTGGGCGTTAAGTATGCGTTTTAACTAATTTTGGGGGTATGTATGAAGACCAAGTATCTGTCGTGGTTGACGGCATGTGTATTATTTTTTCCATATTCTGCAAATGCCACGCGTGGTGAATTTAATATTGACCGCTGGTATGAAATGCTGGAATCTGTGCGCACGCGCGCCACAGCCAATGGTATTTCCCCAGATACTATAAATTCAACCTTGCGTGGTCCCGCCTTTATTCCATCAATTGTTCGCAGCGATAAAAATCAGGCAGAATTTAAATTGACCCTGGATGGTTATCTGGCGCGTACCGTAAATTCTACGCGCATTGCCCAGGGACAAAAGATGCGTGCAACATATCCAACAATGTTGTCGCGTGTTGAAAATAAATATGGTGTGCCACCACATATCATGCTGGCGTTCTGGGGTATGGAATCAAATTATGGCGCGGTAAAGTCGCGTCACAAATTAACAGATGCTTTCTTTACATTAATGTATGATGGGCGCCGCGAAACATTCTTTACAAACCAGTTAATAGCCCTGATGAAGATTGCAGATAAAAACAAACTGGACATAAATAATATCTATGGGTCCTGGGCAGGGGCTATGGGGCATTTTCAGTTTATTCCCACAACCCTGCAACAATACGGCGCAGACGGCAGCGGTGATGGTCGTATTGATATCATAAATAATATTGGCGATGCAATGTTCAGTGCTGGCAATTACCTGAATAAACTGGGCTGGGATAAAAATCAGCGTATTGTTCGTCGGGTAATACTACCTGCTGATTTTGATATATCGCTGTTAGATGGCAAAACAAAATTTACTTTGCCCCAGTGGACGGCCATGGGGGTGACGAATCCTGATGGTTCGCCTATACCGCAAAATGAAATGACGGCCGGTCTGGTTGCAGATGTTGCCGAAATTACCAACATGCGTACCCAGGCAGCCCAGACCGCCACACCAGACACAGACATTGCGCCAATGCCGGTTATAACCGCATACCTGACATATCCGAATTTCTATCGGATTAAAAAGTGGAATAATTCTAATTGGTACGCAATTGCAATTGCCACCCTGGCGGACCAATTGCATTAATCGCGCCTGTCGTAAACCAATTTAGATATATCGGCCTTCAGTTTTGCGCGCCATGCATGTCGCACATCATGTAATGGTATAAATTTACACACCCCATTCAGCAGACATTTTTTCCATATGTATTTTGCGCGCCTGTCGCGTGGCACGCGCAGCCCATATTGTGCAAAAATTCTGTCACACAGTTTTTGATTTCCAACGGTTGTGTTGTTCCCCTGGGGGTCCTTTTCAATCGTGTGCAAATCATATCGGACAATATTGGGGGCAATAATTGTTTGTTGTGGAATATATTGCCCATCACGGTGCTGAATAATCAGAAAATCAATATCCTTGTTCATTTTATTACAAAATCGCACCGCAAAGTCCACCCATGCATCATTCGTTGTATCGTGATAGTGTGAAAACCAAACCAATAAAACCCGTTCGTGTTTTCGTATGTTGTCATAAAATCGTCTGATCCTGCGGGCGTATTTTTCTGCCACATCTGGAAAAGATTTTTCCAACGCGACGCCCGTCGGGAAATCATGATAGAAATACAGTCCTGTTCGTCTGTTTTTGTAATAGTCGCACTTTTCATCATTTACAATGTTTGGATTTTTTTCAACAAACTCAAAGTCGTCTATGTTCATAAATCCATACATATCATTTAAAATCATATCAAATCGCATGTGTGCAGGCACACTGGTCAGCCAATCCAGCGGCCCCGACACAACGCGCAGATTATGTCTTTTTAAATACATACTGCACGCACAGTCGTGTCCAATTGAATAAACAATATCGTATTTGTTTTTCATTTTTTATACCCCTTTTATGTGCAGTGTTTTTTGATAAATTTTTCTTTGTCTTTTGTATGCAAAATAAATATGCACAATACGCGCCCCAGCCATCGTGGCACAATCCATGCGTCAAAATTTTCTGCCGGGTTTTGGTTGTGGCTGACTTTGTGTACAAACAATAACTCATCGCAGTGTCTGTGTGCGCCCGCTGTTTCATACATTGGTGTTGTCTGAATATTATTGCGCCACATAGCCCAGTTATATGATAACTGGTCGCGTTTTGAATATTTTCTAACCATATTCCACCACTTATTTTGTGCGCGCATGATTTGCGGGGCGTTATGTTGCCTCAGAATAATACAGGTTTCATTCAGACCGTTGTTTTTTGGATATCTTGATAATCGCAATCTGCGCATTTCAAGATTCACGGTATTTTTATTATCAATTCTCAGTTCTTTGATAGCCTGCGCTTCGTCATAAATGCATTTTCGTGTTGGGTGAATTGGTACAGATATAATTGTACCCATTTCAATCAAAGAATTAATGCGCCTAAAGAAGTCTTGGGATTGAATAACAATATTTCCATCAACCCATAAACTGTAATCGTATTCTGGAAACAAAATATGTGCATTAATCTTGTGCCATCGTGCGTTTTTTACATTGCCCAGTTCATAAAAAAACAACGGTCGCACACCCCAGTGCATATATTGTCCCATTCCCAACAGATATTTATTATCTGTGAATAAAACATAATCCCAACCGTCATCAATATATGTATGCGCGCACACATCGTCGTATTCGCCTGTAATGCATGTGTACAAGACTTTTTTCATCTTACTTAATCCGCAACAATTGTATACAGTCAAACAGATATATTTTTTTCTGCCCGTGCTTAAATTTAATTTTGACCAAAGGTATAAATCCAAACAGTTTTATCCTGCGTACCACCGTCATGCACTGATTACATTTTTTTAACTGCTTCCATTCGTCATACAGTATCGGATGCATTGCGCGTGCATTTACCACAATTTGCGGGGGCAGGTCGTACATTTTCTGCCAATGGCGCAGGGTGGTATTGTCGCCCGTCCAAACATACTTTAAAACAACATCTGATAAATTATGAAAATATGTGTGTGGCAATAAATCCAGAAACAGCATTCTGTCTTCGCATGGCGACCAGCGTTCATCATACCGCACGCCCGAATTTATCAGTACTGATTTCCGTATCATGCACCCTGAATGAACAGGATTGCATACATATTCTTCATTAACCAAACTTAATTTGATTTCATGATCGTGAATTGGGCGCGGCGCAAATGGCATTTCCTGACCGTCTTTTATTTCTATAACCTGGCCACCAACTGCGCCAATGTGTGGGTTTTTATCCAGAAAGTCAGCCTCTATCTGGAATCTTTGTGGGGTTGAAATATCGTCATGGTCTGCCACCGCCAGATATTCGCCCGCCGCCATATCAATTAATTTGTTTCGTGATTTTGTAATTCCCATATTGTATTCGTTAACAAAATACTTTATTCGCGCATCATTGTATGATTTAACAATTCTTTCAATCTCGGTATTTTCCGGACTGTCATTTAATATCAGAAATTCAAAGTCATCATATGTCTGCCCCAGAATACTTTCTATCATTGCCCGCAGGTCTTGTGGTCTGGTGTTATATACCGGGGTCAGAACGGAAATTTTTGGTTGTGTCATAGTGTCTGCCTTTGTTTTTTTATAAAGTTTATAATGTCGGTCAGGTTTTGTTTTGGTGAAATCGTATTCAGTACCAATCCACGATTATACTTTGATACCCGCTCTGCCGGCGCACCAATGTCAAAGCATGCAACGGGCAGCCCCATTGATATTGCCTCGGACGTGGTGTATGAAAATGTTTCTGGCCAAACAGATGGTATAAACACTAAATCAATCTGTTCGCGTTCCATTATTCGGGGCAGTTGTTTTGGCTTGTACTTGCCATAGACATATACATTTTCTGGCGCATTTTTCATTGTGCCAATAATTTTTATTTTTACATTATCTGCCAAATGGCACGCCATATCACGAATAACACCTGCGCCTTTTTGCTGTGATATTGCCCCCAGGACAGCAATGTTTATATCATTGTGTGGTCTTATTCTGGCGACCTTGAATTTGCGTACAGTATGCGGAATAACAGATATTTTATTTTTTATATTCGGGTAAACTGTTGTAAAAATATTTGCAATTTTTTCTGAAAATACGATTACAGAATCTGCTGTATTTTCCAGAAAATTCTGCCATGTATGCCGCCAACTGCAAATACTGATTGCACCTGACTTTAATACCCGGTCTGATATTTTATTATCCCCCAGCTGTTTTTTGCCCCAGCATTGTTCGCATCCGCCACCATATTGCAATCCACAGTATTCCCCATCACAGTTAATTAAATTAAAACTGGGGCAAATACAGTGAAAATCATGCCCCCGGAAAGATACGCACGGGCAATATGGATTGTTTTGTTTTATTGCACGGATTAGAGTCAGCATATCTGTTGTGCTTTTATACGCGACCAGATTATTAACCACGATTTCATCTGCATGCAAATCGCAGCACAAATTGTAGACCTGATATACATTCGGGGTCTTGAAAACACGATGCCGGTTTGTTGCCCATGTCATATGATATAATTCTGTTGCGGGAAAGTATTGTACCCTGACAATATCAAATTTCTGCCTCAGAGCTTTTATTTGTCGCTTTGAATAAACCTCGGTCCCGCCCCCCAGTGCATGGTCAAACCATACTATAACGGGTTTGCCAGTCAGGCGATTTATAATTATGTTTGGGTTGTTAGTGTGTGCATACCACATGCGTTGCAGATTGCGCCGCAACGGTCGTCGCAACGAAGGTATTGGTATCATACAGCATGCAATATTTATCAGGCCACGCATCATATTCAGTCTTTGATTTTTACCAGTGGTATACAGTCAAACAGCAACGCCCACTTGTTCTTTATTTTAATTAATGGGATTTTTCCAAACAGTCTGACGCGTATTCGTCGCAGACTGCGTTCAAACGCCAACCTGTACATTGGGTATTTGTTGCATATTTGCATTTTGATAGATTCATGCACGATATTAACGCGCCGTCTGTTTTGATTTGAAGTGTTTGTATTTTCCCATCTGTATTCAACCAAAACTTCTTGCAGATTGTGAAAATCAGTGCACGCCATCAATTGCCCCCATAACCGATAATCTTCTGCAGGCGTATATTGTTCTTCGTATTTTATGTTGTTTTTTATCAGCACAGATTTTCTTATCATCGCGGTTGTGTGCATAATTGCACACACATCGGTCAGTCGTATTTTTATATCTGTATCAAATTCCGGATTTTTTCGTATAAAGTCTTTTTCTCCGAACCAGTGCGCCCATGCACCAACCACCCCAACATATGGATTTTCATCCAGAAACCTGACCTGCCTTTCCAGTCGCGATGGGTGTGATATATCGTCATGATCAAAAATTGCCAAATACTTACCGCGCGCCAAATCAATCAGTTTATTTCGCGATGCAGAAATCCCGATGTTTTTATCATTGCAGACATATTTTATCCGCGCATCATTGTATGATTTAACAATCTGACCCAGTTCGGTATTTTCCGGACTGTCATTCAAGATTATAAATTCAAAATCAGCGTATGTCTGATTCAGAATTGATTCAATACACGCGCGCAAGTGTGCGTGATTTGTATTGTATATCGGGGTCAGCACAGATACCGTTGGCATATGAAAACCTTTTTCTTCTTTCGTGCTATCAGCATAGCCATTTTCATTCACACATGCACTAGGACAGTATTCTGTAAAATTTATTTTATTGTTCATTATTTGCTCCACTGTTTTTCTTTACAAAAAAACACCAAGAAAAAACTTGGTGGTTGGAGTTTGAGAACAATACAACGGATTGCACGCCTTATTCAATATATTCGGCATACTCCAACCAGTGGCTGGAGTTTTAACGTCTTTTCTGACGCGTTGTACGGGTTCTCACGCCCATTGCAAAAACACTTCGCAACAACATAATCATAGTTATAATAAATGATAAAATCAACACAAATAAAATCGTTGAATATTCGGCGTTTGTTTGGTATTCTTTTCCCTATACAGTATACAAAGGATATATTTATGGCTATCAAAATACGCGATTTTGAAGTTCGCCTGACGCGCAGCAAAGAAGAACGCAAACAGGTTCGTCAATTACGCTATCGGGTTTTCTGCCTGGAAGAAGGGGCGGGCGCAACCGAAGAACAACGCGCCCTGGGCGAAGAATATGATGCCTATGACCGTTTTGCAGAATATATGGCGGTTTTCCATAATGGTCGTGTGGTTGGCACATATCGTATCATTGACAGACGCGCCGCCGAAAAGATGGACGGTTTCTATACAGAAAATGAATATAATATATCCAAGATAAAAAAATATCGTGGCAACATTGCCGAAATGTCGCGTGCATGTGTTGACCCTGAATATCGTGATAATGCACTGGTTTTGCGTATGTTGTGGGCGGGGTTGGGCGAATTGATTGTGCGCCGTAAAATTGGTGTTGTGTTTGGTGTGGCGTCCTTTGTCGGGACCAAGCCTGCACGCAGTGCCCAGGCCATATCATATCTGTACTATAACCACCTGTCGCCATTGCGCCTGCGTGCAACGGTATTGCCTGAAAAATTTGCAGACGGCGTAAATCCAAAACTGGCGCGCATGAATATTTTGCCACGCGAATTTGTTGACACATCCGATGCGCGCGCTGAAATGACCCCATTGATTAAGGGGTATTTGCGCCTGGGGGCAACATTTGGTCGTGGTGTGTTCGTTGATGTGCCGTTTAATTCATACGATGTATTTGTTGTTGTTGAAACACGCAAAATGGATGCCGCATATCAAAAGCATTTCTTGGGCCGTGAAAATGCACTGGGGTCGCCCGAAGATGACAAAGAAAAAATCATCAAAACAGTGGGCAAAATTTTAACATTCCCAGTTGTTGGCCCGTTCAAGGCGGTGCGTGCCGTCGTTGACTTCCTGTTGCGCGAAGATGCCGACGACGCCGAATATATAGAAGATGCCGAAAAATCAGAAACTGAAGAATAGTGTCATGGCAAAATTACGCAAACAAAATATATTTAACACAACCACTGCGGCAATTAAATTTGCGCTGTTTTGGATAATGGTGGTGGTTCAATTGCCAATATTGCTGTTGTTGCCACGCGGTGATTTATCTGTGCGCTATATGCGTGTATTTATGTGGATTTTGGTAAAATTGGCGGGGGTACGCGTTATTGTTCATGGTCGCCTGTCTGATGCGCGTCCACTGATGATTGTGTCTAATCATATTTCTGTGTTTGAAATTGCGACATTCCCATCTGTTTTCCGGGGCAGTTTTATTGCCAAGAAAGAAATGGAAAATTGGCCATTGGTCGGTTGGGTTGCGCGAAAGTTTGGTGTAATCTTTGTTGACCGTCGTCCATCGCATGCGCGCGATGCATTGGCGGTGGTGCAACATGCGGTCCAAACCGTTAAATACCCAATGATTTTATTCCCCGAAGGTACAACAACAAACGGCGCGTATGTAAAGCCATTTAAAAGTACATTGTTCAACTTTGTTGAAAATTCTAATGTGACTGTGCAACCAATGGCAATGCACTATCGCTATCGTGACGGTTCTGTAATTGATGAACAGACGCTTGCCGATCACTTCGCATATTTTGATAATAACAAAATGGATATGGGGCCAAAATGCAAACGCGAACGCAGTGCCTTTGGCCAGGTGTTTCATATAATGATGCTGGGCGGATTTATGGTTGAAATAACATTACTGCCGCCACCACCCCTGACGGGGTTGGACAGAAAGCAGATTGCTGACATACTGCAAAAACAAGTGTCAGAAAAATACATGGAATTAAAAGATAAAAAATAATAACAATAAAAAATAAAGAGATTTAGAAAATGAAAACAGCAATCACACCAACGCGCGCTGAAAATTTCAGCGAATGGTATCAAAACTTAATTGTCGCCGCAGATTTGGCGGAAAGCGCACCTGTGCGTGGATGTATGACAATTAAACCGTATGGTTGGGCAATATGGGAATTAATGCGTGATGAAATGGACCGTCGTATCAAGGCGCACGGTGTTCAAAATGCGAACTTCCCACTATTAATCCCAATTGACTTTTTTAACAAAGAAGCAGAACATGTCGCCGGCTTTGCCAAAGAATGTGCGGTTGTCACCCATCATCGCCTGAAAATGATTGATGGCAGTTTGCAACCAGACCCAGATTCAAAATTAACAGAACCATATATTATTCGCCCAACATCTGAAACCATTATTGGCGAAGCGATGTCGCGCTGGGTGCAATCTTATCGTGATTTGCCATTAAAATTAAACCAGTGGGTAAATGTAATGCGCTGGGAAATGCGTCCGCGTATGTTCTTGCGCACATCTGAATTTAACTGGCAAGAAGGGCATAATGTATTTGCCACACACGAAGAAGCAAACGCTGATGCACGCAAAATGCACAAAATGTATGGCGACTATATGCGTGAAATTTTGGCGATACCATCAATTATGGGTGAAAAAACCCCCGAAGAACGTTTTGCAGGTGCTGACCACACATATACATTGGAACACATCATGCAAGATGGCAAGGCACTGCAGGCCGGTACATCCCATGACCTGGGCCAGCATTTCTCAAAATCATTTGGGATTCAGTTCTTGGGCAATGATGGGAAATTGCAACATGGTTGGACGACATCTTGGGGTACCACAACACGCATGATGGGGTCTATGTTTATGATTCATTCTGATGATGATGGCTTGGTCTTGCCACCATTCGTTGCGCCATATCAGGTTGTAATTATCCCAATTACACGCGAAGACACGGCTGAAAAATTAAATGCCTATGCCACAGAATTGGGTGAAAAATTACGCGCCACTGGTGTGCGTGTCTTGGTTGATACATCTGATATGCGCGCCCCAGATAAAATGTGGAAATGGATTAAGCGCGGTATTCCATTGCGTGTTGAAATTGGCGCACGCGAAATGGAATCAGGCGATGTCACAATAACCCGTCGTGATATTGGTCGTGAATCCAAGCGTACGATTCAGGCCACAGATTTAATTGCGTCTGTAAACAATATTATGACAGACATTCACAATGATATGGTTGCACGCGTTGAAAAACGTAATGCAGAAATGATACATGATGTTGCAGACCTGGATGCATTGGATGCAGCATTGGCAAATGGTGAAATTGGATTTTTCCGTATTAAATATGAAATGACAACAAATGAACAGTTTGAAGGTCTGATGGAAAAATACAAAATCACGCGTCGTTGTTTGGACGACCGCGACCCAACATATGTATTTGTGGCCAAGTCTTATTAAACCAAACGGGGTGCATGCCCCGTTTTTATTTTTTTTATTCCCAATACAAATCATCTTTTTTTATGGTATAATATCACTGATAATAAAACACCAGGGGGGAATATGAAAATTTCAATTATTGGTATTGGTTCTGTTGGTTCTGCGGTTGCAACAGCGGTTGCGAACACCGGTTTGGCACATGAAATCGTTTTGTTTGACCGCGATGGCATTCGCGCACGCGCCGCCGCCGAAGACTTGGGCCATGCCGCCGCATTTTCATATGATATCAAGATAACTGCGGTAAATACTTATCGTGCAATTCGTGGTTCTGAAATTGTAATTATTGCCGCCGGCGCGAACCAGCGGCCGGGTGAAACGCGCACAGATTTGCTGAATGCAAACGCTGCGGTAATTTCAGATGTTGTACCGCGTGTAATGGCAAATGTTGATGCCAAGACCGTAAAACTGGTCATTGTCACAAACCCATTGGATGTTATGGTTATGCTGGCGCAGAAATTATCAAAATTGCCGCCGTCCCGCGTTATTGGTACGGGCACAATGCTGGATTCTGCGCGCCTGCGCACAATTCTGTCGCGCCAGTTATCTGTATCAACCCAGTCTATTAATGCATATGTCCTGGGCGAACATGGCGACAGCAGTATGATTGCCTGGGGCGCGGCATGCATTGGTGGCGTTGATTTAAACAGTTTCTGCCGCCAGACTAAAATCAGTCTGCCCCAAACCACGCGCAAGACGATTGAACATCGTGTACATAATGCGGCGTATGAAATTATTCGTGGTCGTGGCGCAACATGGGATGGAATCGCGGGCGCGGTTGCCGACCTGGTGCGTTGCATTGTTAATGATGAACGCCGTATTTTAACGGTGTCTGTCGTAGATGGACTGGGGGACAAGGGGCTGTCAATGTCACTGCCGCGTATTGTGGGTGGCTCTGGTGTTGTTGCAACCCTGATGCCAAAACTGGACGCAACAGAATCTGCCGCCCTGCGACGCAGTGGAAAAATAATTCGCAAGAATTTTGATACAATCAAATAAAAAAATGCCCACCCGGGCATTTTTTTATTCCCCCATAACACATTTTCTGTATTCTTCTGGGGATGCTTTGGTCCAGCATTGTTGTTTAACATCTGTGGCATCCTTGTAATTTGCTTTGGTCTTGTTGCGCCCCAAGGTTAAATCTATTTGTGTTAATCCAATTGCTTTGACACAATATTTTTCTTCGTGTGCTGTTTTGTCAAATACATACCCGGTTTCGCATTTAACACATGTGCCGTCTGTTGGATGTGCGCCACCGCGCATATTTGTTGTGCATTCAACGCATGTGTGATCTGTTGTGCTGGCAAAAGTGTATCCTGCGCGTTTACATTTATATTTATAACAGTCGTTTGCCAATTCTACCGTGTGAATATTTTCGTCGTATTGTGACAGGTCCCAACCACTGCACATTTTTTGTGACAAGATTGCCCGATTGCATTCTGTTGGATTAATCGGTTCACAATCTGTGCGTCCTGCATTTGGTTTGTATCCGCGTTTGCATACCAGTATTTCTGTACTGGCATTTGCAGGATATACCTGCAGGTCTGCTTCTTTTGTCTTCCCGTCATATCTGGCACTAAATTCCATTTGTCGCACAATCGCACCGTTGCCACTGGGCAAGAATTTATCTATAGCCAACAGGATATCGTGTTCTGTACTCCAACTGTAACTTCCGCTTGTTGATTTGCAATGTGCGCGTCCGTCTGCGGCAAAATATGGAAATGACCATTCTATGTTTGACCATGCCGCATTATGTTTAACATTATCATAATTATCCCGCAGGAAAGGTGTCACATCGCATGCGCCATTAAAGTCTTCTACCTTGGTCTTACACTCATCGCCGGTAAAGCCTTCGCGGCACAGCCATACGCATGTACTGTTCCCCAGTGGTTCTGCAAATGTTGTGCTGTTCCCGCTGTTGCGTTGAAATTGTGTTGGACAGAAATACGCGCCATAATGATTTATCTCGCGCGCCAGCATAAACAAATAGGCATATCCATGGGTCACTTTCAGTTTTGCATCCCGTGCGCTACAATTCGCCTGGCGCAATTCTTTGCCGATACATCCCTGTGTGTTGTTTTCGTTGCACGTAATCCATCTTAACACGCCGCCCCATTTGTCTTGTATAAATGGGTTTACTCTTGTATGTGCAGTTGCTGATATTGTAATAAGTATACAACCCAGTGTTGCCAAAAACTTTTTGCGCATGATTTTCCCCCTGTGTAAAACAAAGACCGCCAGGGATTTTGACGGTCGGGGTGTTAGAAAAATCACAAAAAAGAATGACCCCGTTGGTCTTTGGGGCATATGCCCCTGTTGTATAACCAACGGCACCCCGGCATAAACACGGGGAACATAATAAAAGGCGCGTCCGCGCCACCTTTATGCGGATATCAGTGTGTTTTTTATCACACACAGCTTTTTTGCAGGCTTTTCTAAGGCCCCGAACCCACATCCCTGTGGACTCACAAGAATTATAATATAAATCAAAATAAAATATCAACAGATATTTTCACTGTGACTTGGAATACTGTCGTATTTAAAAATATTTTTTCGCATGATATATTTATTGCATGCCTGATGAAATAAAATATTTTGTATTACCCGAACGAGACGGATTTGAAGCCGTCTTTCACGGCCAACGCATTGGCGAAATAACATTCGTTCGTGTCGGCGCAGATAAATTAATAATAGATTACACCGCCGTCGCCCCGGAATTTAGAAAGCGCAATGTGGGCCTGACCCTGGTGCGCAATGTTGCAAATATGGCGCGCACCCAGCATCGTCATGTTATAACCCTGTGTCCATTTGCGCGCGCGATGTTCAATCGCTTTTCTGAATTTGATGACATCAGATTAATGAATGTTCATCAATAAATCAATTGCGCTGATTTGTATTTTTTACTAGTATACCTGTTGCAATTTTTAGTTGGGGGAAAGTATGCAGAAATTATCACGCGCAACATTAATATTTTTAATATTCCTGAACGGTTATGTCAGTTTGTCTTTGGAATTGTCTATTCTGCGCCAGTTATCATTTTATGTCGGGTCCAGTGCCGTTATCACCAGTATTATAATGGCAATATTTCTGGGGTTTATGTCACTGGGGTATTTTGCCGGCGAATCAGAACGCATAAACAATAACAGAATCAGAAATATTTTAAATATCAGTTTTCTGATTATTGCGGCCTTGTCTGTCATCGCGGCCAGTTTCCCATTAATCACAAATTATTTCGCATTAATGTATTCTGGCGGTCTTACATCTGGTGTGGTTCAGACATTTATTTATTCATTGGTATTTTTATCGGTTGGACCATTTTTATTTGGCTTTAATACAACATTACTGTCGCGCCAATTGCATTGCTATTCACAGAAAAGCACCGGCTGCATTATGGCGTGGGATACAATCGGATCTGTGTTCGGTTCTATTGCAACGACATTGCTGTTAATGCCATTTATGGGGGTAAATTACACGGTTGTATTAATAACAGTCTTATCTGTCATTGCAGCACTGATTTTGCGTCGTCGTTGGTGGGTGTGGATTGTGTGCGCGTTTGTGTTGGCGCTGTCTTTATATATAAACAGTAATTCATACCAGAAAAATCACATGGGGATTTTGGTAAACAATGCAAATTCTACGATATCGGTCATAGATTATAAAGATGCGCGCGTTTTGTATATGAATGGCCTGCCGATGTCTGTATATCGCCGTGACAAATCAGGCATGGCAGAATATATAGATTACCTGAATGAAAACTTTATAAACACAATGCCTGCGGATAAGAAGTATAAAATCCTGGTCCTGGGGGCAGGGGGCTTTACTCTGGGCCTGAACGATACGCATAATGATTATACATTCGTAGATATTGAACGCACCCTGAAAGATGTATCTGAAAATCACTTTTTGCGCCAAAAATTAACGCCGAACAAGCGCTTTATTGTTGCCGATGCCAGCCAGTATTTAAAAAACACACCCGAAATGTATGACTTTATATTGCTGGATGTGTATTCAAATTCGTACCAGGTGCCTGAATCCTTGATAACGGTTGAATTTATGCAGCGTCTGAAATCACGTATTGCGCCAAATGGGATTATTGCATTGAATATGATTGTTTTCCCAGAATTTGCAGATAAATATTCGCGCGTGTTTGATAACACTTTTCACACGGTGTTCCCATATAATACATCACGCCAGGTTATTGGCACCTTTTCCCCATGGCGAAACATAGATGGTGCCACAAATGTCATTTATACATATTATAACATTGAAAACGACGGTCGTGTTTATACGATAAATAAAACCCCGGTTATATACGACCGATAAAAGAAAAGGGGCACTGCCCCTTTTTTTAATTGCGCAGGTTTTCTGCAACAAAATCCCAATTAACCAGATTGTCCAGAAAGTTATCTATAAAATCTGCCCGCTTGTTTTTATAGTCCAGATAGTACGCGTGTTCCCATACATCCAGATTCAGCAGCGGTTTCATATTATAAACCATTGGTGTATCTGCGTTTGCGGTGTTGATGATTTTCAATCTGTCGCCAT
Source organism: uncultured Alphaproteobacteria bacterium (assembly GCA_937888635.1). GTDB lineage: Bacteria > Pseudomonadota > Alphaproteobacteria > Rs-D84 > Rs-D84 > Enterousia. The sequence continues at coordinate 14,193 of CALARG010000046.1, forward strand.
CACGAACCAGCCATGTATATCCACTGCCAAACAGACTGCTGGCGGCGGACTTAAATTGTTTTTTAAAGTCTTCTTCGCTGCCGAATGCTGCGATTATTTCCACAGGCATTTGTGTTTCGCATTTTGGGCACATTCCCTGAAAGAAAAAGTTGTGGTTATAAATTTGCGCGGCGTTATCAAAAATCTTTTTTTCTGATGGTCTGCCCGCAGATTGCACAATAATTTCATCCAGTGATATTTCTTCGTACGGCGTATTTTCAATTAATTTATTCAGATTGTCTATATATGTCGCAACATGTTTACCGTGATGTGTTTCCAGTGTTTCTTGGGAAATATATGGCGCCAACGCATCTGTTGCGTATGGCAATGGGAATTGTGTTATTGTGAACATTTGCAATATCTCCTTTGCCTAAATTTTGCGCCAGCTTTATAAAAATATCAACAGGAATAAATTTTTTTATATAAAAGCACTTGCACCCCCATTAAAATATTTTCTATAATCAAACCACGAAAGGAGTATTAAATGAAAAAATTATCAATATTATCTGCAATTTTTGGTTTATCATTTATCGGTGCAGCATCTGCGGCAAATATTACGATTTATCATTCTCCACATTGCCCGCATTGCCATCATGCACGTGAATTTATTTCCAGTACACTGATTTATGAATACCCAGAATTAACCGTGACTGAGGTTAATGTTATGGAACCCGCCAATCAGGAACAATTTGCTGCCGCATTAAAGAAATGTGAATTTGAATCTGGTGGTGTGCCTGTATTGGTAATTGGCGACAAATGCGAACAGGGCTATGCCGATTTTATGCAAGACACCCTGCGCCAGCATATAGAAGCAGACCTGACCGATGAGCAAAAGGCAGCCGCTGCTGAAAATAAAAAGGCAATGGCCGCTGATGCAGAAAAATTCAAATCAGAACACGCAGACCGCGTCAAAGCAATTTCTGAATTCACGGTTGCGGCCGAACCTGCACAACAGCCTGTTGCAGAACCTGAAAAAAAAACTAACCCTCAGGGCAGTACTGTTTGGTTCTGGGCACTGTTGATTGTATTGGTTGCGGGTCTGGGGTATGTCCTGGCACGTGGTGACAATAAAAAGAAATAATTATAAATCGGAATCCTTATGTTTGATTTAACGATACTTGATTATATCTATGTAGGTGTTATTTTGGCATCTACAATATGGGCGACAATTCGTGGCGGTGTATTTGAAACCATCGCCACATTGTCGTGGGTTGTGGCGGCAATATCTGCGCGCTTTGCGTCCCCTTGGTTGGATAAACTGTTCCAATCTTGGTTTGATTTGTCTGAATCAACCGTTGGGACATTGGTTGCATCATACTTTATTGTATTTTTTGCAGTATTAATTTTGGTCGGTTTTGTAAATCAAAAACTGCGCGACAAAATCCAAGACAGCATCATGAATGTCACCGACAGAACATTGGGGGTAATATTTGGCATTATTCGTGGTGTTGTTGTTATGGGTGGCTTTTATTGGGGTGCGCTGTGGTATTATTCTGATATGCCGCACCTGCCACAATGGCTGTCCCAGGCGCGTACGCGTCCAATTATGCAAATCACTGCGGTAAAACTGGACGAATGGTTTTTCCCAGGCCCTGAAAACAAGTTGCTGGCACGCGATTTGGCGGGCACGCACCAGGCGATTGAGATTTACAATAATCTGATAAATCCTGCAATCGTATCACATGCCAAGCAGACAGAAAAACAGGACGGGGCTGCCGAAAACGAAACGGGCTACAAATCGTCCGAGCGTGCAGCCCTAGAAAATCAATTGCTGCAAATTGAAACGGTTGCCCGCGTGGTTGAAGAACGCGAATCTGCCGAACCTGATGACTCAGACGCATCCGCGGATGAATAATTTTTGCCCCGCAATTGCGGGGTGTTTTTTTATCGGAATTCATACCTGCTGACATATACGGGCTTTTTCGTTATCATAATCGCATACACTTTAACGGAGAGAGAGCCCATGTTACTACGTTCAAAAATATGTTTTACCGTCTTGGCCATTTATGAAATGGTTGCAGTATCCATGCTGCATTTTCAGCGTGTTTGTGATGCGATATTCACACCTGTCTTTTGTGACAGTTGGTATCGTTATTTCCTGTTTTGTGTGATTGTTCCACTGCTTATCGGATTGATATTAATGTGGATACGCGAAATTGTTCGTGCGCATCGTCGTCGCAAATTCTTTCGTCGTGCCCGCAATACCGTGCGCAGTGTTATGTCAACAATCCGTGGTCGCGTATCTGAAAACATAGACATGCGCGACATGGAAAAGATTGTGACTGCCGCGGTCTTGGTTGGGATTAAGCGTTATGCCGACAATCATCCAAACCTGCGCCGTAATGTGAACCATATCATGGATGTTGCGAATGGCGATATGGAAATAGATTTGATGGCGTCTGCCCCTGAAAACATGCCTGCCGCACGCGCCAAAAAGACGGTCAAGAAAACGACCAAGAAAACAATAAAAAAATAATTCCTTTCTCACACCCCAAAGCACCGCCCAATTGGGCGGTGTTTTCTATAATTGCCGAACCAAATCAAAGATGGTAAGTTTTGAAATCGCAGCGTTTAGATTATTTAATTCGCTACTTCTTATCTGATTAAACGCAGGGCGTGCCAATCCCATGAATTGTAATCTGTCGTTTTTATATTGCCCTGATTCAAATGTTTTTGTATCGGCATTATACCAATGCGCGGTGTTCATACCGCTTAACGGTGTGCCAATTATGTTGTAATAATACCTGTTGTCTTCGTGCCATTGTGTGTTAAACCATAGTTTTAGCATATCCCCCAGTCTGATTTGATATATCCCGACATACAGTCCGCCGACATACAGCCCCGGTATTTGAATATTGCTAAATTCTGGCGTGCCCCAGATTTTATCACGGTTGGCATTTATCAGATTCAGATTTTCAAACAAACATGAAACCGCACCTTTATCAGTGGTTGGTGCCACCACAACAGTTTTTAATACCATAAAAGTACTCCTTGTTTAGTCCATTAACGCAGGACAAGTCAGGATATAAATCCGCGGTCGTTGCAACACCATTGTCGCAACACATTATAATACTATCACTAAATTAAAATTATGCAAACAAAAACGCACCCAATGGTGCGTTCATTGTTTATTTGCTTTTTTCTTGTTCAATATGTTCAACCAATTGACGCATATTGTTAATACCGCTGCTGCCGATACCGATGCGCAGTCTTTTTGCAGCATCTATCATTTGCTTGTTGTATTTTCTTTCTTGTTTCAGTTTTTCTGATTTTGTTTCATTTGCCTTGGTTTGTTTTTCTATTTCTGCTTGTGCTTGTTCCAGTGCCTGTGTTGTCTGCAACAGTTTTTGTGTTGTGTCTTTTAATTCTTTGTCTTGTTTTTCTGCCATTGATGTCAGTTTTATAATTTTCAGGCTTGCAGATTCTTCAACTGTTTCCAGATATTTTGCCAGGTTTTCTTCGCCGTAATCAGGCGTAGTGTTGTATATTCCCTGTATCTGGATGAACAGTTGTTCATCAATATATTTTGCAGCACCATACAATATGTCCCTGGCGTTATTCACTTTTTGTATATCAGGCAATCTTTTCTTGCTTTCTTCCTTGATAATTTCTTTTACTTTTTTCTCCAGTGCAGAAAACAGTTGTTTTGCCGCCGGGTCGTTCTTAGGCAGTTCCAATATTGCTTGATAAAAATCGTATGGTGTCACATTTTGATTTTTGATTATTCTTGCCCAAATTCCTTTTTTTACTGCGCTTGTTAGTGTGTTTGAGAATCTTGAAACCAAGAAACGCAGGGAATCGTACTTAACTTTCTCGTCTTTTATCTCGCTGTCAAAAAGTTTTAGAAATATATTCAGCATTTCTATTGGTTTTACAGGGGCATATTGAATATTTGCCATTGTTGAATCTACGCACAGTCTGGTGCCGATAATAATTTGCGCATCTTCCAAGAATCTTTTTGCATCTGGATTATCTGGGTCTTGTTTAGCCTGTTGAATTTGTTTAAAAATTTCATCTAGTTTTTTATCGGCCTCACTGTCTTGGAATTTTATTGTATATGCTGTATCATATTCGTGTTGGCTTAATATGGTACCGGTCAGTATGTTGTACACTGTGCCTAATTCTTTGTTATGCCCCATCCTGGCTGTTGCTTGGCGGTTTAACAAAAAAGCGGCCAACTGTTCCATTGTCATATATGATTTTTTCTCTGCCATATTTTGTTTCTCCCTTTTTATTATCTTATCTTGGATTGTAGCATAAATCAGGCATTATTCCAAATAAATACCGCCCAATCGGGCGGTGTTTATTTTGCGTTTTCCAGTCTATCAATAATCACTCGGTTTTGTAATTCGCTGGCTTTTATCCATGTTGACATTTCTTTGGTGCCACTGTTGATATCGTTCAATTTCAATACTACATGATTTTGTAATTCGTAAACGCGTTTCATACTATCCAGGGTGTTATCATTTGGCTGCAGCTTTGGCATCAGGGTTATTCTATCACCTGGTTTCATATATTGAATTGCGTTACTGTTTTTCTGAACAAAGATTCCGCCCATTCCCGTGTCGTAATCATAGCAGTGTTGGTGTACATACGGGGTGTCATAGAATTGATTTGGTATGTATTGTTTGAACATTGGTTGATATAAAACCGTCTTGTTTGTACCGTCAATGCCAGGCAACACTGGGCTGACTGTTCTGTTCATACCCCTGCTAACTGTTGCGGTTGCACCACGATATCCGGTTGTTTGTACCTTTGACATTTTGGGGAACCCCAGTTTCCCACTGACCAAGCCGTCCGTAGATGCATTTGTAATCAATACATTATTGAACCATACCTGGAACACGCATGGTGCCAACAAAAACATGTTTGTATCCGTACCGACCAGCCCCAGTCCATCGCCCAATCCTTGTACGCGTTCAATAATCAGCATGCGGTCTTTGGTGCCGATACGGTCATTGATATAAAAATTAGGATCCATTAAATCCAGTTTCTTCCGCAGTGTCAACTGTCCCAACCATAATCCTACGCGCAACTTATCAAACCAGTCCATTAAAGTACTGATTTCTTGACCTGTCACAGATTTAGAATCCATCAGTTTTTCAACCACTGCCTTGGCTTCACCTTCCAGTTTTGAATCTGCGTCATTGCATGCCTTGCACGCCGGAAATGTCAGTTTTGAAAATGTAATTTCATAATCTGTTATCCATGGCAGGTGGCAAACCGAATTATAACGTCCCAAATATTTACTTAACCATTGTGGGATAACATGTTCTTTGGTTTTCTTAGTTTCCGGCGTCGCGCCGTTTGGGGTTTTGCCGCAAAAAATGCACTTCTGTGCCATAAAAAATCCTTTTGTTACACAATATATTATAGTTGACAAAAACAAAATTTCAACAACAAAACCGTGTTTAAGGTGAATTGTTCTTATCCACCTGCATCACACATCGCCTCACATAGCATTTTAACAAAAAATGTGATAAAATACCCAAAGTATAGGAGAGGGCAATGGGTAAGTTCTGGCCAACTGTTTCAAACAAAATGGCATTACGACTTTTAAAGTGGAGTGAGTTTTTTTATTACTTTTTAGTGATATTGCCGGTGATAGTTGTTTTGTATCAAAACAAGGGCGTAACAGTTGGTGATTTCTTTTTGATTCAAGGCATTTCTGCATTGGCGGCATTTGTACTAGAAATCCCCAGTGGATATTTGTCTGATTGTTTTAGTCGTCGCAAGGTTTTGATTCTGGGGGCGGCAATATATTTGTTTGCAAATGGATGGTTGTATGCAGGTTATGGTTTTTGGGATATTGCATTTGCAGAAATGTTGTTGGGTTTTGCATCTGCCTTGTTTAGTGGTACCAAAGAATCGTACGCGTACGACTTGCTAAAGCGCATGGGGCGCGAACAAGAATTTTTAAAAGAAAACGGTTCGTTGTCATCATATTGTCAGGCCGCATCTTTTATTGCTTCTGTTATCGGCGGTATGTTATATGCACATATTGGTAATGGTATCCTAGTTGTGGAAGCCATTGCTGCATTAATTGCACTTGTTTGTGTGTTGTTATTGCCTGAATTGGGCGAAGTTAAACGTGAACGCAAACGTGGAACCAGTGCCGTTGCGGATATTGCCAGTGTTGTAAAGATGTCTGTAAAAAATCCTGCAATAAAATGGTTTATTTTATTCCCGGCAATATTTGGAGCATTTACAAAAATATTGCTGTGGCTGTTTCAGCCGACTATGGAACAGGTTGGAATTGCCCTATCTTTATTCGGGGTATTTGTTGGTTTTAATCAGTTTATGCGTTTTGTATTTTCAAAATATGCTGATGCGATATTCAAACGTTTTGCCACATCAGCATTGCTTAAATTTATTTGTGCGATGATATTCCTTGTGTTTGTTGCTGTTGCAGTGTGTGTAAATTTGCCTTTGGGGATATGGTCTTATTTGTTGTTAGTGTTTATATTCTTGTGGCCCGCGATTCAAAAGTTATGTGCATTGATATTTTCTGCATTTATTCACGAGCGCATAAAGTCAACGGAACGTGGTACGGTTATGAGTGTAAGTTCTATGGCGGTTGCATTTTTTGGAATGTTGGCAATGATGATAATGAAACCTTTGCTGGATGCGTTTGGTTTAACAGGGGCAACGATAATAGCAGGCTGTGCATTCTTAATCATGCTATGGCCATTAAAAAAAGTTTTAGACATAATCAAAGAAAAATAAACACCGCCCAATCGGGCGGTTTGTTTTATAAAAATTCTTTTTCTTGGATTTTGGTTGATACATATTCCAGTGCAATTTTTATTTTCTTTTGCAGGTGTGGGATGTATTCTTCTGCCTCGGCCAGATTTTTGTATGCGCTTTCTGCATCTCCGCGTGCAGAATCTGGTACGCTGCCGTCTTTATAGATACTGCGACACATTGTTTTGGCAATATGAACCACATCCTCCAGTTCTTGCAGTGTTTCCAATGTGCTCAATTCTTGGGTTGTAAATTTTTCGCTATTGGTATATTTCATTCTGCGTCCTTTTATTTTGGCATATCTGATTTGTTTTGAACTGTAATACCTGTATCAAAAAATTCAACAAATTTCCATATGTTGTCATCCAGCACAAAATGAAAACATTGGCAGTTTTTGATTTCGCCCATCTTTTCACCGCACGCATAGCACAACGCACGTGTCACACCACCATGCGATGCAATGGCAATATTGGTGTGGGGGTCTTTTGCAATAATATCATCAAGGCATGATTTTATACGATTGAAGTTATCGTTGATTCTTTTTTGAATTTCATCCCCATCGCCGTACCAGAATCCAAATGTAGCTTCAATCAATCTGTCGTCAGTTATGATTTCAATGTCGGGATTATTTACAGCGATTTCTGCGGTCTGAATTGCGCGTTTTAGGGGACTAGAATACACGACTTCAATATCTTTGTTTGACAAATACTCCCCCAGTTTTTCTGCCTGTGCAATACCGTCATCGGTCAGGTATGCCTCTGGCGCGTTACCATATGTC
>CALARG010000047.1 GCA_937888635.1 uncultured Alphaproteobacteria bacterium
CAGAATATGCCGACGCCGCCTGCATTGCGCCGATACCGGTTGCGCCAATCGCCGCGCCACCCAATAATTTATTGGCGGTTGACTGTTCTTTTTCTTTCATTGCATCAGCATTCTTTTGCAGTTCGTCAATTTTCTTTTGAGAATCTTCGCGCGACAGTTTTGGTTTTTCAATTTCTATACAAGATTTGCTGTCATCGCTGACTTTATATCCATCTTTGCATTCGTCAATTATGCAAACTTCGGCCTGTGTATTTGAATCAAATTCGCGGTGCGATTTTTTTGCATTTTCCGGTTTGTCTGGACAATTACCGGCAATTTCCACACATTTATGTTTTTCAACCTCATATCCGGGTTTGCATTCTGTGGCGTGACATTTCCCTTTTTTTAGTTCGCCTTTGGTTGCATTTTCAACCGTTGCCAGTTGTGTTTCATTGCAGGGGCCTTCGCTGACTTCGCATTTTTTGCCGTCGTCGCTGGGCATATATCCGTCGTTGCATTTTGTAATTACACAGATGCGATTACCATCTACTTTTTTATATTTTGCTTTCTTTGCATTTGGATCGGTGGGTGTGCATTCGCCACGCAGTTTTTCACACTTGGTGTTGCTGTCATTTTTCGTATAGTTATTTTCACAGTCTGATACTTCGCAATATGGTTTGCCCTTGTCGTTGCATTTCATGATTGCACCAGTTGCGTGACTGGGTAATTCAGGTTTTGTATCAGCGGTACATTTTTTGCCGGTCGCAGGCCATGCGACGCATTGTTCGTTTACCAGGTCATATCCACATTCGCATTCCAATGCGATACAGGTTTCGGTGCCTGATTTTATCCCAGTTTCTTTGGCATATGGATGCGTCGCGTTTTGTTCGTCTGTACATTCGCGCAGCATTTCAATGCATGCGGTGGAATCGTCGTTTTTCTTGTATTTATTTTTGCAGTCCTGAACAATACATTTCCAGGCCTTTTTTTCGCCGGTCCATTCGGTACGTGCAGCGTTACTGATTTCACACTTTTGTTCTTTGCATTTTGCAGATGTGTCAGTCCCGGTTAATTTATAGCGTGGTTCATCACATTCGGTTGGATAGCATTTCCCATCACTGGCGCGTTCAAAAACGATTGCGCCGGGGTGATCTTGGTCGGTTTGTCGGCATTCGGTGACCACCACACTGGGGAGTGCCTGATTGTCTACTGCTAATGTTATTTTATCGCCGTTTGTAAATGATGACAGTGGTATTTCCCGGGGCGTGTATCCAGTATATGTTATTTGTAGTTTTGGGTCAGATGGTATGTTGATACAGTCGCTGATTTCCCAAGCCCCATCTTCTGTGGTAGTTGCGCCACATGAGAAACCGCCGGCATTCTGGGCCCCGGGTATGATGACATTTGCGTAGGGGATCGGTTCGTCGTTGTTATCAAAAACGGTACCCCGTATGGACCCGGCTATATTTGTGTTGGATGAATTATCTGTAGGTGTGGTTGCTGTGGTGTTTGATGAAGAAGTGGAATTTGAACGCAGTGTCACAACAGAAGAGCTGTTGGTAAATGTAGATGCGAGTACAGTTTGTGGTGTATAACCAGATGCTGTGATTTGAATTTGATGATGTGGTAATGCGGCCAAGTATAGGAATTGACCACTGGCATTATTTGCGGTTTGTGTTGAATTACTGTTGTTAAGATTTGTAACCATTGCCCGTCGGATACCATTGCCAGATTCAGATTTAATAAGGCCAGATATCGTGCGTAGGGTTAAGTGTATATTATCTTTGACATTTGGGGCGGGAATTCTTTCTTCGGCATATTCTTCACCATTAGAAAATATGATGAATTCATTTTTGTCTGGAATGGTAAAGGAAAAAGTTCCGTCTGAATTGGTTGTGCCCAGTGTTTTGTCGGGGCCCCTGTTAAAAGCATCTGTCACTTTTACAGTGCAATTCTGACAAGGTCTTGTTGGGGCGCTGCTGCTGGGGTTGTCGCGCAGTAACACGGTGCCACTGACTGTTATTGGTGTTTTGCCAGGGACAGATATTGTTTGTGGTGTGTCAGAGTTGACATGGCTGCTGGGGCGGTTGGGGTTGGTTATTTCAATGTCGGCTGTGACGAAACCGCACTTTTCTGTAATGTCGTTTCTTAGTTTGTTTTTGCTGTTTTCTCTTTTATATTTATAGCAACCTATGCTGATTTTACCGTTTGATATGCTGTATGCGCCCCATGATGGTGCGTCACCAATATTTGTACCGGTGCGTTTGTCTTCGTCATCGCAATATTTTTCTAACAGGGCAGGGATTTCTGTTTTGCATTGGTTAACTCTTCTTTCATATTCAAAATCTTTTTCGTGGTATTTTAATGTTTTTCTTATTGTGTATTTTTTTGCATCGGTTATGTTTAGTGTTTCTGTAAAGTTACTAAAATGATCGGTGCGTTCAAAATTGAATTTAATTGTCAATGATTTTATATCTTTTGGACATGTGTATGTTTTATCTTCCTTGTTATTAGAGTATTTGAATAGTTCATTCTGATTGGATGTGCATTCGCTGTTATCTGTTGTGACATTATACCTGTATATGTTTGATATGTATGTTGTTGGGTCGGCATCAAAATCCCATTCTACGGTGATTTTTCGCGTATCTGCGTGTGCGACAGCGGTAGATAACATACTAAAGGTTGTAAAGATATATAATAATTTTTTCATGTTTTTATTTTATATTTTATTATACACCTCGGGTTGCACGTCCTGCATTGACAGCATCTGTGGGGTTGCTGCTAGCTGCAGGTGAGTCGTTGCCTGATTCCGTTGAAGATGAGCCTTCGCGGGCTGCACGGCCAGTGGCGCTGATGGTTGCGGGGTCAATAGGCTTAATGTCAATAGGATCAATCTTAGAAGGTAATTCCATTTTGGGTGCTGTGTCGAAAGTAATACCTGCTATATCTTGCTTATCTTCTTTACCTTCTTCGTCTTCGCCTTCACCTTCGTCTGTGTCACCTTCTTTGTTTTCTTTGGCTTCGCCTTCTTCTTCGTCTGTGTCGCCTTCTTTGTTTTCTTCGTCTTCGTCTTTGTCGTCCTTATCGTCGTCTTTATCTTTCTTCTTTTTGTCTTTTTTCTTCTTGCTCTTGTGGTCGGCGCATTCTGGGTCGTCTGGATATGCTTCGCAATGTTCATCTTGGGCCTTGTCCAGTGCCTTTTCTGCCTTGTGACGGTCAATCGCGCGGTCAATTGCGCCCGATGTGACGGCGCCAACGGCCATACCAACACCCGAACCCAGTAATGCAGATGTTGCAGATTTCTGGTCGCGGGTTGCACGGAATGCGTTTTCTTTGAATGTTGTTATGTCAACGCCAAACCAGTTTTGGTCGCAACTGAATGTGCCACCGGCATACGCCTTTTTAGATGCGTACAGTGTGTTCTTTTCGCCGGCATAGAAATTAACCGTGTATACGCAATCCAATGTGCGTTCGTCAAACATTGCCCCCAGACGTTTACATGTGTCGCGCATTGCATCGCGCAGTTCATAAAGGCGTTTTTCGTCACGCTGAACTGTTTTTTCGGCATCTTGACGGACAGCGCCAAATGCAGACATCATGCGTGATGCCAGGCCACTGTCTTGTTTTGTGCAATTCTTGGCGATTTTTTCACATTTGCTGATTGCTTTGTCGCCGGCCTTTTTCCCCAGGCACTTTTCAAATTGGGTGCCACATTCCGCAAAAATACAACTGTTATATGAATTACCGCATTCTATGATGGCGTTATATCCCGCAATGCGGGCGTTCATGTCGCGGTCGGCCTTGATTTCAGGGACGAATAATGCATATTCGTGTCCAGTGCAGGGCAGGTCGCGACGGCATAAATCCATTTTGTTGCCCCATGTGGTGTCGGTGTCACCGGCGCATTTGGAATAGTCTTTGCCACATTTTTCCTGCATGCATTTGCGCAGCCCCTGGTCACAGGCGTTTTTGCCAGATGCGGCGGCGTCTTTTTGCATTTGTGTCGCGGCAGATACTTTTTCTTTGGCCTCGTATGCGGCGCGTTGTGCGCGGATTTTGTCGGCCAGTGAACTGGCGCTGCTGTCGGGGCCGGCAGACATTGTATCATCCAGAATTTCATCAAACTGTGATGTTTTGTCTTCTATTATAGTTTCTTCTTCAATTTCTGGTGTGTCGTTGGATTTTTCTGGGGTGCTGGCCTTTTCTGTGGTGGTGGATTTTGTTTTAGTTGTTTTTTCAGATGCAGGTTTGCTTTGTTCGGTCGCATTTGATTCAATGCGGGCGGCCATTGTTGGCATGCGCGATTCGGATGCCGATGGGCGGCGACTGCCACTGCGTGAGACGACCGCAGCATTGCAATCAACAGAAATGAATGCAATCGCCAATGCGAACAGCGCAAATATTTTCATGAACTTTATGTCTTTTATTTTCGTAATCATATTTGTATGCATCCCATGGTTCTAGTCAATTGTTGCACAGGCAATTTCATAGAATTTGCAAAGGCCAATTGCTGATGCCTTTTCTGATTCATAGCCGTCACCACATTTGTTTGGCATGTTTTCTGCGCAAACTGTTTCAACACATGCATCGCGTAATGTGTTGTCAACACAGCCGGATTTTATATCTTTTAACTTGCTGTCGCGGGCAGTTTTGTACGCAGTGATGATTTTGTTCAGGACAGAATCTGCATTCTTAATTGCATCATCACGCGCAGTAATCAATGTGTCACGAATTTCGGCCAGGTAATCGTCACAGCCGTTAAATTCAACGCTGCAGTTAGAAAAGAATTTGTCAAAGTCTGCATTTTCAGAACAATTGCGATAGTCAGCCGTACATGCTTTGTCGGCCAGGATACATGCGCTGATGTCAGATTTACAGGCGGCCTTGGTTTTCTTTTTTGCAACCTTGTCCAAGGTTTTGTCCAGTTTCGCAGATACGCCCGCGGCGGTACAAGACTGTTCAATTAATTTGTCGTATACATCAGAAACATCGTCTGTGGTGCAGCCTGCAACCTTTTTCATACATTGTGCGGTTGCCCACGCATAGCGTTCGCCAGGTTCATCTGGGGCCTTTTTTAATTCCTTTTCAGTCAGGTTGTATTTTGCAGATGTGCCAACCGATATGCTTTTCATACCCTTTTTCGCAGATGGTGGTGTGCCAGCAGTTGATGTACCACAGTACTGACAACGCGCAGATGGGTTTGAAGATATGTTAATCGCACATACCGAATCCAGGCAACGCGTCAGATTGGCACGTGAACATTTTGCAACTGCATGCGCGTTCGTGCATAGCAGTATAGCGGATAATAAAAATAATATTTGTGTTTTCATTTTCTCTCTTGCCAAGAATTATAACAAAAATCATTATAAAGTGCAAAGTGAAAAGTAAAAGAAGAATAAAAAACTTTTTAGTTGACAAAATGCTTTAGTTTGTCTATATTAGGGTTGTAAAAACAAAACAAAAAGGGTAAAAAATGGCACGTTTTGATAAAAAATGGTTGTTTATTCATGTTCCAGCAGGTGTTGTAGTTGTGGCTTTGTTGGCATTTGGTGTTGTGCAGTGTGATGGTAAAAATGAAGAATCTGCAGAAAAGGTTAAGGCGCAAAACCAGTTGGTTGATGCAAGTAAAAAAATGGATATAGCTGCAAGCAGAATGGACAGCCTGTTGAATGTTAATCGTGATTTGGGTGCAGATAATGTACGCAAAAGCGATACTATTCGTGTGTTAAAGGATTCTGTAAATACATTAAATGGTCAGGTGCGTGAATTGCGCGCAGATAATGATTCTTTGATTGTTGCATTAGATGATTGTGCAAATTCTAAGAAAAAAACACAGCCACGCAGAAAGCCACGTAATAGTTCAAGACGCCCAGCCACGCCGGTAAAACGCGATACTGTTTATGTTGTTGCAAAACCGCAGACTGAAAATCGTAATTGCTGTGCAGGGACAGAAGCGCGTACAGCAAATGTCAGATTAGATGGGTCTTATAATAACGGTAATGTTTTGGTTGATAATGCCCCAACAAATACAAATATTCGCCTGGACAATGGGTCTGTTAACAATGGTAATGTCGTTGTCGGTGGTGCGAATAATGTTGGTACAGTGTCTGCACAACAGGCAAATATCGGTATGACAGGTGCGCACAATAATGGTAATGTTATTGTTGAAAATGGCGCGCGTAATACAGATGTTTCTTTGGATGGACATGCAGTGAACAATGGTGCAATTGTTGTTGGTAATGCAAATACTGTATACAATGTGACACCAGATACAATTGTTCGCTTTACAACAACAAAAAATAGAGTTGTAAACTGTCGTGTTATCACAAAGCAACGTGTGTATAGATAATACTTTCGTTATGTATCTAATATCAGCCCGCAAATTGTGGGCTGATTTTTTTGTTTTTTGGCTGGACGAAAAAATAATCTTATGGTAAGATTTATTTTGTTATATAGAGAGAATATAGATGAAGTTTATCAGATTATTTGTTTTTGCTTTGTTTTTTGCGCCGTTCGTGTCAATGGCGGCAACAAATGAATTTACAATGGCGGCACAATTGTTGGCAGCGGCCAAGGCGGCAGATGTGCAACAGGTGCAAAGTCTGGTTAATTCGGGGGCAAATGTGAACTTTGTCGATTCGACCGGTGTATCAATTGTGTGTACGGCATTGATGAATAACGATACGCGTGCCGCGCAAATTTTGCAGATGTATGGTGCAGATGCGTCAAAGTGTGATAGACAGATTAAGCAATATAATAACCGAAATAAACAAAAGGGCAGTGGTGGTTTGTTCAGCGGACTGTCGTCTGCCCAGACCATTAGTTTAGCGGCGGCGGGTGCCGCCGTTGTTGTAGGTGGACTGTTGCTGTTGACGGATGTGTTTGATCCGGGTAATGAAAATGAAAATTCCAGTGGTGGCGATCGGCCAAATAATAATCCGGGAACAGATACAGGTGGGTCGGTGTCTGCGTATTTGACGGTGCCGTATAGTCCTGCATATCTGGGGACAGATGGCAAGATAAATACCAGCAGTACGGTTTACTATGATAACCTGGCGTTGTGGAACCCCAGTGCAGGTGGTATTCGTGAGTTGGACTTTAATTATTTCAGACCAACTGTCCAGCCAACAAATAACTATCTGGTTGATGGGATAACTGTGCCTTTGCAGAATTACCTGTTGATGATGCATGGGTATTCTGCGTTTGCGAATGAATATATGGGACAGTTTATTTTCCGTGATACCGCCAGTCGCAATCCGGTGTTGGTTGGTAATGATACAGGTGGGGGCAATCCGGTTGCTGTGTCGTTGGTGACGGATAATGGAATCAGTCCAACTGGGTCGGCCGGACGCGGGGATGGTATTACATATGCCGCCAGTGCATCGCCTGAGGCGATAACATACCTGGTTGATAAATACTTGAATTATGCCAATCCAACAGCGGATGGCACATTGGGGGCAGAGCATGCGAATTTTGATTTTTCGGGGTCTGGGACTGCACTGAATTTGTTTGCAAGTGCGTATGACAGTGCGCTGGGGAAGATTGTTGGTGGCTGGGCGGCAGGTGGTCGTTCGTATGGCGACTTGTTTGGATTTGTGCCAAATGGGCGTCTGGGGATATTTAGAACCGGTGGTGGCCAGGAATGGATAAATATCGCAGACCCAATCGCAGGTGGCAGTGTTGGAACACTGACCGATGGTGCGGGTGGCGCATCAGGTGTGATAGAGGCCGGCGATACAATAACACTGAATGGTGTGACATATGATTTGTCTTTGGCGGTGACGGGGACAGGTGTGGTAAATCCAACAATTGAAATTAATGGGACAACATATCGTGTGCCAGAAAAAAGTACTCTGATAAAGGGTGTTTGTTCCGGGGAAGATTGTGCGGATGTGTCTGATATTGCAATATATGTTGGGACAGATGGTTATTATTATGTGAATACATCGGGTGGTGATACGATTGATGCGGTGTATATGGTAAATTCTGGTAATATATATGCACAAAAAGAACTGCAAGATGCTGATTTCAAGAATTTTGAGGCGCTGTATCGTGCACGTTCGGTCAGTAATGTGTTGGCAAATGTATCGGTATTAGATGCATCGCGTAACACAGGCTATGTGACGGTTAGGGATATGCCTGCGCTGGTGGCGTTGAATGATAATTCGGGGATAGAGACATTTGTAAATCAAATCAACTTATCATATGACAGAAATGCATCTGACCTGACCGGTCAGGGGGCGTATGCAAATATGATGTTCAACAGTTACAGTACAGGAAATCCGATATTGGTGATGCCGGCCGGTGAATTTGAGTATGGTTCGGGTGCGGGCAAGTCACTGTCCGCGCTGGATGCGACATTTGAAAACTATGCACCCGCATTGTATGACGATAATTTAAATCATATGTTTATGACGGTTGTTGCAGTACAACATTCGCCGAACAAGGGAACAGATGCTGCAGATTCTATTGGCGAATATGGCGATGGCACGGGCACCAGTTTTGGTCCATTATATTTGTCTTTTTGGACGGATACAAAAGGAACATCTAAAATTACCGATGATATTGTTTATTCTTCACGTAAATGTGGGGTCACGGGTGTTGGTGTAAATGGAATTGATCCATGGTGCTTTGCTGCGGCAGGTCCAACAACAGAAATGGCCACGGCCAGTGCAGCAGGTGCGGTTGCAGCATTAAAGGGGGCGTTTGATTATATGTCAAATCCCCAGATATTTATGCTGATGGCGTTGACGGCAGATGGATATTTGCTGGGAACAGATGCGGCGGGTAATGCGTTTACGCCTGAAACTTTGGCCGGGTATTTGCAGTCTATGTATTCGTTGCCACCGGAATATTATGCCAGTTCTTTGACCCCAGCCCAGTATCTGGATGCCTTTGCCGAAGTTTATGGTTATGGGATGATTAATTTGGAACGCGCGATGACGCCAGGGCGGTCAATATATTTCTATGATGGGAACAGAATTGTTTCTGCAAATGGTAATGCATATTGGCGTGCGGCGACAGATACGGTATTTCGTCCGTCGTCTGTGTTAAATTTGCGTGGGGCAACAATTCGTGCGCCGTTCTTTGATGTGTTAGAAAGTGCAGATGGTAAGATGGCGTTGCCACGCGTGTGGGAAAACAGTTTTGCAGTTGGTGCGACAAATCGTCGGGCATTGTATATGGGCGATGTTCTGGGTGACTTTAAGACTGTGCGTGGCGATGCGCCGGTGCGGCGTATTGGAAATATTGATTTTTCAATGTCGCTGTCAAATCGGGGGTATGATGATGGGCTGGGCGGATTGGATAATTTGCGGTTGGGATATACAGATGGGGCGTGGAATTTTGGTGCATCGTATCAGCGTTATTTGACCGATGGCGCGTCGCGCTTTGATGGACGTGCAAATCCGGTTCTGGGGTTGGCGACGAACGCGATTGTGTCTGATATAGAATATAATATGGGGAATTGGTCATTTGGTGCGCGCGCTTTTTCAGGTGCGATTACGGACGAAGGCCTGTTGGAAAATGATCCGACGATATCGGCGCAGTATATGCCCGCAAAGTTGGGGTTGATGCAGGGTGGGCAATCGCATGTTGCGTGGTCAGGTGGTGCGTTTGATATTACAGCCTCGGTTGGATTTGCGCATGAAAATAATACTTTGCTGGGGGCGTATACTGATGGCTTGCTAAATCTGGGGGCGGGTGATACCGCGTATGTTGACCTGGTGGCAAAGTATGATGTGGCGGATAAATTTAATTTGATGGCGCGTGCCACTTTTGCCAGAACGCATTCTGATGTGGCGGGGGACTTTGTTTTGGGTATGTCTGATATTTATTCAAATGCATTTGCATTGGGTGCAGATATTGGTGCGTTTGAATTTTCTGTTGCAATGCCGTTGGCGATAACGGATGGTGCGTTGCAGTATGCGCATGCAGAATATGATGTCGTGGAAACATCTGATAATAATTATCGGTTAAATGTTATTGATACACATGTTGCGGATTTGGCATTGGATGCAGATATGCGTGAAGTGCGCTTTTCAGGGGCGTATCGTCATAAATTTGGTGAATTTACAGATGGGGCATTTGGGTTTATATATCGTGTAAACCCAAATCATACAGATGAATTTGGGAACGAGTCTATATTTATGCTAAAACTGAATCACAGATTGGGTATTTAATCGGCCGGGCAAAATGCCCGGTTTTGTATTGCATTGTGTTATTTTTATTATATAATTGCACCGCAAAAAGGTGATTTAATGAAGTTGAGTTTTAGTACAGTTATAGAATATGTAAAAGATTTATTGCCAACATTTCCTGTGCCGGTCAGTGATAATCCAAAATTGGATGCGGCAGTGTTGCGCAGTGTTGTTTTGCGTGATGTATTTTATATTAAGGCAAATAATGGAAAAAGTTATTTATATGTATTTCCAAAAAATGAAGAAGATTTTCCGCTGATTAAATACATTTTGCGCAGTAATGGTTTGAAGTCGCACAGGCATATGTCACGCTATTATTATGATCGTACGCCGGTTTTGCGTGTTCCTTTTGCTGCGACCAGAAAAGATGGCCGCCCCAGAGAGTTTACGGATATGTTGATGGGGCAAACATCATGGGTCAGCCAAGAACAGATTGCAGCCCGGATTAATCTTTTGCGTCAAAAGGTAAAATAAAAAATATCCCACCATTTGGTGGGATATTTTCTTAGTCCAGATTTTTCAGCAATATATCTTTTAATTCATTTGGTATCATGCCGGTTGTTGAATAACCACAGTCAACATGATGAATTTCGCCTGTTACACCGGCAGACAGTTCGCTGAATAAATACATGGCTGCACCAGATACATCGTCCAGTGTCATGTTACGACGCAGTGGGGTTGTTTCGGCGTTCAGGCGCAACATTGCCTTGAATCCGCCAACGCCACTGGATGCCAGTGTCATAATTGGGCCTGCGCTGATTGCGTTAATGCGAATGTTGTCGCGTCCCAGGTCTGATGCCAGATAGCGAACACTGCTGTCCAGGGCAGATTTTGCAACGCCCATAACATTATAGTTTGGTACAGACTTTTCACCACCGTAATAGGTCAAGGTGACAATACTGCCCCCGTTGGTCATTAACTTTGATGCGCGACGCGTCAGGTCAACCAATGAATATACGGAAATGTCCATTGTGTTTTTAAAATTTTCGCGCGTTGTGTCGGCATAGCGACCGGTTAATTCGTTTTTATCTGAGAATGCAATCGCGTGCAACATGCAGTCAATGTGTCCCCATTCGGCCTGAATTTTATTAAACAGGTCGTCCATTTGTTCATCGTTTTGAACATTGCATTCCTGGACGAATTTTGCGCCGATTGATTCTGCCAATGGGCGAACGCGTTTTTCCAGTGCAGGCATCGCGTATGGCATTGCGATTTCTGCACCTTCGGCGGCGGCGCGCTTTGCAATTGCCCATGCCATAGACCAGTCGTTTGCAACGCCGGTAATTAAAATCTTTTTACCCTGTAATAACATTATAAAATCCCTTTGGTTGTTATTCTATTGGACATGTAGAATATATCATTCAAAGTTATTGTCTGCAATATATAAAATTTTTTGTGTGTTTTTAAATTTGGCTGCATTTTTGCTTTTATTTATTTTCTCATCATGCTATAATTGTATAAATTAGAAGGGAAGATTATGAGAAAACTTGCGTTTTTACCGATAATAATTTCATTGTTTTTGTGCGATGCAATGGCGGCACCACGGCAAAATGCGCGCGGCGGTGGACAGCAACCATCGGGTGCGCCGATAAAGCCTGTATCTGCGCGTGCGGCGCGTACTGCCCCGGCGACGGGTGGTGTTGGAACAGCGGGCGTGGCGACAACCGGTGCAAAAACGGTAAATCGTGGTCGGGCGGCAACAACTACGCCAACAAAACCAACGGTCGCAGCGCGTGCAGCGACCAAACAAAAGGTTATTAGTTCAGGCACAAAAATTACCAGTGCGGCTAAAAATGTGACCGTTGATGGTGATTGCCAGGCAAAGTATGATGGCTGTATGGATTCATTTTGTATGATTGATAATGCCAGTGGTGGGCGTTGTATGTGCAGCAATCGGGTGAAAGAACTGAATGCTGTTTTGGCAGAAATTGAAAAATTGGATCAACAGTCTTATCAGATGGCAACATTTGGTGTTGAAAAGATTGAAATGGGCATGTTTGCCAACGATGCAATTGCGGCGGCGAATGCGGCGGCGGATGAGTTCTTGAAAAAAGAAGAAAATGTAGATCCTAAGAAGAAAGTGCGCAAGGCATTAGATTTATCTGCGTGGGATACGCCAATTGATGCGGATGACGATGAAGAGAGTTTGTTTGGCGCAATTGATGCATCGCCTGTTGATGGAAAAGAAGGTGATGCATTGCATCGTGCAGCCGCCGAAATTTGTGTTGCCCAGATTCCAGAATGCAAAAGCGATATTAGTATGCTGCAAATGATGTATGCACAACGCATTAAATCAGATTGTTCTGCATATGAAAACAGCCTGAAACAAC
The DNA here is from genome assembly GCA_937888635.1 of uncultured Alphaproteobacteria bacterium. Classification (GTDB taxonomy): domain Bacteria; phylum Pseudomonadota; class Alphaproteobacteria; order Rs-D84; family Rs-D84; genus Enterousia. The sequence continues at coordinate 12,509 of CALARG010000047.1, forward strand.
AAAAAAATGCCAGTGCACAAAAATTGCAGACGGCGGAACGTGCCCTGCGCGAAGCGGCATTGGAACAATTGCAGACTGCAAATAAGTATGACCTGGGGCAGTGTACTGTTGAATTTAAAAAGTGTATGCAGACAACGGGTGGTTGCGGGGATGATTTCTCGTCTTGCGCAGTGATGAGTGCGATGGACAGTACATCAACACGCAAATCAACATCTAAACAGGCCAAGACTTATCAAATCAAAGGTGTAATCACAAATATAGAAATCTCGGCTTCTACTTATGATATGCTGATGAGTAAAAAGCCGCTGTGTGAATCTGTCACGCGCTCTTGTGTCGCGGTCGCTGACCAGGTCTGGGATACTTTCTTGAAAGAAGTTGCTCCTCAGGTCAAAAGCGCTGAACTTATCGCAGAAGACAAAGCAAGACAAGATTGTATCGGTAATATCTCCGCTTGTTTCCAAAAGGCATGTAAAGACAATATGGACCCAGATGACAAAGATGGTTCTTATGATATGTGTTTGTCCAGACCAGGTACCATGTTAAATGTATGTAAGATTCCGCTGAATAACTGTGGTATTGATGCGTCCAGTGAAAGTAAAGCGGCAGAATCTAATATTTGGGATTTCGTGGTCGCAAGATTGGCCGCTATGCGTGTTAATGCATGTACCGCAGAGGTCAAAGAATGTCTGCAATCAAAAGACAGATGTGGCGAAGATTATACTCAATGTATCGGGCTGGATACCGATTCTATTATTCGTATGTGTCCGTATGATAAATTAACAGGCTGTCAAAAGGTTTATGGCGAAAATGATATTCGCGGCGATGCAGTTTATGAAGAATTGGCAAATATGGTGCAGGGAATTATGCTCACAATTGATAATAATTTCCTCACAGAATGCCAAAACGCTGCTGATGAAGCTATGATTAAAGTTTGTGGTGATACAACCGATTGTAATGCGTTGGCGATTGACGATGGCGTTGGTTCGCGTACACTAGATTATAAGGTTTGTGAATATGGTATGACAGCTGATGGTCAGGGCTTTGAGATGAAGGGGTGTCGTGCAAATATTGAGATGATTACTGATGAGGAATTGGGACGTATTGATGGTTTGTCGGGTACGACAAGTACTACCTTGGGGCCAGTAAAGCCGTTTATGGGGGCGATTAGCGGAGTTATATATTGGGAAAATGTTGATGTTGGTGACGATGGTCTGTTGGTGCTTGAACCTGCCTATAAATCAGATATTGAAAATGATCCCAAAATGAGTGCAGATGATAAAAAGAAAATTATTTCAGAATTAGAGAGTTTGCAGAATTCTGTGAATTCGGCCATCAAAATGATAGAGGCGGACCCAACCGTTCAATACTGTATGACCGGACGTGAGGTTCAGGGGATGAAGGTGTCGGTTAAGGGTAAAAATGTCAAGGCGGGGACAACAACCCGGACCAAGATTGGCGAAAAAAGCGCCGAGGCCGCACGTTTCCCAGAATTGACCAAGCAAATGCGTATGATTATTGCAAATGCCGCATTGAAAAAGGCCAAGGATAATTATTACAAAGAATATGATGAACGTTATGAAAAGATGATGCAAGATTATGTGACCATTGGTACACGTTTGGCGGAAATTCAGGGTGAAAATGCCAAGGATGTGCGTCGTGAACATGGTCGTGTTGCATGTATTAATTTTGCCAAGGCATCATCGTTGCCAAAATCGCCGGCACCGTCAGGCGGTATACTTGGACAGATTATGAGTGTTGCGGCGATTGGTGGTGCGGTTGCTTTGGGTATTGTTGCGACACCATTTACTGGGGGGATGTCTTTGGCTGCGTCTATTGCTGCAACCTCTGCGATTGCAGGAACCGCGATTGCAGGTCTTGCGCTTGGGTCTGCAAGTGAAGGGAAAATTAAGCAGGGGAGTGATGCAGAAAGTCAGTTGCAGATGATGGGATCGTATCAGTTGAATCAATGGAATTACAAGGAAACAAATACATCAACCTATAAATGGGATACATTGATTTGTCAGCGCTGCACCCGTTCCCAACAGTGTACCAGTACAAAAAAACCAGTATTTGGTTCGCGTTATTGCAAGGCATGGGGTGACCCAGTTGAAAAGTGTAATGATATTCAATTCTGACCAATCCCCCAATCGGGGGATTTTTTACTGCTGATTAGTGTAAGTGGCCAGTGTTGGTAAAAGACGTCACGCCTGCGAAGGTCGGTGGGCACTGTGTTTTATGATTACAATGGATACCGGCCTACGCCGGTATGACGGTGATATATAAGGATTTTTTCCCTTGTGTAAAAATATAAAATTAATAGAATAAGAAATATGAAATCAGGTGGTTGGGTATATATTTTAACAAATAAAAAAATGGGCGCGCTATATATTGGGTCTACCAGTGATTTACTTGGGCGTACATGGCAACATAAAAATCGTCAGATTCCAGGTTTTACTTCAAAATATGGGATTGATAAACTGGTGTATTATGAATGGCATGATCGTTTGGAAAATATGGTTTTGCGTGAACGGCAAATGAAAGAGTGGAAGCGTGCTTGGAAATTAAAAATGATAATAGACTTTAATCCAGAATGGCATGATCTGTATAATAAGATATTAACTGAATCTGGATATTTAACAGAGTGATGTATTTTACAATGGATACCGGCCTACGCCGGTATGACGGTGGGTGGTGTCAGCGTCGGTAAAAAGTCGTCACCCCGACGAAGGTCGGGGTCCATTGTGTTTATCGTGCCTTTATTATTACAATGGATACCGGTCTGCGCCGGTATGACGAGAAGAGAAGCGTTGATTTTTATGCATATTTACAATGGACACCGGGGCGATGTCCCGGTATGACGGTTCCTTTTTTCTGCACTTAAGTAAAGGGGCTAAAAAAAATCCCCCGGTTGGGGGATTTGAATTGCGAGCAGAAATATTATTCTGCGTCTGTTGTGGCAGGTTCTGCAACAACCGCAGCAGATTCTGTTGTTTCTGTTGTTTCGGCAACTGGTGCTTCTTCAACTTCTTCAACTTTCTTGCTGCCGAATGTCAAAGATTTACCTGCAACCAATGCTTCAATTTCATCTTGTGACTGGGCCACATAGATTTTAACAGGAACGATTACATCTGGGTGTAATGCGATTTGTGTATCAAATACACCAACAGATTTAATTGGTGCGCCCAACATAACCTGGGCAGATTCAACCGCAACATTTGCAATTTCTTTTAACATGCGTGCAATGTCACGTGTTGATACAGAACCATACAATTGGCCTGTGTCACCAGCCTGGCGAATCATATAGAATTTTGCGTTTTTGACTGCGTCAACATTTGATTCTGCAGATTTTTTCGCTGCTTCTTGGCGGGCGGTCAATTCTGCCTTTTTCGCTTCAAACAAGGCAACATTTTCACGGGTAAAGCGCATTGCCTTGCCGTTTGGCAACAGGTAATTGCGTGCATAGCCTGTTTTAACTTCAACTGTGTCGCCGATATTGCCCAATTTTGTGATTTTTTCTGTTAAGATAACTTTCATAATCTGTCCTTACTTTGTTTTATAAGTTAGGGATTAACCCAAATTGTTGCGAACGAATGGCATCAGACCCAAATGACGTGCGCGTTTGATGGCAGTTGCCAATGCACGTTGATCTTTCTGGGAAACACCACTGATACGACTTGGCACGATTTTACCACGTTCTGTGATATAATGTGACAATGTCTTGATATCTTTATAATCAATAACCTTGCCCTTTAAAGGGTTTGATTTTTTACGATAAATTGCTGCACGAACTGCCATTATTCTGCCTCCTCGGTGTTCTTTTTCATCATGATAGAAGGTGTAGATGACAATTCATCAACACGAACGTTCAAGAAACGGATAACGTCTTCGTCAATGCGGCTGCGACGTTCCAATTCCGTAATCTGATTGCCAGGCAATTCAATGTTCAACATAACATAGTGTGCCTTGCGATTCTTACGGATGATGTATGCCAAATTTTTCAAGCCCCAGAATTCTGTTGCCTTGACATCACCGCCCAATTCCTTGATGATTTCTGCATATTTTGCCGCTTTTTCTTTTACCTGCGGTTCGGTCAGGTCCTGGCGAAAAACCAAGACGCTTTCGTAGTAAGCCATTTTATTTTCCTATGGTTTTTAAACTGGTTATAACGGTATATCTGCTTGTTTTTGCTCTGGTTATGTATGTCATATACACGCCCGACACAAAAACTGCGCATCTATATCGTTCTAATCACTTTGGTCAGCCGATAACACCATTGTTATCAGCAGGAACATTGCGGATTATGACATTTTTTTAGCAAAAATCAAGTCTTTTTTATTTTATAAAAATACCCCCAATCGGGGGTAAGGTTAGTCTTGGAAATATTTGTCGTGTTGACTTTTAGATGTTGTATACATTATGTCAAACTTTTTGCGCGCTTCGTCCATTGTGGCGGGGGTGCCATACGCCGGGGCGTTGTAATCTGCGCCATTTAAGACAATTAAACGTTTTGGCAATAATTCTGTGCCACATTCAATAAAATAATCTGCGCTGTCATAATATTTGCCATAGCAGTCGCCATTTTCAACCGCAACATATCCATTTTTGGCCAGGGTTGCGCATGTCGGTTGGGCGTTGTGCATTATTTCGCCATTTTCCAGGACTTCATCTGGATTATTTAATATGCCAGGGCAATATACATTTACATATTTGCCATTAACAGATACCATTGCACCGCCATTGTTGGTTTTGCGACGGCCAAAACATTCGCCATCCAGTGACAGGATGTCGGTATCATAGTCGGGATTGATTTTTGTCCCTTTCTTAATCTCGTTGCGTCCCATTGCAACAGGAATTGCAGATGGTGGTGTTAATGCGTCGGGACAGATAAGTTTCAGTCCCCAACAATTAGCGGACGCGTCCCACATTTCAGAATCAAACCCGGCCCCCATTGCAGCATAGCAATTGGTTGGATTCAGGCGACATACCGTTGGTTGTAACCACCATGGGGTTGCCGCATTTGCGCCGAATGTTATAAATAATGCATATAATAAAAGTAATTTTTTCATTCTGTCTTTCCTGTCTTTCTTTTTTTATTTTATCAAAATTTTCTCCACAGCGCAAGACTGCGTTTTTTATTTGCATTCCCAGCAAGCTTCTATGGTTGTGTTTGTATTTGTTAGCTCAAAAATGTATTTGTTTGGTGTTTCTTTTGTGTAGTATGTGTTTCCCATACAGTCTTCTGTTGTGTAGCCCAAGAAAGTGCATGTTTTACCACTTGCATTTGACGTTATGCATCTCGGAATTTGGTCGCTGGTCAGTGTGGGCGGAGTGGTGCCATTGGTAACTGTTAATTTTGTTTCGGCAGGGGTTGCCTCCTTGCAACCATATAGAATTGTTTGACCAGTACTGTTCGGCATTGACCAATAATTATTGTTTTTTAGGGTTAATGTGTATTTTGTTGGTTGTTCTGTGTTGTTGTTGGTATTGTCGTTACTTGTATCAGTCATATTTGTTTGTGCTGCTGTTTCATCGTCTGTGCCACAATAGCCCCAGTCGGTATTGGCGGCGGTGTCATCATAGAATTTTTTATGCAGCCAATGGTTTTGTGTATCGTGTTTGGCGTCGGTGTTAGTGTCTTGCCAAATCGTGTCGTACCATGTACCGCCCAGACGTTGGCATTCGGTGGCCAATTCTGTGGCCATTTCGTGACGTATCTCGTCCATGACGGTATTGATGTCTTGTAATACCGTTGGGGGCAGGGGCTTGCTGGCCTCGGATGGGCGGATACATGCCTGGGATGCATAGCGGGCAACCTTGTGGTACAAACTGCCGATGTATGTGTCACCGCATTTTGCAGAGTTGCTAATTAGCTCTTCGTATGTTGTGCCTGGGACGCAATTGTGGCCGTCTGGACATTGATAGCATTTGCCGCCCATAAGGAAATAACCGGCATTGCAAGATATATAAATTTTTTCGCAGGAATAACCGTTATTCTGTATTTGGGGGGTGTTTAAAATTGTATTGTCAATTTTACCGTCCGATGTTGCCGCATTGCAAATTTGGATTGAAGCGTATTTTGCATCGCCAGGGTTGTAAACGCGGCATGCAAATGGGTATTTGTGTAATGTGTCGTTGCCAGGTACTGCGCAAAATTCATGGACATATTCACGCAATGTCGTCAAACATTGGTTAGATATTGTTTGATTTGTTATATTATGCATAGCAATTAGCAACTCTCGCATACCGTCAGGTCCACCGCCGTACAAATTGCTGCAGGCATCTAATTTTTCCTGACACATTTTTTCAGACAGTTCTATGCGTTGTCCCAATAATAATTGTTCTTTGACATTGCTGAAGTCCTTTAATGATTGGTTTTTTTCATCATAGCATTTGTTTACAACCTCTAAACATTCGTTTTTTACCTGGCGAACGCGTTCTTGTTGACCTTGGTATATTTCAGATATAGCCTGGCGCATGAATTCGTCCCACACGGCGTCCGCAATATCGCGACATGTATCCAAACCACGTTCGGCATAAGCGCGTTTGCGATTCAATTCTGCAACCAACATACGGTTTGACTGATTTGTTAATGTGTCACCAGACAATGATATCATTGTTTCAAGCTGATAAAAACTGGGGGTGTAAATTGGTGCGCCTGTTTCGCGATTTAGGTACAGACCAGTCACATCCAGGCAGTGTACATAGTCTGGACCACAGGCAGTATCTGCAGTAATATCGGCGCGAACCTGGGCGATACATTCATTTATTGCGGTGGAATTGTGGGCCTTGTAATTTTCCAGGCGCGCTAATTGCATTTCACGTTCTGTTTGGCGGATGGATGTGTCGGCACCTTTTTTTTGTGTGTCCAGTGTGTTTAGCAATGCAGAACAATCGTTTTCAATATACATGCCGTATGCGGTGGTCACCATGTTTTGAAGCGCGCTGGAATTGCATTTATCAATAACCATTTCAGAGCATTGGGCGTGTACAGCGTTATAAAGCGCTTCGCCGGTCAGGTTGGCGATGTTTGCCCCGCCGGCCAGGTCAGATGTTGACCATATCGCATCTATGTTTCCGGCGATGTCCAGTGTGCCCTGGGTGGATAAAGATTGGCTTTTGCTTTTTGATAAAACTTCGCTGATGCCGGCCAATTGTTTCGCGCTGTTTGATTTGTCGCGTGCGGTTGCCTGGGCCTGTTCGCCGGCGGTTGCGGATAGCATTGCGGTCACTTCGTCGGCGGTTTTATTAATGACATCTAGATTTAAATTTTTAAAATCATTTAATTGATCAGCGGTCTGGCCCAGGGCGCGTTCGCGGGCCTGAACCTGGCTTAATTTAGACGAGCATATACAACGACGATATGTGTCGTTTGCAGTTGCACAAAATTGATCCATGCATGTAAAATATGCGTCGCGGCATGTGTTATAGTCTGGGTCAAATAAATTAGATTGGCCTGCCTGTGGTGTGGTTGCAGCGCGCGCGGTGCGTGTTGTGTTACGAATGGCGTTGTTTGTTCTGTTGGGGGTGCGGGGTGTGGTGGTTGCGGTGCGTGATACCGTTGCAGTGCGTGCGGTGCGCCCGGGTATGGCGGTGCGTGATTGAACGCGCGCGTTTGTACGCTTTTGCGTGGTGGCGGCAGTGGTGCGTGCGACGGTTTTTTTTGATGCAGTGCGTGCAGATGTGGCGGGTTCTGATTTGCGCGAAACAATACTTTTTTGTGCAGTGCGTGAAATGGTTTTTTCGTCACGAACAGCGCCATTGGCAATGCCAACAGCGGCGATAAGCGTCGCAATGAATATACAAACCTTTCTCATCCGTTAATTAGTATGGATAGATTTTATCAAAAAAGGGAAAAATAAACAAGTTTTATTGCAATAAAAAATCCGCCAATGCGGATTTTAATTTGCGTTTTCTGTTGTGGGACGATTGCGTTCAACAAATGTGATGCGTCCCTTGTCTAAATCGTATGGTGTCATTTCAACACGAACACGTTCGCCAACATTTACCCAAATGCGCGCTTTGCGCATTTTGCCACAAACAGTTGCCAAAATTTCGTGCCCGTTTTCCAGTTTTACACGGAACATGGTATTTGGCAATTTGTCTTCTACGGTGCCTGTGAAAACGATTACATCATCTTTTGCCATGGTTTTATTCCTGTTTTAAGTTTGTTTTTTAATGGCAACTATGATAATTTATGTTGTTAGAAAAAGCAAGTCGTTTTTATCTGCTTGCGATTGGGGAAAAGTTTTGATAAAATGAGTCATAATTATGACAGGGAGTGGAGTCCGATGAAAATTAGAATTTTGGCAGTCTTGCTAACATTAGTCCCATTTGTGGCAGATGGCGCGGCGCGCAGTGACAGTGCCCGTGTTGGCGTTAATCGTGTTGCAGCCGCCGGACAGCGTATGCCGACAATGGTGACGAAAATATCAGGGAATAAGTCTGTTAATACGCCATCGGATTCTGGTGATAAAAACGATTCGGAAGAAGAAGAGGATTTTGTGCCAGATGATGGCGCAGGTTCTGATGATGGTGCCGGCGATGACTTTGTTGATGAAGGTGGCGATGACGAAGATGACAAGGTTGTGGATTCTAAACCGGCAGGCAGTAAGGAATGTCGCGAAGCCTATCGTGAATGTATGGATGAATTTTGCTTGTTAGATGAATCCGAAGGGTATCGTTGTGCCTGTTCTTCTAATATAAACAAATCAAAAAGTTTAATTAAAGAAATTCAGAAAATCCAAGAAGAAGCAGATAAATTGTACACCGAAGGGGTGGAACGCGAACAGTTGGGTGCCAAGGCGCGTTTGGTCTTTGGTGAGAGTGAAGCCGCAAAGAAAAGTTCGCGTGTATCGGGATTGAGTTTTTCAGAATGGTTGAATAGTGATTCGGGTGGCGAAGAAGAAGGTGCGCTGGATGCGGATGCGGATATTGGGGATGGCTTGTATTATATGGCGGCCGAATATTGTGCGGCTGAGTTAGAGTCCTGTGGTAAAAATGCAGAAATGGAAGAAATGCTGTATACGCGTCAGGTTGTGGCAGACTGTAAATCTTTTAGTTCTTATCTGGCCGATCAAAAGTTAAATGCCCAGGCGAATAAGCGTACCGCAGAGGCTGCTGTTCGTCAGGCGCGATTAGAGATGTTGGATACAACCAATCGTTATAATCGTGGTGAATGTTTGCTGGCGTATCGTTCTTGTATCGCGGATAAGGGTGGATGTGGTGCAAACTTTGAAAACTGTTTGGATGTAGATTTGTTAGGACGCCGTGCAAATGCCTGTGAAAATGTCTTGGATCAGTGTATGGCGGTTAAGAACGATGTTTTAAAAGATTGGGCGGAAGAAGCAGAATATATCTTGGTTGAGGCTGCTAAATACGCAGATAAGTATCGTCGTCAGACATGTTTGGCTCAGATTCAGTTGTGTTTGGAAGATGGTTGTTCAACATCAACAAATTCTGCATGTTTGACAGATGTTAATGTGGCGGCGGGTATTTGTCCGATTATTGATGAGTGTGATGAAATGATTCCGGGATTAAAGTCGGTGGTTAATGGCAAGTTGGGCTATCTGCGTACTCAATTCTGTCAGAATGATGTTGATGCATGTTTGCGTGAACGTTGTGGTGAAAACTTTACCTCCCCAGAATGTGTTGGTAAAAAACCGGCTGAAATTATTGCAATGTGTCCACAGGATATGTTCCCATCGTGTCAGAACGAAACGCAATTTGATGTTATCGTATCTGCGGCGGTTTTGCAGATGGATTATCAGATGATGCAGGGTTGTATTAACCACTTTAGTGAACAGTTGGGTCGGACATGTGGTACAGATATGGCGTGCTTGCCTTCTGATGATACGGTAATGTCATTGCAGGAATTGCCAGAAGAAGAAAAGGACTTTGCAGCATTGCGTGTTCAGGTGCGTAATAACGCCAAGGCGCGTGTTGATGAATTCTTTAAGCAGTTTGAACAGGATATGACAATTACAGCGTGTCAAGATGCCCAGAAACCGGCCGGCCGCAAGAGTCTGGGCAGCAATGTGTTCAATACAGCAAAAATCATTGCAGAAATTGGTGCTGAAAATCGTGCAATGCGTGAACTGGAAGACAAGATTGCAGAATTATCACGTAAGCAAGATTTAGAAGAAGCAGAACAAAATTGCTATAACACCTATAAGGTGGAAACGCCGGAAGAGGGTAAGAAGAATTATAGTTATATCCGCAGCGTTTCGTTTGAACCATCATTGCGTAATTGCCACATCTGCCGTATGCAACAGGTTTGCGAGGTTGGTGGTGAATCCAAGGGCGCAGGAATTGCCAAGGGCGCAGCAGGTGGTATATCAGCAGGTGCGGCCGCAGGAACAATGGTTACACCGGGCTGGGGGACTGCGATTGGTGGCTTGATTGGTGGTATTGGTGGCGCTATCTTGGGTGGCAGTGCTGCAGATGAAAAAGAATACTGTCAGGAAATTGAATCCTGTGAAGATGTAAATATGTAATTTTTTGGGGTGGAGAGAGTTATGAAAAAAATATCACTGTTGTCTTGTATTGTTTGTGCCGTGGCATTTATGCCAGGGCACGATGCGTTTGCATTGACCAAAAAAACGACTGCGCCGAAAAAGCAGGCGGCAATTCAAAAAGGAACCAAGGTCAGTACCAAGACAGAAGCCAAAGGCCTGTATGACCAGGAATGTTATGACATTTACTACAGTTGTATGGACCAGTTTTGTATTACTGATAATGACAGTGGTGGTACATGTGCATGCAGTGATTTAAGTATTGAATATGACAAGCAGTTTAATGAAATCAAAGAATTGTTGGCCGAAGCAGAACGCATTTCAACGGTAGAGGTTGAAAAGGTCAAATTGGGGGCAAATGCCGACATCGTGTTCACGGGAACGCGTGAATATGACGAAGACGGAAATCTGAAAGAAATTGAAGATATCGGCAAGGATAAGAAAAAGGATATGTTGGCCCTGTGGGATACCCTGTACGATGAAGAAGAGGACGAGGAAGAAGAATCTGTAATTGATTTTTCATCGTTAAAGGGTGGGGCACTGTATTCTGCAGCCAAGGAAATGTGTATGGAACAGGTTCCAGAAGAATGTGCGGGCGATATTGCGTTGATTGAAAATATGTATTCGCGCCGTATTACATCGGACTGCAAGGGGTATGAAAACAGTTTGGCAGAAAAAAAGCAACAGGCTGAAATGGCGGTTGCCAGTGCCGAAGGTGATGTGCGCCAGGCGTTAAAGGAATCGTTTGAAGAATCTAATAAATACGACCTGGGGCAATGTATGGTTGAATTTAAAAAGTGTATGCAAACCGAAGATGCCTGTGGTGAAGATTGGGGGAATTGCGTTGGAACCATTGCAATGGAAAATATGCAAAACAACGAAGCAAAAAGTACCGCTGGTTCCAAGGTTGTTACAATTGATAAATATGAATTTACACCATCCACAATGGAAATCTTGAACAATAAACGCATTATTTGCGAAAATGTATTGTCCAATTGTGTGGCGGTTCGTGATATGGTTTGGCCGGCATTTTTGAAAGAAGCAGCACCAACATTAAAGTTGGCAGAATTGGATGTGGAATCAAAGTTCCGTCAGTCTTGTTTGACAGATATTTCAGAATGTATTCAAAAGGCGTGCAAGGACGATATCGTCGGTAAGGGTAAAGACACAATGGATGCATGCTTGTCGCGTCCGGATATGGTACGCAGTTTCTGCAAGGTTGAAATTGACCCGTGTGAACGCATGGAACCATTAATCTGGGGTTATGTAAAAGATAAATTGGCGGCAATGCGTGTTGATGCATGTACCCAGGAAGTAAAAGATTGCTTTACCGCGGAAACCCGTTGTGGTGAAAACTTCCAGAATTGTATTGGTATGGACTACGACTATATACATGATATTTGTCCGATTGACAGTTTGGTTGTCTGCAAGGCAAATAATGAAGGCTTTTCAATGGATGATTTGGATTCAATGCTGATGGGATTGTATCTGAATATTGATAATGCAGCGATGGAACAGTGTCAAAATCTGGTTGATGCCAAAATGGAGGAAGTCTGTGGCAGTACAACTGATTGTAATCGTTTCGCCGCCGATGATACAATGGGTTCGGGCAGTATCCGTTCACAAAAGGTTGGGACATCATATCGTGTGACAGGGATGATTTCATTTGGTTCAATTAAGATGGGCAATGCGTCAGGTCGTACCAAGGATTCTGACGGTGATGACGATGATATATTGGGGCCAGGTGAATTAGGAGTTAAAGAGTATCTGTCTAAGGTTCGTTCCATGAATCTGGGTAAGGTTGAAAATGCAGAAGGTATCATTGCATCTATTGAAGAAGAATTGAATAATATTGTTGGTACAATCAATCGCACAATTGAAATGATTGAACAAGATCCAAAGATTCAGTTCTGTGTGACGGGCCGTAATTTAGAACAGATTACAGGTAAAAAACGTGATAAGACAACCGCGCGATTCCCAAATCTGTTAACCCAGGTCAAGATGCAGATTGCGATTTCTGCTTTGCGCAAGGCCCAGGATAATTATAACAAGAAATTGAATGAAGAAATTTCCAAGGCGACTAAAGATGCATCTGCGGACTTGGCACAATATATGTGTCAAAAGATTGCCCAGAACAGTGGTGGCAGTATCGGCGCAACACATGTTGATACACCGCTGACCCCACCATATGCAATTTCATACGATGTTGGATCAGGCCTGACAACCGAAGAACTGATGCAGGGTGGAAAATCTGAATCAAAGTTCCAAAGTTCAAATGGCAGTGGAACAACAACAGAAACGACGGCATTGTTTAGTCGTGAAAACAGAAATTGTCATGTATGTAAGACAATTACAAGTTTAAGTTGTAAGAATAAGAAGAAAAAAGGGTTCCTTGGCATCGGTGCCAGCAATGCCCAAGAATGTGATACCGAGGTTATCGGTCCAGAATGTCAAGATATTGCGATGTAAAAAATCCCCCCCTGTTGGGGGATTTTTTTAGTGGGTAGTTGTTAGTGTAAGTGGTTAGTGTTGGCTATGATCTGTTATTTTTGTTCCTTACATCGTCATACCCACGCAGGTGGGTATCAATTGCCCCGCAGGGGCTGAATTTAAAAAGTCTGCGACGCAGTGGATTTCCGCATTTGCGGGAATGACGAAAGTTTTTAATTTCTTTCTAACACTAACCACTTATCACTTAACTAAACTTTTGTTTATCAATATATTTGATTTTTTTTTAAATTTTGCGTATAATTTTTTTGAAACCAAAGGGATTTGGCTTCGGGACCGTAAGAAAGTCCGTAAATCAGTTGATGTGCGAATCGTTGCATATCAAATCCGCAGGTGTAATATTGCGGCACATGATGTGCCTTTTGTTATGCCATTCCCCGCATGGTCGGGGGGCTGTCGGTTATACAACAGGCGTTGTCCAAAGGCCGGCGGGGTCATTACTGATTTATGATTTTCTTAACCCACCCGACCGTCAAATTTCTTTGGCGGCATTTTTTTAAGAAATCAAGTAGAAATAGGATGTTTTTTCTATTGATTATTAAAAATAATGTGGTACGAATTAATTCATAGGGATTTGGAATTTAATCTTAAAATTAGAAAGGAGTGGCTATGTCCAATAATAAACACTTTGCGGATTTATTAAAAGTCTGCAGTATTTTGCCAGCATTGGCAATTATGCCGGCAATGGCAGAGGTTCCAGAAGGCTTTGTTGAATCAACAGAACAGGCCATTTCAGAACCAATGAACATTGTCGGAAAAACGTATGAAAACTTGTATGTGCGTTCTCCAGAAGAGACACCGGTAGCTGATCAAAATCTGACGAATTTGTATGTTACGCATGGTACAAAGACATCAAATATTTCAAATTCAAAGTTTCATAATAATAATGCAGAGGTTGGTGGTGCAATTGCTGTCGCAGGTGGTGGTAGTCCATATTGGCCAGAAAAATTGGGTGGCAATCAAACTGAAGTTGTTGTTACAAATTCTACCTTTTCTGAAAACAGTGCGTTGTATGATGCCGGGGCGATTGGAAACTATGGTTTCTTGACCATTGGTGAAGGGGTTGAATTTAGAAACAATACTAGTGTTAATGGTATTGACACAGTTGATTATATGGGTGGTGGTGCCCTGGGGTTGGGATCGTTGTCTACAACAACAATTGATGATGATACCAAGTTTATTGAAAACTATTCTGGAACACATGGTGGTGCGATTGCAACACGTCGTTCTGAAAATGGTAATAATCATATTGCGAAGTTAGATATTAAGGGTTATTTTGAATTAAATGAGGCCAAATATCGTGGTGGTGCAATTTACAATACGTTCTATAATGGGTTGAAAGATGGAACCGGTGTAACTGTTGATGCAGATTTTGTTAGCAATCATGCAGGACAATCGGGTGGTGCAATCTATAACGATGGCGTATTGGACAAGTCGTCAGAAAAACTTGGGGCCGTTATGACCATTAATGATTCTGATTTCGAATACAATACCGCTGGTGTTAATGGTGGTGCGATTTACAATACCGGTAAATTGACGATCGTTGATTCGGATTTTGTTGAAAATTCTGCGGGTAATGATGGTGGCGCAATTTATAATGAAGGTACATTGGATATTGAAGATGCCGAATTTGTAGTGAACAGTGCCAAAAGGTATGGTGGCGGGATTGCCAATTATTCAAAATTAGTGTTGAATAATGTTGATTTTGAAAAGAATAATGCTTATGTCGGTGGGGCAATGTTCTTGGCCACGGGGTCAGATACGACAATTTCAAATTCTGTGTTTGATAACAATACCGCAGATTATGGTGGTGCGGTTTACACAGCGACAGGAATTAAAAATGTTAATGTTTCTGATTCAAAGTTTACAAATAATTCAGCCAAGGGAACAGGTGCCTTTGGATTATTTAACAAGGGTACTTTGACCAATGTTTTGTTTGAAAACAACAAGTCAACAGATGCGACCAGCAGTGCAGGTGCATTGTTCTTGGGGTCATTGGCACAGGCGCAATTGGATTCAGTGCAGTTTGTAAAAAATACTTCGGCCAGCGCGGGTGGTGCGATTGCAACACGCGTTGCACAGAATGAAGATGGCTCCAAAAATAGAAACGATGGTACGTTGGATATTGTTGATAGCACGTTTGTAAAAAATACAGCGACAACTGATGGCGGTGCGATTTATAACACTTTCTATAACAGTGTTGAAGTAGAAGGTGGTGCGTATGTTGCTAAGTCATCGTTTGTAGGCAACAAGGCGACCAATGGTGGTGCAATTTACAATGATGGCACAGAAGACTATAATGGCAAGCATGCTGTGTTGAATCTGTCGGATTTGACGTTCGCTGACAATATTGCATCGGACAAAGGTGGTGCAATCTTTAATGGTGCAGATGCAGTCATCAATATGTCGGGTACCAACGCGTTTACAAATAACACTGCGAACAAAGGCGCAAATGATATTTATAATGCTGGTACACTGAACATCACTGGCGGTGAAACAACAATTGGTGGTGGTATCTTGGGTAATGGTACACTGACATTGGCAGAAGGTGCGGTGTTGAATGTTGGCAACGCGACAATTCGTCAGGATAATCTGGATATTGATGGTATTATCAAGGTATCAGTATTAAGTGACCGTTCTTATGGACGACTGATTGCAGCAAAAGATCTGGATGTTGCAGATACTGCAGAATTGCATCTGTCGTTGGGTTCGGTTGGTGAATACGATATGTTCGGTGGACAAGATGCCGGATTTAAGACCATAGAATATGGTGACACATATAATGTGACCGAATTAGATGGTGGTATTATTAAGGTTGAAACCAAGTCTGTTGAACAACTGGCCCAGGATACAGGGTTGACAACCCAGGCGGCGGGTGTTGTTGCAGGTTTGGCAAATTCACACGATTCAACATTGCAGCACATATCACTGGCGGCACAACAGGCATTGAATGCAGGGGACAAGGCATTGGTTGAACAAGAAGCCAAAAAGTTGAACCCAGAAGAAAAACCTGTGGTTCAGGCATTGGCGTCTGCTGTTCAAAACCAGGTATTGTCGTTGGCCAGTGGGCGTATGGCCGGTGCTGTGGCAATGGGACGTGCCGGTGGCGACAGCAGTCAGGAAAATGGTTTCTGGATGCATGGGTTGTTTAACAAATCTAAACTGGATGGCCAATTCCATGGATATACACGCGGGGTTGCGTTCGGTATGGATACAATTATTGATGGTAAATACATCCTGGGTGGTGGTTTGGCGTTCAATAATTCTGATGTTCATTCCAGTGGCCGTGGCGATACAGATATTGACAGTAAAACACTGTTCCTGTATGGCCAGTATAAACCAAACAACTGGTTTGCAAATATGACATTGACATACAATATGGCTGAATATGACGAAACAAAGTCTGTGTTCGGATATAACATAAACAATGTATATGATGTTGATTCATATGGCGCACAAATCATGGGTGGATATGATTTCAATACAGGTATCACAACCGAAGCCGGCTTGCGTTATCTGCATATTGACCAGGATGCATATGCCGATATCAGTGCAACAAAAACTGATTTCTTGACCAGTGTTGCAGGCATCAAATACGCATTCGCAATTGAAAATGATTGGGCAATTGAATTGCGCCCAGAATTGCGTGCCGCGTTGACATATGACATTATCAGCGAAGCAGACGCTGCAACGATTGATATGCCAGGTGTCGCATCGTACAAGGTTGCGGGTGAAAACCTGGATCGCCTGGGCGGTGAATTTGGTATCGGTTTGACTGCAGACTATAAAGGTCTGAAGGTCACATTGATGTATGATTTGGATTTGCACAAGGATTATACATCACAGACCGGTATGATTAAGTTCCGTACCCAGTTCTAAAAAGACGTGGTAAAAATAAAAATCCCCCGATTGGGGGATTTTTTTGTGTCGCAGACTTTGTGCTTAGGCGTAAAAAAATACGCCCAAATGGGCGCATGAATCCTTTATTGTGCGGGTGGTAATGGTGGCGTTGGAACAGATAATGAACCATCAACGGTATAGTTGCCAGTCATTGTTTGTTCTTCCCATGTGCCGGATTTTGTGACGCAGTTATCTTTGACATATTGCGAACTGACCAACTGTACAGTTGCCGTCATTGCGGGGGTCGCAATAAAGATAGATAAAAATACTAAAAATAATGATTTCATATAAGACTGCCCACCATACTTGGTTGTAATTATACTTTATTTTTGTGCTGATGGCAATAGTAAAAATCCCCATGCGGGGATTTTTACTTGGTTTTTTGTTGAGATATAATAAAGCGTTTTTGACCTGCATCTTTGATGGTTCGGTCGCGCTTGAGTATTGCAGTGCAACGATTGGACAGGTTAAGATATAATGCATCGTCGCGTTCGGTAATATTCGTAGCATGGATATTGTAACCGCTGAATTTTTGTTTCTGTAATGATATTCTTGGCTTTAAATCTGTATCATAAATTTGCCATATCGGCTTCTTAGGGAAATCGCGATTATCGGTTATTATGCCATGAATCGCCAATAATGTACCGTCAAACAACAATTTTACATTTGTGTTATAGTGGTTGGTCAGTATCCGTTTGCCATTCAGGTATACATTATTGTATGCGCCATGCAGGTCAGATTTAACATATTCTATGTATACAGATATTTCTTTTGGATTTTGTGATTTTGTTTCAGGGATCGTTTGTGCAATTACCTGTTCTGTTGTTTTTTCAATTGGTTGATTCGCAGTGGCGGGAACGGTTTTGTGGGTGCGTTTGCCTGTAAACTTTTGCGTTGCGGCATCATATCCAGGGAATGCGGCCGATAAAGCGGCGTTTAGTTCCGGTTCAATTGGTAAATTGTGTTTCTTGCGATGATAATATGCAGCACGAAGATTTACAGCAGGTGTTTGTGACCAATCGGTTTTTTTTGATGGCTTTTTTGTGTCGTCGCATTCTGCCAGTGCCGCCGTTATTTCAGCGGGGATTTCCAAGCCACGCGAAGTACGATAGGCAATTGCGGTTTGCAGTGCTTTTTTGGACTTTTTTGACCAATCGGTTTTCTTGCGTGGTATTGCCAGGGTCACAGGGTCAAAATTTGGAAAACGCTTTTGTAATTCTAACAATAACGCAGGTTCAATTGGCGTGCCGGTTACGCGACGATTATTTAGTGCGGTACGCAATTGCTGGTTTGTGACATTTTCCCAATCTGTAATTCTGGTGCTGCGACGGGTGATAATGTGTGTTTGGGGGTCGTATGTCGGGAATCTTTTCTGCAGTTCAGCATCTAATTCAGGTTCAATTTCTTTGCCGGCTTTTCTGCGGCTGCTTAATGCGCTGTACAACGCGAAATCAGATTTTTCTGCCCAGTTTATTGTGCGTTTGCGATATGTTCTTTTTTTCTGGGGCTGGGCTGGGGCAGGTTGCGCCTGGGGGTGGGACATCAGATTTTTTTGGATAATATCATAAATGACTTTTTCTGATATCGCAGTGGTCAGGTCGTTTATGCAACACTTTAAATTTTCAATAGCCTGTTCTATTTTTTCTTCTGCGGTTAGTTGTGTGTTTTTTTTGCGTGCCATTTTGATTTATTCCTTGTTTTATCCCTCTGACAATCCCCCCATAGATAGTGCTTTTATTTTTTGTCTGTTTTAAACTGAATATCGCGCAGTTTTTTGTATTCACCATTCAGTTTGCATAATTCTGCATCAGTGCCCATTTCAACAATTTCACCGTTTTTGATAACACAGATTATGTCCGCATCCAGAATTGTTGACAGGCGGTGCGCAATAACAAATGTTGTGCGCCCCTGCATTAATTCGTTCAGGGCCGATTGGATTAACTTCTCGCTTTCTGTGTCAAGGGCGGATGTCGCTTCATCCAGTAACAGGATTGGTGCGTCTTTTAATATTGCACGTGCGATTGCGATTCGTTGTTTTTGCCCGCCAGACAGCAGACCGCCACCTTCGCCGACAGAAGT
>CALARG010000048.1 GCA_937888635.1 uncultured Alphaproteobacteria bacterium
TTTTTTTACAATTATTATTAACAACTAAAAACCAAGGATTTATCTATGATAAACAGAAAACCACGTAATATACGTTATTTCTTTAACCCTGATCATCATCCTGATTCTGGGGTCTATGTGCCAGACGAGGCAACAAGAATTCGTTGGCGTCTGGAAGAAATAAAGGCCGAAGAAAAGCGACTAAATGAACGTTTGCAATATCTGAACAGAGATCAGAAAATAAAACAAAAGCAACGTTAACCCCTACCGCCCGTATCGCCCGCGAAATTTTTAATTTTGCGGGGCCCGATGTCTGGGCGGTTTTTTTCTTGCGTGTGGTTTGTGATTTGTTATTATCACGAATAAGAAAAAAAAGGATTTTAGATGCCAATTACACCACTGTGCAGATACTATAATGTGCCAAACGCAATCAAAGTATATCATCACAGAAATGGCGAAGTCTATATCACGCATGGCGATGATTTTTATGCCGTGCATATCGTCAAGCAAACAACCCCATACAGCGAGCAGTTTATATCGCGCGGTCGTCTGGATCATATTTCTGCAAATGAATTTTTCCAGGTTGCATGCCGCTATCTGCGGGACGAGATTAAGTGGACCGAACCCACGCGCCAGCACAGTTGTAAATATAACCCCAAAAAATCGCGTGCGTGCAACCCTAAAAATTGTCCCAAGAAATTAGGTGGCGCGGCATATTGGGAAATGTTTGGCGCGAACTGTATGCACCGCTGTAAACAACGCTAAGTAAAGTTTCTTATTAAGATTTGTGATTTTTTATGATAGTCTAAATCTCACAGAGGAGAGAAAAACACAGCCCCCCGCGGGGCGTGTTTTTTTATTTGATATCCCCGTATTTTATGACTAACATAACATGCAAAAGGGGTTCTGATGTCTAAAAGTAATACGGTATTAAATTCTACAGAACGCAGTGATGCGCAGTTCCTGACCAGTTTGGCTGCCGCATTATCAAACTATGATTTTTCGGGTAAAAACTTTCGTAAATTTGGTCCGCATTTATTCAGTCTGATGATTGATAATTATCAGATTCAGGTTGCCCAGACCGGCGTTTTCTATTATCCAACCAGGTTTCATAAATTTCTGGGGAATGACAAATATGCTTTTGAGCCAGGCAGATACGAACGATATGAAGTTTATGTATATGAAAATCGTTATCCCATGCACAGACTGGATTGTGATGAGTTATTATTAGGCACCCCAGTTGATGACGGTGATGCGTGGGTGTGGCGCGGTAATTCTAATACATTATTTATGAATGCAGCAATGGCCACGGACATTGGTAGGTATCGCACATCATGTTTTGATGGTCGCCCACAACAGATGTTTTCACGGCAAAATGCGCATTTATTCAGTCCTGCAAAACATCTGTATCATATTCTTGGCGACCAAGCGGCCAAGGTGACGAATAAAAAGATAATAGACAAAACAGCATATGATATACAGCCTGTACGTGATAAATTTGAAATTGCAACACATCGCGAACAGTTATTACATAAAGTAAAAGATGAAATTTTTCATCGTCAAAAGTAAAGGCTGATAAATCATGAAGGCGTTCAATATTTATAACCAAGAACCAACCGGCAGTCTGCCCCCGCAGTTATTCAAGTATATTGATATCAAGAATATTCGGGCTGCAACGGATCAGTTTATAAATTTTATGAATGATATATCATTGCAACTGCATACTAAATTATCAGATGTTCAGCAAACCAAGGGCAATCTAAAAAATATCAAATTGACCGCACCAAAATTGTTTGGACAAGATGTGAAACTGGAATTTATTGATTCAGGCACAATGGCATCTGTTTACAAAATAAAAATAGGCGACGAAATATTTGCATTAAAAATAAACCGCCAAAATTACTATCAGCGTTCAGATGAACTGAGTGCGATAAAAATGCACCGCAGTGCACGTAATTTGATTAACAAGGCCTATATCGGTGCACCATTTGAATATAATGGTGAACAGTATTCGTGGTTAATGTCTGATTTTGTATCGCGCGACCGTCCCAACAGTTTTGAACGTGCCAATGAAAAATTACTTTACGCATACCTGACCAAGGGGATAGATTATTCTGATGGTTCCCCGTATAACTTCAAAGATGGAAAAATTATTGACCTGGCGGGGCTGTCGCGTGGTAATACCTTTCTTTCGCTTAATCGTGCCCAAACAGATATTGTAAAAAAATTGGTTCATTGTATGCGCACAGACGATATGGCCGGCTTTAATAAATTACTGGCAAAAAATCCAACTGTGACCCAGTATATGTATATCAGTATGATTATGAAAAAATTTCAAATGCCAAAAAGATTTCAGCCATATTTTGCCGCGGTCACAATTGCGCATGAAAACCTGAAACAGGCCCAGAATAATTCGCGTGACATTTAGTTCGTTTTTGTTATAGTGACAGCCTTGTATCTTAAAAAGGTAAATTATGGATTTGGAATCTTTGCATAATCGTGTGTTGTCTGGAATCACAGAAGAGCAGTTTAACCAAGAATATTTTTATTTAACAATTCCACAGTGCAAACTAAAAAATATACTGGAATATCGTTGTGATAAAAATATTTTAAATGGAAAAAATTGTTTCAAGTGTGCGTACAATATGTATCCCAACAGAAAAACAGGTACGATATGCAATATATTACATTGCGAATTTCATAACAAGGTGGAAGGTAATATATTCATTAACCATCCACAAAAAAGTGTTTGTGCATTTTGTAAAACGCGCTAGCCCAAGGAAAGTTTTAATAATGAAAAAGAATAAAA
>CALARG010000049.1 GCA_937888635.1 uncultured Alphaproteobacteria bacterium
TGAAAAACATAACTGTCAATACCGTTTGCAGTGGCAGACGATTTTAATTTTTGCGCATCTGATTCGCCCAGCCCATATACGCGCACACGATACAGACCCGTACCTGTTGGTTCAACAATCGCATTTGCCCCCAGTTTGTTTTTTACATTTGCAACCTGGGATTGGGCCGCAGATTCAGATGAAAAGGCACCAAACTGAACCCCGGTACCACCATGTGCATTTTTTGCAACAGATGCGCCTGTATATTTCGGCATTGCATTTGCAGTTGCCGCGTTATATGCCCCCGCAAATGTTGCCGGGGCGGTTGCGTTTACCGCCGGTGTGGGCGCAGGTGTCGGTGTGGCTGTTGGCGCGGGCGCAGTTTCTGCGACCGTTGGCACATATGTGTTTTTCACAATTGGCGCGCTGTTATTTGCCAACATTGCAAAACCACGATTTAACATTTGTGCAGCAATATTGGCACGAACATCTTTGTTTTCTGCGCCCAAGACCACAGACATCAGGTGATTGTCCCCACGATGCGCGGTTGCAACCAGTGAATACTTGGACTTTTTCGTGTACCCGGTTTTCATTCCATCACAGCCCTTAAACGATGACAACAGGCGATTACCGTTAGTATATGTTTTACCGTTATATGTCCATGACTTGATACCAAAGAAATGCCAGTATTGTGGAAAATGCTTGTACACGGCCATTGACAGCAACGCAATATCGCGCGCAGTTGACAGGTGGTCATCATTTGGCAGACCAGATGAATTTTCAAAATTAGTGTTGGTCAGACCAATTTCACGCGCAACACGCGTCATTAAGTCGGCAAAAGATTCTTCCTGGCCACCTTTTAGGTTTTCGGCCAAAACACGCGCAACATCGTTCGCACTGTATACGGCCAGCGCCTTAATCGCATCTTCAACCCGGATTTTAGAACCAGCCGTCAGCCCCAGTTTTACAGGTTCTGCATTGGCGGCAGATTTTGAAACAATTAAATAATCATCCAACGCCAGTCGCCCATGTTCCAACGCATCAAAAGTTAAATACAGGGTCATTATTTTTGTCAGACTGGCCGGATAATTCAGTGCGGTTGCATTTTCCTGGTACAGGACACGACCGGTATCCATATCCGCGACCAGGGCTGCACGATATTGCGCCGCATATGCGTTCAGGGACAACAGACATATGATAAAAAATGTGAACATTCTTCTCATAAATTCAATCTTAGTAAAAAAAGGACAAGCCGGTCAATAATTAAAAAATTTGTATTTTTGATTTTATATGTGTATAATGTATTTGCACCAAGGATTTTCTTGGTGTGGTGGCGTTAGAACCACCTTCAGATTGCTTGATGTGGCAGACACATCTCCAACCCGTGCGGTTGGAGGGCTGTGATATATATAAATAAACAGCGCTATTATCTGAAGTAGTTCTAAACCTCCAACCGCTTTTGATTTTCAATTGCGGTTTAATTTTTTTCGGGGGAATCTATGACAAAATCAAGCGCACAAGAACAGGCCTTACAGGCAACAAAAGATAAAATTAAACAAACAATCGCAAATCGCCCAACACGCGACCAGGCAATTCGTGCCATCTATATCGCATATGATTGTATGCGTCAGGCGATGGATATGCTGGGGGATATTTTTACGCGTGAAAATGAATTTCATCTGTACCAAGATATTCACAACAGACAAAATCAAGGCAAAAAAACATATAAACAAAACCTGGGATGGGGCGCAAGAATACCGCACGACGACCAGGCAGAATAAAAAAATTTATTAGTTGTTAGTGGTTAGTGTTAGTGGCTGGTGGGTGATGGGTGGTGTTGGAAATAAATTAATATTTCGTTGCTGTATGCAGATATTTTTTGACCCTGCGGGGCAATGGATACCGGCCTGCGCCGGTATGACGAAAGGGCTTAATTTCTTTGCCGACACTAACCACTTACACTAACAACTTATCACTTAACTAAATTTTTATTTATCGCAGTAAAAAAATCCCCACAGTTGTGGGGATTTGGTTTTTAGTTCTGGCGTGGGAACTTAACCGCAGCCTGGGCAGCAGCCAGACGCGCGATTGGCACGCGGAACGGACTGCACGAGACCGAGTTAAATCCACACTGGTGGAAGAATGCAATTGATTCTGGGTCACCACCGTGTTCACCGCATACACCCAGGTGGATATGTTCACCCTTGGTATCGCGGGCTTTTTTAACTGCGTCTTTGATTAACAAACCAACGCCCAATTGGTCAACAGACGCAAATGGATCTGCGACATATACGCCACGGGCACGATATTCATCCAAGATTTTGGCGGTATCGTCACGCGACATACCCAATGTTGTCTGGGTCAGGTCGTTCGTTCCAAATTCAAAGAATTCACAAGATTCTGCGATTTCATTTGCCAAAACCGCTGCGCGTGGCAATTCAATCATTGAACCAACTGTGTATTCAACAGATTCGCCTGTTTCTGCAAACAATGACTGGGCTGTGGCATCAATAACTGCCTTGACGATATCCACTTCTTTCTTAGAGCCAACCAATGGCACTTCAATTTCTGGGAATACCTGGACGCCGGCCTTTTTAACTTCCAACGCGGCAGACAGAATCGCGCGTGTCTGCATTTCGCAGATTTCTGGGTATGTAATCGCCAAACGGCAACCACGATG
>CALARG010000050.1 GCA_937888635.1 uncultured Alphaproteobacteria bacterium
TGAAAAAGAATAAAAAAAGAAGTTTAGTTGATTTAATAG
This sequence comes from uncultured Alphaproteobacteria bacterium, assembly GCA_937888635.1. GTDB lineage: Bacteria > Pseudomonadota > Alphaproteobacteria > Rs-D84 > Rs-D84 > Enterousia. Next base: position 40 of record CALARG010000050.1, read on the forward strand.
CCACTGCGACATTTGTTGGTGGTCTGTGTGGCATGATATATTCTGGTGCGGCGGAATTTGAAAATGAACAAACCAGAACCCAAACAATGGCATCGTCTTGTATGTCAACATTGGTTGGTGGTTTGATTTTTACAATGCGCAGTGATAAACAGCGCTAGTTTTATATTATTACCCCCATTGTGGTTTTTGCAAATTCACCAATAAGGAACGCGACGATTGATACTGTTGCGCAAATTATCAGCATTTCAATTGCATGTTGCCACCAATTGCGGTTGTGTGCATGCCTGATACAAAAATTGCACAGAAAAATCATCATCGCTGCAATTGCAAAAGAAAACAACAACGCAACACGCGAATTGTCAGATATGTAAAAAGGAATCAACAGCATAACGCATGTTGCCATATATGCGCAACCTGTTGTGATTCCTGCGCGCCATGCATATTTATTGCGGTTCGTTTTTTCTGCCAAATATTCTGATGCACCCATAGACAGACCTGCGGTCACAGATGCAATAATTGCAGACAACACAATAAGTTTTTGCTGTGCCAATGCAAAGGTCAGCCCTGCCACCAAACCGGTCAGTGACACCAACGCATCGTGCATCCCCAGTATGATTGCCCCAGCATAAAATTTCTTGTTTTGCATATGCGCCATGCTATCACAGGCGTGCGATATCCGCCACAGGAACAAAAACCGTTGACAATTTATTGCAGTGTTCTAATATTTCTAAAAAAAGGATATTGTATATGTCTTCAAAAACAGGGGCTCTGACCGCGCAACAAATATCAGCAGCAGACTTTTTAAAAAATTTAGTTGTATTATTGCGGGGTAAAAATTTATCCAAACTGGATTTAAGGACCTGTGGCGATGCGCACAAATGCCACAGCGTATTGGTTGAAAACTATGAAATCAATATTGCGCGAACTCCCGTGTATACATATCCGACCAAATGGTATCGCGCTTTCTGTTGGGGTAAATGGAAATTTGAGCCAGGCAAATACGAACGTTATGAACTGAATATATCAGAAAACATTCATAATAAACGCCAGGCTGATTATTGTGATGAATACCAGATTGGTACATCATTGGGAAATACAATTATACAGGCCGGTACAATGGCATCTGATGATGGATATTATCTGACAAACAAAATATCTTTAAATCGCGATGCAGGCAACTACGAAGATTTGTATGTAAAACAAAATGCACATTTATTTGCCGCCGCGCGCGAATTATATAATGTTCTGGACACAGAATATGAACGCCGTCGCCGGAATTGCAGGTTGTATATATTGCCAGAGTTAAAGGATGAAAATGCCCAGGTTGCCATGCGTCGTCGTCTGATGGAAAATCTGCAGCGCAAGTTATAATTCAAACCGCCAACCGGCGGTTTTTAAAAACTGTAATTTAATGCCAGTCCAATAAAATTAAAACCGCGATTTATTTCTGTGAAATCACCGTTTGAAAAGTGCTGGCTAAATAATTCTGCGCGCAAATTTTCTGAAATATTTTTACCGATAAAGACGCGCTCTGCAAATACCAGGCGGCTTTCTACATAATCGTCACCACTGTCGCGCATATATGGGCCAATGCCTACACCAATGTACCATCCGCAAATTTGCCCAAAAATAACATCCCATGAAATGCCAATTGCGCCAAAAGATTTACCTTCGTCGTGTCTGTATGCAAAATTCTGCATAACATTAAAATTTATTCGCGCTGGCAACCTGAATAGCCGAACGGGCTGACTGTATTGCAACATAACCATTGTCATAGGATTTAAATCCCATTCCCACGGAAATACCAGATGTCCTAAATCACCGTGTCCTGTACTTTGTGCGACATAAATTCCAATGCTGTTTTGGGTATGTTCTGCGAACATTGGGTTTGCGCACAACGCACCCGGCATCAGCAAAAAAGCACAAAAACAAATTTTTTTCATGCCCTGATTATATACACTTGGCGCATATTTATCTATCCGACACATTTCCCAGTAATAATATATATTTTTCGCATCACTAAACTGTTTACAGACCTAAAAAAAATTGTTATAATTGGATAAAATAGACATGTGTCTATTGTGATGCAATGTCTCGGAAAGGTTGGGTTTCTGGGCGTTTCCCAGAACACAGGGAGAGTTTTATGAAAAGTCAAAAAATCGCAAATTCTTTCAAGAATGCCATGGGCACTGTATTTTTGCTGGCCGGTGCGTTTTTTGTTTGTTCTACATTTTTATCAATTCGTACTGTTATGGCGGATCCGATTGCGCCAATAAATGATTTGACAAATGTACGTGGTCAGGGGCGCGCCCAAACAACGCGTGCGTCTGGGCGTACAAATCCGCGTGCAAATGCAACGCGTACAACGCGCAATATTGTATCGCGTGCGGCGGTCGCACCTGCCGGTGTTGCAGATACAAATGCCAGAACTGCGCCATCGCGCACAACAAATTCATCCCGTGCGGTGACATCGCGTGCAACAATCAATCGTGCAACTGCGTCAACAAATCGCGCAAATGCGGGTGGGGTTCGCAATGTGGTATCGCGTGCAACTGCGGCAACAAATCGTGCAAATGCCCGTAATACGCGTGCCGTTCGCGCGCGCACATCGGTTGCGACAACTGCTGCGACTACAAATTCTGCGGCTAAACGTGCGCGTGTCTCTATGGGCGCGGGCAGCCTGCGTGGCAACAGTGGTTCTGTATCAACCTCTTCTTTGGGCAGTAAATTGTACACCGGGAACTATTCAAACATCATTGATACAACAACTGGTTTGATTTCAAACGAAGCGTTTAATAACTGTATGGAATCATACTATACATGTATGGACGAAATTTGTACCGCGCGTAACGCGGCCCAGCGTCGCTGTGCTTGCGCCGGCCGTGTAAAAGCATTTGCTGAGGCCGAGGCCGCCCTGGAAACAGCAAACGAAGAATTGATTAAGGTATCTGGTGAATTGGCCTTGTTAATCGCGAACAAGGGCAAAGATGTATCAGAGGCATTCCAGTTAACCGATGCAGAAAAGGTTATGAATTGCGTTTCATGGCAAGATGTCACAAATCAATACGGTGCCAGTTCAGAACAGGCAATTGATTGGTGCTATAATCACGGAATTTATGGCAGCAACGGCGGTAAAGTATCATCTTGTTCAAAACCCGCATACTGTTCAGAATCTGGGAATGATTTTGGCTTTGATGTGACAAAACTGGATGGTAATGGATCCGATATCTTGGCATCCCTGCAGGCCTGGGCCGAAGCCAAAGAACAAACATTAACAATTGTCACCGACGACACAGAAAGTCTGACATCTGCATTTGACAATCTGTCCAGTGTGGTCAGTGGTCTGGCCGGCATTGGTGGCGCCTTGGCAAATGCGGATAAACAAACAGACTCGCTGGCAGAAACATGGGGCTATGAATTATTTGAATATGCGCACAATAATGTGTGTTCCCGTGTTTTGGATTCATGCTTTAATGGTATATTTGAAGCCTGTGGTATGCCACCGGCTGGCGCGCGCAAATGTGGTAACGGCGCGGCCCAGTGTCCATATAATTACAACAGTGTGATTTCCGTAAACAACACCGGTACATATGAATTGAATTTTGTATCACCAAATACTGGTTATACTGCATCAAATTCTGCAACATGCTTTGGTTATACATCTGTTGATGGTGACCCATATGTTGAATTGCGTGGTCCGGTGGCTGACGCGCGTCGCAGCATTATGCAGAAATATGCATTGGACGCAAATGCGGACTGTGACCTGTATGGTGAACAATTGCGTGTGACTGCCCAGAATATCGGATATCAAAAGGTTGCCGCTCAACAGGCCTTGCAACAAAAGCGTCTGGAATTTGCCCAGGCCGAAGAAGAATCTGTTCTGTTGGCTGCGATTGATGCGGGTACAAACTTTAACGAATGTTTCAGTGAAATTTACGATTGTTATGAAACACAGATTTCTTCAAATCCATCATGGACAGATGCGCGCATAAAAACATATTGTGCCCAGGTTGCAAATGTTCCACATTGCTATGAAGAAATGATTTGTACGCCATCAACATCGCCATTCAAGGCTGTTATTGACAAGGCAGACAGTGATAAATGTAACAACAGCCCAGATTATGTGACCAACACATGTCGCAACATCATAACACTGAATGAAATCTTGAATGGTACCGGCGCAACAGATGTCGCAGATGTTGATGTCCGTACCAGCACTGATTCCGCGGCAATCCGTGAAAAGTGTTTGATGGATTCTGGTGTTGATGACCTGCGTAATTGGTTAAAGAACAACAGGCCCAAGAACTAAAACAAAAACCGCCAAATGGCGGTTTTTTGTTGCGGTTATTTAAGTGCCCAGTGTAAGTTGTATTGCAAGTTGTAAGTGGTTAGTATCAGCAAAAAAACACCACCCACACCGTCATACCGGCGCAGGCCGGTATCCATTGCCCCGCAGGGACAAATCAAAAATGTCTGCGACGCATTAGATTACCGCCTGCGCGGGAATGATGGATTTTGCATACACTAACCACTTACACCAACAACTAACCACAACCACAAACTATTCAATCCAAAACTGACCATATGTGGTCGCATCCGCCGAACCGATTGGGATAGCGCCGACAACGCCATCGGTTTTATCAATCGTCACCGCACCCTCAGCCAACGAATTACCGGCAATTTTACCCCAATAAGTAAGAGATTTACCACTTCCCATTAAAACCCAATCTGGTCCCTTGTTCACAGATTCGTCGGGACCTTGAATTTCTGATGTAGACACAGAATGCTTTTCAATCATACCTTTGGTTATATATCCTGGATAAACTGTCCCTTCACCATCCGTCACCATAACCTTATTTTTGTTATCTGCGCCCTGTTCAATATTAACCTTATCTTTTAATACTTCATGTGCCTCGTCTGCAGATTGGGCGGCGCTTAGCGCATGTGCGCCTGCGGCTGCTGCGTGTGCTTCGGCCGCATCGGCGGCATTACCCGCCGCATTTACCATACGATTTA
>CALARG010000051.1 GCA_937888635.1 uncultured Alphaproteobacteria bacterium
TGGGCGCGCGTGGCGTTTAATGATGGTTATGTCGCGCCATGGGTTCTTGTTTCTATTAATTACACACATGATTTCTGTATTTATAATAGAATTTCAGGCAGTCTGTCTAGGATGGCAGAAGACTATACATTTTTGCATGATTTGTTAGGGCGTTATCAAGATGTCACAATCAGATTAAACCTACAAAATATGGCGGGGCGCTCGTTTGAATTAAATGGTTTTAGATTGACGGTTGAAAAAATTGCACAAAAAACAAAATAGAAACACCCCATCAGGGGCGTTTTTAATTTTGGGCGGTTCGGGACGAAACGTCAGCGAAGTGAAAGGGGCCCATGGAGTGAAAACGAACATGGGAATATACCGTCCGGTTATCCGCCCCATAAATTTTCACCGCCGCGTCAGCAAGGACTGAAAATTTAATGTCTCGCCGTCGCCCATCGGGCACAGGCGGACCAGTCAAATTCTAGCGTCCCATCAGGGGCGTTTTTTTATTGAAATGAATTTTAATTACTGCCATAATAAAGGCGTCATGATGATTTTGTCATGATGGGGTGTGATGACCTCTGTACAGGCGTCAAATTGCATGTTTATGGCGTGTTTTGCGCTGTTTTTTATTGTGTTTGACGAAATAACTCTTGACCCCATGGGCATGGGTGGGTAAGCACGCAATTCCTGTAATTGTCATCAACTTCCTGACCACTTTGACTTATCTCTGGTGGTTTTTCGTGCATTATGCAACTAGTAAATTATATGTGGGGGGATTATGAAAACCAGACTTATACGCATTTTGGGAACTGTATTATCAGTATTTGGTGTCGCAACAACGGCAAACGCTTCTAATACGGGGGTTTGTAAAAATCCAACCAAGCGGGGGTTATACAACAATGAAACACATGATGTTGTGAAATACACAATTGAATCGGGCAGTGCCTGGTTCGTTGCCTGGCCCAATAAAGACTATTCTGGCGATGCCGACACAATGCCATGGGACAGTTTGACCTATTTCGCTGCAAGAACAACCTTTAACGGACAGACGTTCCAAAGTATTGGTCTTGCGCCAGTTGATGCGTATACACAAATGCCTGCTGTGTCTTTCCATTGTGCACTTGCGGTTGATCCAGGTGTCACTGCATATGACCTGATGTCTGGGATTATTGCGGGCAGAAATATATGTGTTAAGGGGGCGGATGGGCTTACATTTTATTCTGCTCAAACAGGTGTGTTCAAGTATTTTGGATGTTGTTATACGGGCTATATTACCACCAGCACCGGCAGCGGTTCTTCTGGATACTCTTTGGCAAATTGTCCATGTATATATCGCGATGCGGATAGTTCGGGACAATATGACAGTGAATATGGTAAAATAAATACACACGAAGTGGTTGAACAAGTCAGAACATACGAATTTATTAATTGTTCACCTGGTTATTATCAACCAACAGATGACAATGGCAAAAGTACGACAGTAAACAGTGGTTACAATGGCAAAACGGTATTTAAAATACATCCTGGTTTTGGATGGAATTCCAACTTTGATTATGCCTCTGCTGACCCGTGCGTTATCCCAGATAATGGTACATCAAACAGTGTTGAGTATTGCAAAACTAGCGGTTGTACACAAACGGAATCTAAAGGATGGTTTGGGGGGTATATTGTTGGCGCTTGCAGGGCGTGTCCAAATTCAACTTCGGATGTTTCTGGACCAACCGAGTATGGGGACTTGGTGTTTGCGGAAACTGTTGCTGAAGGAAGTAATTCGGCGTTAATTTCAACCGTGGGTATTAATTCGTGTAAACTGGCCAGCTATGAAGTGACAGATTCCAAGGGGACGATTAAATACACTTGCAACAGTACATACGAATAAATATTTGTTCGGGCACTTTCTGATTTGTCCGAAAAAAACACCCAGGGCTTCCTGGGTGTTTTTCTTCTCCTTCACGAAAACTATTTAGACTCAATCACAACCATTGCTGCGCAATAATCATCCTGGTCTGTAATGGACAGGTGTATTTTTGCATCACCACCTGCCAATTCTTTTAATATTGCCTTGGCGCCACCTGCAATTAAAATTTCGGGTTTGCCAAAATCATTATGAACAACAGATACATCTGAAAATGCAATATCATCTCCAAACCCGGTCCCCAGTGCCTTTAAACACGCTTCGCGTGCAGCCCAGAAATTTGCCAGGTGGCGTTCAGAATTCGCATTGTCATTATCTGCGTATTCTAATTCTTTTTTTGTAAATATGCGTTGCTTTTTAAATGCAGACCAGTCCAAGAAACGTCCACATTCAACCAAATCAATTCCAATCCCTATTATCACGGACAGACTCCCTATATCGGTGTTGTTTGATATGGCATACTAGTAATATTTATGCGATTCGTGCAAGCATAAAATATGATTAAAATGAAAAATATATTTGTGCGTTATCTATTTGCTTTTTTCAGACAGGTTTTTCAGCATATTTTTCAGCAATTCTGTATTATTTGCTGTCGTCAAAATTTTTTGCGTTCTTTGTTGTACGGCCCCAGAAATTTTTGTAAAACGCGCCGCGATTTGTTTCTTTTTTGGATACATATTGTGTTGTGTCAAAATAACCTTGAACAAAGTGCGATTGTTGTGCAAATTAAAACCTGTGCCACGATACAGTGCGATGATGGCATTGTTGCGTCCTGATTTAGAAATCTCCATCATGTATGGAAAATCTGCCAGACCGCGTCTAATGATGCAATAGGTCGTCCCAAAATCTGTATATTGCATATTTACATCAGATTCAGAATCTGTGATAAACGCCATTGCAATATCATATATGTCATTAACGGTTTTTCTTTGCTCGCTCATATTAACATTCCATATTTATTTCAGAGAAATTATATAAACAAAAAAATATATTGTCAACACGCGAGAGTAAAAATATCCCCGCCACTGGGGCGGGGCAGATTTTATTATTTTACGAACGAATATTCCATTTCCAGATGATTTGGATTATATGTCCCGTTCATAATGGCCAGTGTATCTTCTACGATAACCAGTTCTTCATTTGTTGCCACCATCAAGATTTTGATACGACTGTCATCTGTGCTGATAACTGCCTCGTCAACGCCTTTGCGCGCCAGGGCAACCTTGTTCTTTTCTTTATCCAGCTTAATCCCCAGTTCTTCTAATCCTTCGCAGAATTTTTCACGCAGATAGTCGTCATTTTCGCCAACACCTGCTGTGAATACCAATGCATCAACATGACCCAATTCTGCCATATATGCGCCGATGTACTTTTTCACATTGTGAACCTCTGTATCAATGGCCAGACGGCATAAATCGTTGTCGTCTTTGTTGCCTTCTACATCGCGACGGTCGGCAAAGCATTCTGTAATACCCATCAGACCTGAATCCTTGTTCAAATGCTTTTGCATCTGATCCGGTGTCAGTCCCAACCGGCCCATTACATACAAAACAACACCTGGGTCCAAATCGCCTGGGCGTGTACCCATTGTCAATCCTGACAGTGGTGTCATCCCCAGCGAAGTATCAACAGATTTACCGTGGCGGATTGCAGTGGCAGATGCGCCCGAACCAATGTGCAGTGTAATCAGATTGCATTCACTGGCAGGCTTGCCCAGCATTTTTGCCGCGCGTTTTGATACATACAGATGGCTGGTCCCGTGGAATCCATAGCGACGAACGCCCAATTCGCGATACCATGCGCTTGGCACCGCATAGCGATACGCATAATCCGGCATTGTCTGATGGAACGCTGTGTCAAATACTGCAACCTGTTTTGCGTTCGGCAACAACTGTTGTGCTGTCACAATCCCCATCAGTGCAGGTGGGTTGTGTAATGGTGCCAACGCAGACAATTCTTCAATTGTTTTGATAACATCGTCTGTGATTTCAACCGAAGACGCAAATTTATCGCCACCCATAACAACGCGATGACCAACGCCCTTGATTTCATTCAGGTCAATAGAAGCCTCGCGCAGCATGAACAGAACTACATTTAATGCCTCGTCATGATTTTTCATAGATGTTTCTTTCTTTTGTTTTGTGCCATCTGGGTATTTCTGGGTCACAAAAGAATCCGGCAATCCGATTTTTTCAACATTACCACCAACAATTGGCTGTTTTGAATCTACGTCAAACACCTGGTATTTCAGGGACGAAGAACCACAATTCAGTGCAAGTAT
>CALARG010000052.1 GCA_937888635.1 uncultured Alphaproteobacteria bacterium
GCACAGACCTGTCACGTGAAAAATCAGAACAGGACACATCAAAATACAATGTTGGTGATTCAGTAGAAGCATCTGTTGTTTCTGTTGAAGACAACACTGTTAAATTGTCTGTCCGTGCACTACAGGTGACATTGGAAAAGCAGGCTGTTAAAGAATTCGCAAACGAAGCAGACAGTGGTTCTGTTTTGGGCGATATCTTGGGTGCTGCTATTGAAAACAGCAAAAAATAATTTGTATTCGTATGAATTGTTTCACGGTCGTGCAACCTTGCCCGACCGTGTTTTTTATGATAAAATCATGAACATGACAAATAGAAAACAAATTATTGTAATGATGGGTGGTCCCGGTGTGGGCAAGGGGACTTTTTCCGATATGTTAATGGCGCGTCGTCCATTTAAGCATATTGAGGCCGGTGCCCTGTTGCGTGCCATGCCGGCTGATTCCGAAATTGGTAAATTGATTTCTGCGGGTGACCTGGTGCCAGATAATCTGGTTTGCGATTTGATGGTGGCACAAATCACAGATGACGATATTATAATGGATGGCTTTCCGCGCACGATTAGCCAGGCAAAATGGCTGATCAAAAATTATGCAGATAAATACGATATTCAAATATTATTTTTAAATACAGATGACGAAACACTGTTCCAACGCATTCAAAAGCGTGTCCGCACCGGCAGTCATCGCGCCGATGATGCGACAATAAAAACAATTCGTCATCGTCTGGAAAATTTTCATAAAACAACAATGCCTGCGGTTGATTGGTTGCGTACTGCGCCCGGAATAACTTTTTCTGAAATAGATGCCGCCGGTGATGTGAACGACAATTTTGCAGATATCACATCTGCATTGGGGATATAGTTTGAAATATTTATTTTCCAAATATAAAACTGTTATTTTGTGACAGTTTGATAATTGCATTTATATCATCATCGTCACATGTGCGCTGGCGTTTAATCTTGCCGCATTTTTCACATTTGTGTGTGATGATAAAGCGTGCGCCATCACCTTCAACCGCAATTGGGCGCATCATGCCACCGCATGTTGCCGCGCGGTCGCCTGGGTTATTGTCAACATGTCGCGACCACAGACAATTTGGACAGTGGTTTGTGTATCCGTTTCCATGAACAACTGCGCCACAGTGGGCGCAGTCAAAATCTTCAACTGTTTTTGTAAAGCCTTTCATTATATCCCCAATGCGTTGCGATACATCTGGGTCAGTTCGTCTGCTTCGTCCAGTTCATCTGGGTCCAGTTTGCGTAACCGTATCATCTGACGGATGTATTTTGGATCAAATCCTGCAGATTTTGCTTCGGAATAAATTTCTTTGATGTCCGCAGCAATTGCCGCCGTATCTTCGTTTAACTTTTCAATTCTTTCAATAATGCTGACCAACTGTTGGTTGTCAATTGCACCGTGATTTGCCTGTTTCATTTTCTGTTTTCCCCTTGTTTATTTGCAAAACTTATGATATACAATAAATCGTAAAAATCAAGAAAACAAATTTAACACGGGATGTGAAAACATGAAAAGATTTACAAAAATTACTGCATCAATTGGCCCAAACAGCGAAGAACGCGAAGTTTTGACCCGTATGATTTCTGCGGGTGTTAATATGTGTCGTTTGAATTTTAGTCACGACACCGGCGATGTTCAGGGGCGCAAGATTGATATGATACGCGAAATATCTGCTGAATTAAATATGCCTGTTGCTGTTATGATTGACCTGCAGGGGCCAAAACATCGTATTGGTAATTTTGAAACCGAAGATAAATATCCATTAACAATTGGTCAAAAATTTACATTTGATACAGACCCAACCCCAGGCAATTCCACGCGTGTTCAGTTGCCTGATTCTGATGTTTTGGGGTCTTTAAGTGTTGGTGACCGTATTTTATTAAACGATGGCAAAATTGAAATGCGTGTTGAATTTGCGTCCCCTGACCGGGTTGATGCAACTGTTGTGCGCGGTACAGAAATTTGGTCGCGTCGTGGGTTTAATTTGCCAGATACAGAAATTGCAACATCTGTCCTGACCAAGAAAGACCGGGCAGACCTGGAATATGCAATTACCAAGAATCCTGATTGGGTCGCGATTTCATTTGTGCAAAAACCCGAAGATATTGCCGAAGTTCGTGACTTTATCACTGAACGCACTTCGCACCCAATTAAAATCATTGCAAAAATTGAACGCCCAAATGCAGTTGCGCGTATTTCTGATATTGCCGCCATTGCAGATGGTATTATGATTGCGCGTGGCGACCTGGCGGTTGAGGTTCCGTATGCCGAAGTGCCCGCGATTTCACGCCATATCATTCGTGAATGTCGCAAAATGAACAAGCCTGTAATCGTTGCAACACAAATGTTGGGTTCAATGGTAAACAGCGAATTTCCAACGCGTGCAGAAATTACCGATGTTGCAAACACAGCATACCTGCGTGCAGATTCAACCATGACATCCGAAGAAACAACAATCGGTATGAATCCAGTTAATGTTATTGAAACCATGTCAAACATCTTGTCGCATGCAGATTCTGACACAATCGCCAATCCGTATGATTGGTCGCGCGTTGAAAATGTTCCAGAAAACGATTGGTCGCGTTCTGTTGCGTCAATGGCATATTTGAACAAGGCCTCTGCAATCGTGGTCTTTGCACGCGATACAATAACCGCAACCGAAATTTCATGCCGTAAACCTGATATTCCGGTTATCGCGGTATGCAACGAAGCGGTAATTGCGAACCAGTTGTGCTTGGCGCGTGGCGTATTCCCAATTTATGATAATGAATTGTTTGGTATGCGCGATGCGTTTAATGCGGCCCGTCGCTTTAGTATAAACATGGGTAAATTGGTTATCGTGGACGAAGAAAGAATCAGCCTGCGAACCCTGGATTAATAACAAATCCCCCGGTTGGGGGATTTTTTTATCTTCTTTTATTCGCCTATTTTTAAATTGGGGCGCGCGGCGCGTAAATTGTTCAGTGATTTTTCCTGGGCGGCGCGGAATGCATCTGGATTCCATATTTGAAAACTGTTGCCACGACCAACGAATATCGCACTGTCTGTAATTCCGGCGTGCGCCAACATATCTGATGGAATAATGATGCGGCCTGTTACATCAAACGCCAATTGGCGTGCATCTGCAAACAGCATTGCTGTCAAATCATCCAGTTCGCTGTCAAAAACACCCATTTTATCGGTTGCAGCGGCCATTTGTTCCATGCGTGACATGGTCATGCCTTCAATACAGTTATTTGTAAAAGAACGGAAAAGAACAACGCCTGCGAATTTTTCGTTGCTAACCGAAGCCCGGAAAGAGGCGGGAACAGAAACGCGTCCCTTGGTATCCAAACGATTTTCATAAGATGAGAGAAACAATGACATTTTATGATTTTCTTTAATTGGGATTGTTTGTGCCCTCTCTTTCCTTTTGCTTCAAACGGAATGTAGCACGGTATTTTATGGTTGTCAATGACAATTTATGGTTTTTTTATGGTATTTTATGGTTTTTGAAAATAAAAGTAAAAAAATTGAAATAAAATTAAAATAAATGCATTTTGTGCTTGACCTGCGATTCGTTTTTGTTCTAAGATGTTTGTATAGACAAGAGAAAAAGAAATAAAAGTCCCAGAAATCCGCAAAAATACCGGATTTTTGGGAAAAACAAAAAACAAAAACGAAAATTGTCTGTCTGATTTGTAAATACTTTTGTGTTTACACGGAAATGGCGGTTTTCTACAACATACGCCCATAAGGAGGGGAACGCGCATGCCAAAAAACATCAAAGAAATTATGATTGCATTGAACCAGGTTTTAACAACAACAGTTTGGGTTA
>CALARG010000053.1 GCA_937888635.1 uncultured Alphaproteobacteria bacterium
TAAAAAATGGCGGAAATGTGAGTGGTGTAGCGATTTTTGTTAAAGTGAATTTTGTATTTAATCTGATTAACGCTTATGGACAATTTTACATATACTAGACATAGAAAATTGGTGTGCTGTGGGAAGTGGCGGATTTCTGCGGGGTGCGTGAGGGAAAATACTTTGTGCGTCGTGGTGGTGATGGACACCTAGATGGGGGTCCGACCCGCAGGCAAAAGGCAGACGGGCGGATGCCGGTCCCCCGAAGTTTTAACGAAGGGGGATTTGCCCAGGGGAATGAAGCGCAGCGGAATCAGTCTTTCTAATGGCTAATCCAGAATGATTCTTTTATTTTGTAAATATCACAAATATGATATAATTCCAAGAGAAAGGGGTTTGTTGTGGGTGAAATTGAAAAGTTTAAGGCGGCCATTGAATCATTGTTGGCAAAGACAGAGTCGGGTTTGGCAGAAAATCAAGATAAAAAAGAAGCGGAAATAATGGCAGATACCAATAATTGGTGTTGTGTACATGCCACATGTTATAAGCCGATACAAAATAAAGATGGTAATTTTGTTATACCTTCTACGGCGATGGCTACTGGTGGAAAAGGTAGAGGTGGGGGGCGAAATACAGTTCATTTTACGTTAAATCATGTTGTTGAAAATCATAATTATGGTGAATGGGATGAAATGCCATATGTAATCTTTGCACGATATAATGATGTTGTTAAAGAAAATGGAGAACCTGTTGGTATTTGTTTGTCTGATACTTATTTTTCAACGGATATAGATAAAGGTTTGGTTTTGCCGAAAGAAAGTACCTATTTTATTCGTCCGTCAAATATAAATGATGAAAACTTGTATAAAATTGGTGAAAATGAAGCCACTTATAAAGCGTGTGATTTTACAGATGAAGAAACAAAAATTATTTTAACGATGTTAACATCAGAAGAACGTGAAAAGTATGACATGCTGATGAATGGTGTTTTTAGAAATAGTGCGGAATTTAGAAAAGCATTGGGAAAAGAAGAACGTGTAAAACGATTATATGAACAAATAAAAGCCAAAGGACCAGAAAGTGAAAAAGCATTTTTACGGGGATTAATGGCAGATAAACGAGATTTGATATTGGCTAAAGTTTTACGGGATTTTGTGACACGTATTGCCATGAAACAAAAAGGATTTGAGTATATTGATAAAGGGTTGGCCAAGGCGGGTGGTGGTACTTTTATTGCGAAATCCTTGGTTGGAAAGGTTGTAGAGGATGTAGCCATTAATAAAAAAGTACCAACAACTTCGGGTGCGCATTACTTTTCACCGTATGGGTATGAGGGGTTGCAAGAAGCTTTTTGCGGTTTTGGGGATGAAGTAGACGAAATTATAAATGAAAATAATATGGATAGGTTGTTTTCTAAAGTTTATTTAGCTGGCAGTTCTTTGATGACAAAGTGGATGTATGATATAGTTGTAAAAAAGATAGCGCCAAGTAATTATTATGATGATGTATATGAATCTAGGTTTAAGGATTATAAACAAAGACGTATGGAAGAATATAATAGAAATACCCCAGAACATCGGGAAAGATATGGGTATGATAAATTATCTATTCAGCAATATGATAATATTGAGGCTTTTGATCCCTTGTTAGCAAAAGCACTGAGAAGACATGTTGAAGTACAGTGTGACAGATTAACAAAATGGCGAACAGAAATGGAACACAACCCAAGGTTTCAAAAATTATTGAAAAAAATAAAAGACTATGAGTGTGGAAATTTTAAAGATTTATGCGAATTTTTAGAACCGTCAATTGAGGTTGATGATGTTCTGGTAAACGCTTTTCGTCATAGTGGTCGTGATAGTTAAAAAATGCACGTCTATGTTTTCCCGGTGTTTCGGGATTTTTTATTTTGTAAAAATTTTCCGATTTCGCCCGAATGGGCGGTGGGGATTATCGTGTGTTTTGCTTTTCTTTGTTAAATGCAGACAGGATTTCTGTGGCATTATGATGCATATGTTGTTGGATGGTACGAAATGATGCTTTTTCTCCAATTTGAATCCAGCCACGGGGGTATTTTTCAAACTGTTTGGTTTTTGGATTGTATGAAATAAACGTGCTGTAAAATATTGCTGTTAAATCATACGGATCGTCATCTTCATCAATCTGGGACGAATGTTTAGGTTGGTGGGTGTATGTTCCCCAAGTATATACTGTGGGGATGCTGGCGATAAATGCCAATTTACGACCATTGAAATCTGGGTGTGATTCTAACAAGTGTTTTATGTTGGATAGTGCTTCTTCTCTGCTATCTTTTTGGTAGTCTGGATTGTGGTAAAAATGGCGTAAGTACAAATGTCCCCAACGCACATTTAACATTTGTTGAACCATTTGTGGTGTTAGATCTGTGATTTCATAAGATTTGGTTGTTGTTTCAACTGGTACTGCAGTTTTATTTACAGTAGGCGTTGTTGTCTGTGGATGGTTTTGAACATTTTTCAACTGCCAATTTTTTATAGATTCCAATATGTTCAAAATCTGTTCCGCCCTTTGTGGGGATGGTTTGTTGTCGGGGGGTAGATAGTTCCAATGAATTTTTTGCCGCCAAAGTTCTATTTGTTTTATAACATCATATATCTGGGGTGTGTTTTTAATGTGTGTTGATATCATCAATGGATACCAGTAACGAAATCTGTCATGGCATGCTTTGTGGCTGTATTTTATGTTTGATATGGTCAGTTGTCTAAATAAATCATCAGGGCATTTTGAACGAAATTCTTGGTAGGTATCTTGGCCCATATAAATATGTACATAACGCTTGTTCTGTTTTGACATGTTTGACTCTTTTAATCTTTTACATAAGTTTTTTAGCATAAAATTGCAGATTTGCAAGCGGTGTGGTGGTTTTTTATTGCGGGGGTGGGTTGGGGCAGGCTAATATAATAAAAAAAAGGTTCAGGTTATGACACGGCGGTTATTTATTTTTGCAGCATATGATAAAGATAATGTTGTTGATGATTCTGTGATGTTTTATTTGCGGGCTTTGTCGGGGATGGGGGATATTGTTTTTATGGCGGACAATGATTTGTCTGATGATGAATTGGCGCGTGTTAGAAAGGTGCCAAATGTATTATATGCCGGGGCGATGCGACATGGGGAATATGATTTTGGTTCATATCGGCGTGCCTTTGGCTGGGCGAAAAATGCAGAAATATTAAATAATTATGATTGGGTTTGGTTTGTCAATGATTCTGTGTATGGGCCAATTGGTGATTTGAAGGGTTGTCTGGCGTGGCTGGAATCAGGTGGGGCGCAATTCGTTGGTATGGTGGCAAATTCTGATAAAAATACGCCGCCACATATTCAATCTTGGTTTATGGGTATTTGTCACGATTTAGCATTGCAAGATTTTGTACAGGATTTCTGGCAGTCTGTGACAAAGTTAGAAAATAAAAATCAAATTTGTATGAAGTACGAGGTTGGATTTTCCGAACTGGTGCGTGCGCATGGCATTGGGTTCAAGGCATTGTTGGTGCAAAACAGTCATAAATGCAATATGGTTTACAGAAAGCCATATCGTGCGTTGCGGCGCGGATTGCCGTTTATAAAAAGGTCTGGGTTGAAAAATATGTTTGATTTTGGTGTTGTGGCACGGTTTGTGAAAAATCAAAATTTATTAAACGCGATAATTGAAAATGCTAAACGTCATAATATTGTGTTTCGTAGGCAGTCGTGGATAAAAAGATTGTTTTGGTAATTTTAAAAATTATTGCCGACAGAGTTATATCTTTTGTGGATACAGCCTATTGCAGTTTTATGAACGCCAGATGTTATTTCATAGTATACATGTCGGCCATCGCGTGTAGATTTTACAAAATCGTCTTCGTATAATTTTTTTAAATATTGTGATGTTATTGGTTGGGCTAATTTTGTTGCGTGTGCAATATCGCATACACATGATGGGCCGGCGTATAACAAGTATTCTAGAATTCGCATTTTATCAATGTGGGCAAACAGTTTTATGCGATTTGCAATCATTGTGGTATAGTCTGTTGGCAGAATTTCGCGAAAATCATCGCGCAGGTATTCCAGTTGGTCAGTCATGTGACCGAATAATTTTCGCATGCATACAAATATACTGGCCGGGTATTCTTGGCATATTTCATAATATACAAATATTCCGCGACGGTGTGTGCGTACCAGATTAGTATCACGCATTTTGCGCAGGTGCTGGGATATTATCATTTGTTCTGTGGACAGATGTTCGGAAATTTGGGATACAGAAGATACACCGTTGACATCCAGAAATTCTAGTATGCGCAATCGTATGGGGTGGGATATATATCCAATACCACGCGCGGCACGCGTCATAATGTCTGGGGGTAATAAACTTTGAATATGTGGTTCTGGCATCAATAGCATGTGTTTATCTTAACAATTTTTTTTAACGGGTGCAAATACTTATTGACTTTTTAATATGTATTGAAAATAATATATGTTGTTCGTTATTATACAACAGGAAGGAGATTTTTATGCGTAAGTTGTTATTGGCATTGTTGGCGTTGATACCGTCATCTGTTATGGCAAATCCGGCGTGTCCGGTTTGTACAATTGCCATTGGGGCAGGGCTGGATATCGCGCGCCGATTGGGCGTGCCAGACAGTGTGGTTGGCCTGTGGGCAGGGGCGTTGTTAACACTGTTGGGGTATTGGATGCTGAAATGGATGGATAAGAAAAACTGGCGCTTTCCGGGGCGTGATGCGATTGTGATTATATTGTCGGTTGCGATGATTGGCTTTGTATATCTGGGGACGGTTAAATATAATCCGGTGTCTATTTGTGGTGCCTTTGTTATGGACCCGGTATTGTTTGGGACGCTTTGTGGTGCGCTGATATTTATTTTGACAGATAAACTGTATCAATGGATGAAGGCAAAAAATGGTGGGCATGCACACTTTCCGTTTGAAAAAGTGGTGTTGCCAGTGGTTGCATTGGCCTTGGTCAGTTGGCTGATGATTACGTGTTTATAGGATTTTTAAGAAAGGGGAAAATAAAATGAAGAAAATTGAATCTGTTCAGGAATTTGTTGAAAAATTAGATGCGGCAAAGAAAGTTAATCCAAAAGATTTGTCGTCGGACCAGGATTTGACAATTGGCATTATGAACCTGATTTCAATTGAAGAACATTTGATGTTTTCAGGTGCAAAGACAGGTAAAACAGAATTTTATGACCTGATTAACGAAGTGCGTGAAATGCGCAAGAATGCAATGCTGAAAATTATCCCATCGTATGAGGGGGAAGTTTGGTGTATTTCCAAGCATTTATTGGCAGCGTCTATGCGCGTGTTTGAAGTTGGAACCAAGGCGTTAGCCGCCGGTGATAAGCAGACCGCGTACGATTTGTTTGATCAATCCTATGGCCTGTATTGCATGTTCTGGGGGCTGAATATGGGGATGTTGTCTGGTGAAGCCAAAGATGTAAAATATGTAAAAACATCTAAAAAAGTTGCGCCAGCCAAGGCGGCACCCATTGCCACACCCGTTGCAAAGTCAGAAGAAAAGGGCAGTATGAGCAAGTTGAAAAGTTGGGTTAGGAATGCGGTTAACTGCTGCATAGAATAAAATAAAAATTAAATCTAATGGCGTATCTAAAGTGAATGGGGGAATCGTAGTGTACAAATGCTACATGAGATTCCCCCATTCACTTTAGATACGCCATTAGATTTAATTTTATCCCGTTGCAAGGGGGATTTTTTTATTCTTGCTTTTTATGTGTGTGACGTTATAATTGGGAAAGTTTTGTTGCCCTAATAGTCTAGTGGTAAAACACGTCCTTGGTAAGGACGAGTCGCAAGTCCGATTCTTGCTTAGGGCACCAGATTTTATGAGGCTGAACTAATCGTGTTGATGTGATTGACGACCACGGAATGATTTGTCAGTTTTGGCTAAGTTATAAATCAGGGTGGCACCGCGCAGCCATTTTGACTTGCGCCCCTGAAATTTAACAAATGTGTGGGTGCCGGAATTCCAAAAAAATTTTCGTTGCCCCGCAAAAATAAAAAAAGGGACCGAAATGTTATCTTTGAAATCAAAGTTCAGAACACATACATGTGGTGAATTGAATACAAAAAATGTTGGTGAAACAGTTGTTTTGTCAGGTTGGGTGCATCGTAAACGCGACCATGGGTCGTTACTGTTTATTGATTTGCGCGATAATTATGGTTTAACACAGATTGTTTTTGATGGTGGGGATGAAAATCTGGAAAAAATTCGCCCGGAATCTGTGATTCAGGTGACAGGAACTGTTGTTGCGCGTGATGCGGCGGCGGTTAATGATAAAATCCCAACAGGGGGTATTGAAATTCAGGCCACTGCATACGAAGTGCTGACAAATTGTGAAGTTTTGCCGTTCCAGGTATTTGGTGATGATGATTCTGTGGCCGAAGATTTGCGTTTGAAATATCGCTATATTGATTTGCGTCGTGAATCACTGCATAACAATATTTTAATGCGCAATCGTATTATTAAATTTATGCGTGATAAAATGTGGGATATGGGATTTTCGGAATTTCAAACGCCGGTTTTGACCGCATCCAGCCCAGAAGGTGCGCGTGACTTTATCGTCCCCAGCCGCAATCATCATGGTATGTTCTATGCGTTGCCACAGGCACCACAACAGTTTAAACAGTTGTTGCAGGTCGCAGGGTTTGACCGCTATTTCCAGGTGGCACCATGTTTTCGCGACGAAGATTTGCGTGCGGACAGATTGTTAGAATTTTATCAATTAGATATGGAAATGTCCTTTGTTGATTTGCCAGATATTCAGGCCGTTGGTAATGAATTAATGCCGGCAATGATACGCGAATTTGTGCCAAATGCAATTGTCGCAGATGATATTCCACATATTCCATTTGATGAAGCAATGCTGAAATATGGGTCTGATAAGCCAGATTTGCGCAATCCAATCATTATTCATGATGTGACGGAAATATTCCGCGGGTCTGAATTTGGAATCTTTGCGAATGCAGTTGAAAATGGCAGTGTTGTTCGTGCAATCCCTGCACCAAATTCATCGGACAAGCCGCGTTCTTGGTTTGATAAACTGGGCGATTATGCGGTTAAAGAACTGGGACTGGGGGGATTGGCGTATGTCGTTTTCGGGGAAGAGGCCAAGGGTCCCGTTGCCAAGAAGTTAGATGATGCGCGTATTGCAAAACTGCGTGAAATTGCGGGTGACAATTCGTCGTTGTTCTTTGTTTGTGATGCGGCGGATGCAGCAGCGCGCGCGGCGGGTAAGTTGCGTACAAAATTGGGTGAAGATTTAGGTCTGATTAATCCAAATGAATTCCGTTTGTGCTGGATTGAATCTTTCCCATTCTTTGAAGCGGACGAAGAATCACCAACAGGGATTGCGTTTACACATAACCCGTTCTCGTTCCCGATGGCAACATTGGAAGAATTAAGTACTAAAAATCCATTGGAAATCAAGGCGGCACAATTTGATATGGTGTTAAATGGTGCGGAAATCTGCAGTGGTGGTTTGCGCAACTATAACCCTGATATCATGGTAAAGTGCTTTGAAATTACAGGGTATGACGAAGAAATTGTAAAAGAAAAGTTCGGCGGTATGTACACTGCGTTCAAATATGGCGCGCCACCACACGGTGGTTGTGCGTTCGGTATTGACCGTTTGGTGCAAATTATGTTGGGCGAAGAAAATCTGCGTGGTGTTGTGGCATTCCCAACAAATCAGCGCGGACAAGACCTGATGTTGGGGGCACCAACAAATGTGACAGAAACACAATTGCGTGAAGTTCATATTCAGGTAAGAAAAAAGAACTAAAACAAAAAAAGAAAACCGTCCGATTGGGCGGTTTTTATTTCGTATGAATTCATACCTGATGCCAAAGATTTTATTCCATATATAATCTTAACAATAAAAAAGGAAGGGGAATAAAATGCAAAATCGTATAAATGTCTTGGCGCAAAATTTGAATCTGAGTTTGTATCAATCAAATAAACTGAAAACTAATTATGAACAGTATAATATTTCACGCCTGGTAAAGCGGGGTGGGGTGTTGTTTGCGCCGTATAATGTGCCAGGGATTTTTGGGTGGATTGGGCGCGTGTTGTTTGGGGCGCGTGCAGATTTAATTGGTGAAAATAAAACACTGTTGCAGGGAATGCGCAAGATAAAATTTTGCGCAAATGGTTATCACTGTGTGCGTGTCGGACGGCATGTATATTATGCAGATGCGTCAGGTAATGTTGTGTCGCGTGGGGAATTTATGGAAAACACACGGTGTTAAAAACGGTCGTGTGTTTCAATAAATGCACGCATAAAATTGATATCAATATTTTGCATTATATCAGACAGTGAATACTGGCGGCCACCGTTCGGCAGTATACCCAGTTCTATTGTTGCAATATCTGGTGCGGTGCCACGCATGATGATATCAAATTCTGCCGTCATTAAACCATCTGTTATTGCCATGCCACCAATAATATCGGTGTGGCGGGCGGATAGGTTTATGGCCTCGGTTGATATAAAGTTGCCGTCAGAATAGGTGCCGACAATTCGCATTTCTTTGATTTTTGTTTCGCCACCGGTCAGGGCGCGTGACAGGGCCTGTTCGGCATTTAATCGGGTTATGTTTTTGGCAGATGCATAAAATTCATCGGTTCCCAGACCAATTAAATAGCCGTCGTAAAATGTTAAGTCTATGTCGCCAGACATGTTATAATAAATGTCGTTGGCGATTTGACCAGATGTCTTCATTACAATTTGGCCGGTTATCATTGTGTCACGAATGTTTAGTGGCATTTGTGGGGATAACAATTTGCCGTTGATTACAAATTGGTTTAATTGGGCAAATATATTGTACTTGGATTTATCGCGTTCAATTGTTGCCAGTAAATTACCGCGTTCGGCATCCGTGATAGAAAATGTCTGGGAATTTTGTTTCAAGGAATACAGAAAGTTATTGTAACTGTTGCCATTGTAAATCAATGTGTTTGCAGACAGTGATATATTCAACGGTAAATTAAACAGTGTTAAAACAGGCACATTTGCCAAGAATTCCATTTGTTCTGCATTTTTTGTAAATTCTGGATTTATAAAAGATTCCAGGTCCAGGGATGTGGTATTTAATGTTATGTTTTGGCCAGATGCACTGCCTGAAAATTCGTGGCCTGATATTTTTATGTTCAGATTTGATATTCTGTTCTTGTCGTAAAATCCAGATATGCTGTATGCGCCGTCGCGCAGGAATCGTGTGTCCATATCAATTGGTAACCAGGTTTTATAATTCTTGCCGGTCAGGTGGAAATAGTTGTCGTACATGGACAGTTGCCACTGCTTGTTATGCGGGGCAAAGGTCAGCATGTCTTTGTTCCATGAAAAATTACCCGGTGCGTTTCTTATAAAGTCGGGCAAGAATGGCATGTCTATATTTAACCATTTCAATGTTTTGTTTTGTGCATAACTGTATGATGGGGTTATGCCAGATGGGCTGATTTTATATGTGCCAGCAATGTCTGAGAAACGGAATTTTATAATGCCGTTGGTGCCAAAGCGTTTGACCATTTCTAATAACTGGTCGTCGGTTGGCATTTTCTTGTTAGATTCCATGTTGATATAAAATGTATCGCCGTCAACAGACAGACTGCCCGAGATGTTGCCATAGGAAAATTTACTGCATTCCCATTTTTTTGGGGTGCCAGAAAACAGGCACATTGCAGGTGTTTTATTTATTGGCATTGTTATCATCAGGTTTTTTGCGCCGTTGCCAGTTATAGTGCCGCCGGTGATTGCGATATTGTCTGCGACAATATTTGCAATTTGAAATGCGTTGTTGGTGCCGGTTGCCTGAATCCGCAGGTGGTGAAATTTATGGCGCATAAAGGTCAGGTCGCCATAAAAATCCAGGTTTAATTTTGTGCGGTTTATTAAATCGTTTGTTGCCAAAAGAAATGAAAAATCCATGTTCAGGTCGTTGGATACCAATTGGATGTCTTTGTCGCCGTTTGGAAATATTTCAATGTTGCCGGATACATTGTCGGCCGTGATGTTTGTGAATTTATATCCATTGCCACCGTTCCATTCAAAATCCATATCCAGTTTAACGGTTTTTGTGATTTTAGGTTTTTGTATGTTGAACCATTCGTTTATATGGTTTGTTTCAACAGAAATGTGACCGCGGATTGAACCGTCAGAAAACATTTGGCCACGGATTTCCAGTTTGTCGTTTTTGTTTACTATTTTGAATGTGTCGCCAGAAAATTCAACATCGTATTTATGTTCGGCGGTGCGGATTATGCCGTGAAATTCATTGTCTGTAAAGTCTGCACGAACAATATGGAATTTGCGTCCCATAAAGTTTATATCACTGTTGTACAATTCTATGTTATGGTTGAAAAATGCAGGGGCCAATTTATCAATTGTTATGTCAGCATCATATACAACAACAGGGCCATTTAGGCGTGCGTTTTTGATGTCAAAGAAACTGTGAAATGGAATTGAAAATATTACAGATCCAATGTGGGCGGTTGGTACATTTACATCATGTGCAACGATTGTTGCGCCGCCAATCAGACTGAAATGTATGTCGCCATTTAATTTTGCAGGGACATTTGTTTGTTCTGCAACAGATTTTTCAACCATTGGTTTCAGGCTGTTCAATGTTATCATTGGGGGAATGAATATCATTGCCATTACCAATGCGGTAATGGTGCAAATTATGCCCCAAAAGATTCTGCGCCTGTGTCGTGGTTTAAGTGCCATGAATTTGCCCCCCTTGCTTTTTAATTATACTGAATTATAATGAAAAATGTTAATAAAAAATGAAGCGTGCAGAATTTTATCTTGAAAGTGATTATCAGCCGATGGGGGATCAACCAACGGCGATTTCTGAATTGGTTGATGGGCTGGATTCTGGACGGCGTTCCCAGGTTTTATTAGGGGTGACTGGGTCAGGCAAGACATTTACAATGGCGAATGTTATTGCAAAACTGGGGCGGCCGGCATTGATAATGGCGCCAAATAAAATACTGGCGGCGCAGTTATATACGGAAATGAAGTCTTTTTTTCCACGCAATCATGTGGAATATTTTGTGTCTTATTATGATTATTATCAGCCCGAGGCTTATATGCCAACAACAGATACATATATTGATAAAGACGCATCAATAAATGAACAATTGGATCGTATGCGACACAGCGCGACGCGCGCAATGCTGGAAGAACGCGATGTTGTTGTGGTGTCCAGTGTGTCATCAATTTATGGTATGGGATCGCCTGAACAATATGCAGGTATGAAATTAACACTGCGGGCAGGGGATATGATTTCAATGCGTGATGCAATGCGTGCGTTAGTTGATATTCAATATAAAAGAAATGATACCGCATTTGCGCGTGGGGATTTTCGTGTTCGTGGGGATGTGTTAGATATATTTCCTTCGCATGCAATGGACCGGGCGTGGAAGTTGTCTTTCTGGGGTGATGAAATAGAAGAAATATGGGAATTTGATACACTAACAGGGGCAAAATTGCAAAAATTAGACAGGGTTGTGGTTTATCCGAATACCCACTATGCAACGCCAATGCCCAGTGTTATGCAGGCAATTGCCCAGATTAGAGATGACCTGAAGGAAAGGTTGGATTATTTTCATGAAAATATGAAATATATTGAAGAACAGCGTTTGCGTGAACGCGTGAACTTTGATATTGAAATGATGGAAAGTACGGGGACATGTCGTGGGGTGGAAAACTATTCCCGGTATTTATCAGGACGAAAACCTGGTCAGCCACCACCAACACTGTTTGAATATTTGCCAAAAGATGCGGTTTTGTTTATTGATGAAAGTCATGTGACTGTACCGCAGATTGGCGCGATGAGTCGTGGTGACCGTGCGCGCAAAGAAACATTGTCTCAATATGGGTTTCGTCTGCCGGCGTGTATTGATAACAGACCGTTAACATTTGAAGAATGGGATAATCTACGCCCCCAGACAATATTTGTGTCGGCAACGCCGGGTGCGTGGGAATTAGAACAATCGGGCGGCGTTGTTTCAGAACAGGTTATTCGTCCCACGGGGTTGCTGGACCCGGTGTGCGTGGTGCGACCAACCTCACACCAGGTTGATGATTTGTTAGAACAGGTGAAAAAAACATCGGGGCGCGTGTTGGTGACAACACTGACAAAAAAAATGGCCGAGCAGTTGACAGATTATCTGAACGAAAATGGGGTTCGGGCAAAATATCTGCACAGTGATATTGAAACACTGGAACGCATTGAATTGTTGCGCGAATTGCGAATGGGAAAATTTGATGTCTTGGTGGGTATTAATTTGCTGCGCGAAGGGTTGGATGTGCCAGAATGTGAATTGGTTGCAATTATGGATGCGGATAAAGAAGGTTTTTTGCGTTCAACACGGTCGCTGATTCAGACAATTGGGCGTGCGGCGCGTAATGCAAATGGTTTGGTTATTCTGTATGCGGATAAGATGACGGATTCTATGAAAGATGCACTGGACGAGACGGCGCGTCGTCGTGAAAAGCAGATGGCATATAACACTGCGCATGGAATTGTGCCAAAGACCGTAAGCAAGGCTATATTTGCCGAGGTTGGCGAGAAAAAAGAAAAAACAGACAAATCGCGAAAATTTGTTTATGATAAATCAGGTGGCGTGATGGATGCAGAATCAATTCGTCGCGAAATTAAAAAATTAACCCAGCAAATGCACAGCGCGGCAGAAGACCTGGAATTTGAACGGGCAGCAGAAATTCGCGATGCGATTCACAGACTGGAAGATGATTTGTTATTGGTGGAGTAGGGATATGCAACAACAAGAATTTATTTTGGAAAATGTTGAACAAATGCGGGCGTGGGCGCGTGGTTTTGCGCAAACGCTGACCGCGCCATGTGTTGTGGCGTTGCATGGGGATTTGGGTATGGGAAAGTCCGAGATTGCACGCACAATTATTCAAACACTGCGTGGTGCAGATACAGTTGTGCCCAGTCCGACATTTACAATTGTGCAGAACTATGATGGGATTTCGCATTTTGACCTGTATCGTATAGAAGATGCAGATGAATTGGTTGAGGTGGGACTGCAACATGCAATGGAAAATGATATAACGCTGATTGAATGGCCCGAGGTTGCAGACGCGATTTTACCAGCGGACGCAATTCATATCTTTATAACAGAATATAATTCTGGGCGCATGGTGATTGTTAAGAATATATCCTGATTGCGCAAAGGGATAAAAAAAGATATTCTGATTTATGTAAACAGACGCCGGAAAAACACACAGCGGACTTTCGTATGAAAGGTTCCCGAACCCACATCCCGACGGCGTGATGTTTAAAGAAAATACACCAGAAAATGGTGTATTTTTAATTTTCAGAAATTGGTGTTTTTTTAAGCAGACTGTTGACCGCCAGTGGGAAATCAGCACTGCGTGCCAGGTAAGAGCCAGACACCAGTAAATCTGCACCGGCATCCCAACACAGTTGGGCGGTTTTGTCGGTTATGCCACCGTCAACAGAAATTAAAAAACGCAGTCCATATTTTTTGCGGGTCGCCGCTAAAACAGAAATTTTGTGCAGGGCAGATGGTTCAAAGTTTTGACCTGCTGCACCCGGATTTACAGACATTATCATGACTTCATCAATGTCGCGTAAAACAGATTTTAATAGTGATACAGATGATTCTGGATTCAGTGCAATTCCAACGCGACGACCAGAATTTTTTACAACACGGATTGCGTTGCGCAGGCCAGATGTGTTGGTTGACAGTATAACCGTGTCTGCGCCTGCGGATATGGCGTCGGCCGCCCAGACAGATGGGCTTTCGGTCATTAAATGTACATGCAGGTGGGCGTTTGTGTGGGTGCGAATTGTTTTTAATTCTTCAATGCCACCGGCAATTCGGTCAACATAAAAGCCATCCATAATGTCAACATGTATCATGGAAATGCCACCGGATTTAAACATGCTGTATGTATTAGGACTGCGCATGTCAAAACAAAGTGTGCTGGGTAAAACAGGGATGAAATTCGTTTTTTGCTTTGGCTTACGATGAAGAATTTTGCCAAACCAACTGGTGCGTGTTGCCCAGCGTTCATGGCGCGCAATGTATTTTTGACGGTGCGCGTCTTCTGATTTCCAGATGTAGTCGGCCAGTGCGCGAACCGTTGCGTCAATTGGCATTGTTTCAGTTATAATCGCAAAAGCATTTTCAATAAAATCACGCAGGCCATCGGTTTCAGCGCCACCACCGGTCAGTATTATCTTGGATGGGCGGTATTTTGTAAATGATGCCAGGCATTGGTCCTTAATCTGGCCGATGATGTCAACCAAGATTGGTAATATTATGTCGTTAACATCGCCACGCGAAAAATCGTATGATGTATCTGCGGGCGTGAATCTGTCCATGTCGCGTGGTATCAGTGATGCAACCGCGCGCTTAATCCGGTCGGCGGATTCTGGGTCCAGGTTTAATGCGTCAGATATTGCATTTGTTATATCGTGGCCACCCAGTTTAATTTTTGTATGCCAGACGGGACCACGGTCTGTCCAAATGGATGCAGATGTATATTCATTGCCAAAGTCAATGAACATTGTGGTTTGCTTTTTCGTGCGGTAATTCGCGTTTAATAAAAACTGGGGGTCATAGAAAGATGTGGCCTGGATGTGTGCGCCACGCAGGTGTTCATTGATTCGGTTTATACCATCTGTGCAATAGAAGATTGTACCAAATGCCGATACCAGTTGGCGGTCAATATGGCCAACAGGGGACAGCATGTTGCGCGCAGTTGGTGTGTCATAGCGCAACGGTATAATGTGAACCGGGAAAAAATTTTCAGGTGGTGTTATCTGGGATATTTGATTGCGTATGTCTGCGTTGCTGATTTTGTGTTCGCCAGACCAGGTTGTGCTTTTCGCGGTCATGTCAAAGGCAGATTGCCCCAGGTTGCCTGTGATATAGGCCGAGTCAAAATGTGCGCCAATTTGCCTTTCCAGTTCGTCAATTACAGATTTTATGGCGAATATGGTATCGGCACTGTCAATTGTAAAGAAAGCAGAACGGTCAATTTGGGCGTTGTGAACACGGTGTGCAATACCGCGCACACCATATGTGCCAATGTCCAGACACAAAAAAGATGAATCATACAGGTTCATGTGTTTTTATTTTATCAGAATGCGTGCATCGTCACGCATGTCTATGGTTTTTATTGCCTTGCCCAGGATTCTGTGTTTGGTGTTTAATGTCATCAGTGTGCTGATTGCAGATATCGGATTTATTTCAGGCAGCATTACTGTTATGCCGCCAGTTGTGTGTATGTTCCAACGGCGATTTTCAATCCATTCCATGTAATCAATATTTCCAACCAGGTTATGGGCAGCGCGTGTTATTTCAGATATGTCATTTGGTACGGGGCCGCGGAATACAACATCTGCGATATTGCGGACATTTGTTGGGGTGTTTACAATTGTGCCATCTGCAGATAATGGGAAATAATTTTCGCCATCCGTCCATAGTGCAACCGTTTGGTGCATGTTCGTACGAATGATAATGTTGCCGTTCGGCAGACGACGAACCGCACAGTCTTTGACCCCAGGGACTGCGGATACGCGTGTCTTTAATACATTCAGGTCAACAGATTTTGCCGGTGTGTTTGGGGCAATAGATGCCGCCGCCGCAATTGCAGAAAGGTTTTGATCGCGGGTGTCTGATGATATTGATATGTTGCGAATGCGTGCCAATGGACCGTGGCCACTGGTTACCATAACAATGCGTGTGGCAAAATAGATGCCAAAAATAATGGCAATAACAAAACACAGCCAAAACCATATTGAACGTTTCATGCGCAATATTATATCACAAAATATATCAATAGGCAAAGATGAGAGAAAATATTTTTTTACATCGCGCGCAACAGATAGCCACGACGGAACATGCAACGACGATATGCGCCAATTGTGCGCGATGCTGTGTTGCGTGGAACAGACATCAGGCTGCGCTGGCCAACATCACGGTATTCGTTTGACTGAAATGTGACCCACAGACCGTCCCAGTCGGGCATAATGCCGGCCTGGTTCGGGGATAGCAATTTTGAAAGACGGGAACGCGGTTGGTGCGATGGGCGGTCAATCCCCAGACAGGATTTGTGGTCGCGAACAAATTGTTCGGTTGTGACCGCTTCGTTTTCCCAATTCAGGACGGTTGCATCATCAATACTGCCGCGGTTAACAGATGCGCAGGACGATAAAAATAATGCCAATAATATGGTCGGAAATTTTATTCTCATGTTTTTATTATAATTTATTTGCCTTTTTGGGGCAATAGTTTTTATAATATAAAAAAAGAGAGAAAGGACAACCCAATGGCAGTTAATGTTCAGCAGTTTATTAAATTGGCAAATTACTATAACCAGACGGCAATGGTTATGTCGGCGGTTTGTGTGCAAAAAGGTGGGGTTGCAATAGAAAACTATGTTGGACGTTTCTTTGTCGCGGATTTGTTGGAATATATTGTTGAATATGGACGCAGGTTGCAGGCGGCAGATAAAAATCTGGCGCCCGAGGTTGTGGCGCTGATAAATCGTTTCTCGGCACAATTTCAGGGAATGCGTGATTTGGTGACGCCAACACAAAAACCAATACATGAAATGACACTGGCAGAATTTGAAAAAATTATGAATATATAGTATGATAGCAGGATAAGGAGATAGGCGGTATGAAGTTTTTTAAAAATATAATTTTGGGGACTTTGTGTTTTTCTGTGCTGGCGGGGTGTTCTTTGTTGGGCAAAAAACAAGAAGAACAACCACAATTTGATAATGTGACCGTTGTTGAAGAAACGGTAATTGATTCACGGTCGGTGCCAATCTTTCCGAAAAAAGCGGCGCTGACAACAGATACGGCGCGCAGGTTTTCAATAGAACTGCCAATGCGGTGCGAGGTTGACTGGAATAATCAAAGTGTTGTGTCTGTTGTGCCGTCTGAAAAAATAGAAATGGTGCGTTTGGGAGTAGGGGATCCGTTGCCCAGTGATTTAAAGGTTTCTGATTATGAGTTCAAGGATTTGACGGTTAAACGCGCGTTGGACAAATTATTAGAAGGAACAGATATTGCGGTTGTGGAAAACGAGGCCTTGTATGAAAAAATTACAGGTACGATATCGGCGGGCGCATTAGATGATGCGGTTGAACTGATGACCAAAATGGGGCGGGCGTATTATTCTTATGATGCGCACAATGGTGAATTGCGTTTGACGCATCGTGGAAAGTGGCTGATAAAAATGCCACAAAATCAGACTATAATAATGGCGTTGTTGGACGCAATGCATGGTGCAGATATGCGTAATTTGTTGGTTGATTGGGCAGATAAAACGGTTGTGTTTGAAGGGAATTATCAGACAGAACGCGAAGTCGCCAAAATAATAGCGGATATATCTGGTAAAAAATATATGCTGGCGTGGGATATTGATGTGTATCGTGTCTATCCGCGGACAGATAATCCGATTGTTTGGATGAATTTGTTGCCGGCCTTTGGCGACAAGAATATAAAAATGTCTATTCCAGGTGTTGTTGGGCGTGCATTGGTTGTTGGGCCGGAAATCAATACAAAAACACTGCAAGAATTTATGGCGCAACAGGCGAATGTGGTATTGGTATCCCAGGGGACATTTGCGATTCCAAACGGTTGGCAGTCACGCTTTGATATTGGGCAATGCGGGCGTGAAGAAAGATTGGAAACAGATTTAATTGTTGGTGCAACCGGTACATACGGGGACTATGCGGGGCGTAAAAAGATTGATGCAAAAATCGTTTTGCGCACCAGTCAGGGGGAATTGAGTTCGTTTAATATTCCATCATCTGTTGGCGATAATTATATTATTGTCGGTATTCCAACACATTCTTTTGTGACAACACCAGAAACACTGATTTCGCCATTTGCAGAATTGGTGGTGTTTATGTCGCCACGCGTTGTGTCTGTGGTAGATGGTGCGGCGGATATGTCGGGCGCAAATGAATTAATTGGTGATGCGTTGCGCGATTTCCTGAATGAATAAAAGGAATTTTAAATATGTTTTCAAAACTGGAACGAAAAGTTGCATTTAGATATCTGGGCGCGAAAAAGCGTGGGTTTGGGTCTGTGATTTCGTGGGTGTCGCTGATTGGTATTATGTTGGGGGTGGCAACGCTGATTGTTGTGATGTCGGTAATGGGTGGTTTTCATGATACGCTGTTGGGGCGTATTGTGGGTATGAATGGGCATGTGGTTGTTTATCATCAAGATGGGGCAATTTCTGATTTTGATTATTTAATTGATAAGATGAAGCAAAATCGCGCAGTGGCAACCCAGGTGACATCTATTGTGCCAATTGCCGAAGGCCAGGTTATGGCAACCGCCAATGGTAATAATACGGGCGCAATGATACGCGGTATCAGAATGTCGGATTTAATTGCCAAGACCCAGACCGGAACGCGTGTGTATGGTAAACCGCTGACAGAAATTGTGGACGGCGAATTGGTTGCGGGGGCATCACTAACACGCGGGCTGAAAGTGACAATGGGGGATAATATTTCGTTGGTGTCGGCAAATAATGCAACCCCAACACCGTTTGGTTCAATGCCACGAATTATGTCGTATCCGGTAAAATCTTCGTTCTTTATGGGAATGTATGAATATGATTCGGGCTATATCTTTATGCCATTAGAGACGGCGCAAAAATATTTGAATATTGGCAATTCGGTGACGCATATTGATTTGTTCTTGCGTAATCCAGAAGATACAACCCAGGTGTTGGAAAGTCTGGGGCGTTTGTTGCCAGACGGCTTTGTGGTGCGCGATTGGCGTGATTTAAATCGTGGGTTTGTTGGCGCGTTGCAGGTGGAATCAAATGTGATGTTCTTAATATTGATGCTGATTGTGATTGTGGCGGCCTTTAATATTGTGTCCAGTTTGGTTATGTTGGTCAAAGATAAGAATAAAGATATTGCGGTTCTGCGTACATTCGGTGTGTCACGAAAATCAATGATGAAGATTTTTGTTCTGTCGGGGACATCAATTGGTGTTATTGGGGCGTTCTTTGGTACGATATTAGGCGTGATAATTGCGATTTATGTTGAACCAATCAGACAGTTTTTCCAATGGCTGACGGGGCGTGATTTATTCCCAGCAGAATTATATTATCTGTCAGAACTGCCGTCAAAGTTGGTGTGGACAGATGTCTTGGGAATTGCGCTGATTGCAATATTGCTGGCGTTTTTGGCAACGCTGTATCCTGCGTGGAAGGCGGCAAATACAGACCCGGTAGAGGTGTTGCGGGGTGAATAAAGGGAATATCTAGATGGCGAATATTTTAAATTCTTTGTCAAGGGTTAATCGTGGCGATGTGGTTATGTCGGTGCGCGATATCAAGAAAACCTTTATGGAAGGTGGACAGCCGTTGCGTATTCTGCGCGGTGGTGGATTTGATTTGCATCGTGGCGAAATTATCGCAATGGTTGGTCAGTCGGGGTCGGGTAAATCAACACTGTTGCAATGTGTGGGATTGCTGGACCGGCCAAGTGGGGGCAGTATCTTGATTAACGGTGCCGCCGTGCAAAAGATGGATGAAGATATGCGTACTCAAATTCGCAGAAAGAAAATTGGATTTGTATATCAAAAGCATAATTTGTTGTCGGACTTTACGGCGTTGGAAAATGTTATGTTGCCAATGTTGGCAAATGGAATAGATGAAAATCTGGCGCGGGCGCGGGCAATAAAATTGTTAAAGTCTGCAAATGTTGCGCATCGCGCTTCACATCATCCGGCGGAAATGAGTGGGGGTGAACAACAACGCGTGGCGGTTGCGCGCGCGTTGGCAAATAATCCAGATATTTTATTAGCGGACGAGCCGACCGGCAGTTTGGACCCACAGCATGCAACAGTTGTGTTTGATTTGCTGTTGGATTTGGTGCGAAAAAACAAGATGGCAATGTTGTTCGTGACGCATGATATGGCGTTGGCAGAACGCGCAGACAGAAAAATTACAATTGACAATGGCGTTGTTATGTAGTCATAATATATACATGAAATAAAAAATAGGAGAGGGGATATGAAAAAATCACAAAATGTTCGTATTGTTCATTCTAAATCACAGCGTATTTGGGGCGTGTTGGCGTTGGTGGCACTGTTTGGGTGTGGTGTAATGGCGGGTGTTGGTTTTACCAAGAAAAGTGTTGCGCAAAAGCCGGCTGATGGTATTGCAGTTGATTTTAGCCCAAATGCAAATGTTGACTTTACAAATATGAATGTAGGCGAGACGAAATCACACAATGTTCATGTGTCTGTGTCGGCACAGTTGGAAACATTTGCGGTTAAGCCAATTGATGGGATTAGTGGACTGAAGGTCACAAATGACTGTGCGGATATTGCCCAGGTTAATGCGCGTGGTGGGTGTGATATTAATATTGAATATACGCCACGGGTTGCGCTGGACTTAGGACGGGTGCCGTTGATTATTGGATGGGCAGATGCGTCGGGCGAAGAATTTATTGCAGAATTGCCAATCTTGATTAAGGTAATAGATCCGAACCAAAAGGCAACATGTGTTGTAATTGAAGAATTGTTGGCAGATAGGTTGCATCCAGAAGATTCGCCAGAGGTTTGGGCACACGAAGAAAATATCAAAATTTATGAAAAGTTGGTTATGAATGGGTGCTCTGAAAACCAGATGAAATATCATAAAATGGCGCAACGCGAACGGGATATTTTGGCCGCGTTACAGCAATCGGGTACCGCACAGCAGACATGTGAACAGATTGAATCTTTGCTGATTGGGCAATTGCCATATGCCAGTGGTGATGCAGACGACAGAATTAATCGTGCAAAAATTTATGCGAATCTGTCGGAACGCGGGTGCGCAGAAAACAGTTCAAAGTATGTTGAAATGGCCAAGCAAGAATTAGAAATTGCGCGTGCGTTGGAAGATGATGAATTTGATAATGAAGAAACAATAGAAGTTGTTGAAACATACAAGCGTTTGAATATGCAGGCGGCCGCCGAAGAAATATTTGAGACTGCAAAAAAACTGACAAATCCGGCAATTGATTTTATTCTGGAAGTGGAAAAAATCATTAATGAAAATTAAGGCTGTTTAGATGAAGAAGTTTGTTGCGTTATTGGGAGTTATGATTGCGCCATCTGTGTTTGCAGATGATGGGGCAGGGGTTGCTGCGCGTATGACATGCGCAGATATCCAGGCCCAGATGTCAGAACTGGCCGCGGTGGAAGATCCGGATGCGGATACGGTTGAAGAATTAACAAAATTAAAGGCGGACTATCGCAGGTCATGTTCCCGGGCGGCGCGTGGACGCAAAACTTCGGCAGGTGTGCGTGTTGTAAAGGAAACAGCAGATGTGGCAGAAAGTGTATCAGAGGCCGATGAAGAGCCAGCCGATGAGGAAAAAGCGCAAGATGCCGTAGAAGAGGTTAAGGAAGTAGAAAAGACCGAAGAAAAACCGGCAGAAGAAAAAGAAGTGACAGCAGAAGAGAAGCCAGAAGCAGACAAGAAGGCAGACACGGAAAAAGAGTCTGAGGATGCGCCAGAACAGGACACGCCATCAGAAGACGAATTGTTGGAACAAGAATTGGCAAATCTGGATGCGGGACTGTGTGCAGATGGTACCAAGCCAAATAAATTTGGATGTTGTGGTGACGAATTGTTCAAAGATTTGGGGAATGCTGTGTTTGCGTGTTGTCCAAAAGATGGCGGGGATTGTTTTCCACCAATAAAATAGGGGTATAAAATATGAAAAAAAATATTGTATTTATTATTGTGGCTTTTTTAGTTGGTGGTGTTATTGGATGGTGCCTGCATGCAAATCGTGATGTGTTTTCCTGGGGTGATGGGCCATTGTGCCTTGACGGCGAAGCGCCAGACAAGCACGGATGTTGCGAAGGGGAACTGTATACCGATATGGGGGATTTAGGCTTTAATTGCTGTCCAGAAAGTGGTGGGGATTGTTTTCCGCCGATTAGATAATTTGTAAAATATTTTTTGCATATGGTTATGGGACATGGCGACAAAAAAATGTCGTTTATGTCCTTTTTTTATGATAAAATGCATTTGTTATGGCAAAGAATTCTAAATTTTTACCCGACAGTGTTTCGGGTGCGTTGAAAAGTCTGCTGTCCCGCGTGTTTGGTGGGGTGGTATGTGTGTTTGGTGCGTGGGCGACATTGGCCTTGATTTTCTATAATCCGTATTTGGACGGCGTTGCCGTGGCCAGTTCGTTTGGGGCGCAGTCTTGGATGGGTAATCTGGTTGGGGCGGTCCGATGGTTGGTTGGGGCTGTGCCTGGTGTGTTTTTATTTATGTGTTTGTCCCGATGGGGCTTGGTCAAGGCATTAGGACTGGGGATTAGTGATACGCCAGAATATAATTTCTTGCGTGTGTTTATTTCATTGTGTCTGGGGGCGGTTGGTTTTGGTTTGATATCGCCCAGTGCGACATATGGCGGAATCTTTGGGGCGATTGCAGCAAATGATTTAACGCTGATTATGGGAAAAATGGCGGTGTTGCCGGGGATTTTGTGTTTGGTTGCCTTTATGTGGATGGGGGGCGTGTTGTTGCATATTAAATGGGCACATTTGCGTATGGCAATGCGGATTACATGGCGGTGGATTCGTTGGCTGGGCAGTGCATTCCACTTAACACGCGCAGAATGTGGGGCGGCCCCGCTGGAAGGTGACACACCAGTAGAAGAACCAGAAGTACCAACCGAAGGCGATGCGCCCAAGAAAGCGCGACGCAGTTTGTTGGGGCGCAAAAGTGCAAAGACCATTGCGGCAGCAGCGCCCAAGGTGACAGAGGCCGCGCCTAAAAAAGTTCGTGCAACATCGGTCTATAAATTGCCAGATACGAAATTGTTGGAACGGTCTAATTTTAGCAAATATGTTGTGACACCTGAACTGAAGCAAAATGCCCGCAGTATGGAGGTGAAATTTGCCCAATATGGCGTGCGGGGCAAGGTTGTGGGTATCAAACCGGGGCCGATTGTCACACTGTATGAATTTATGCCAGATGATGGTACGCGTATGGCCGATGTTAACAAGACGGTGACCGATATGACGCGCGCAATGGCAACAGAAAGTATTCGTATTGCGCATATTCCGCGCACGCAATTGATTGGTGTGGAAATGGTTAATGCCAAGCGTCAGACCGTGCGTTATCGTGGCCTGATGGAAGATGAATTATTTGTTGATACGAAATACAAAATTCCATTGGCATTGGGGGTGGATATTGGCGGAAACCCAATGTACTTTGATTTGGCAAAAATGCCGCACATGTTGGTTGCAGGGCGTACAGGGTCGGGTAAGTCTGTATTTGTTCAGTCTATTATTACATCAATTGTGTATCACTTTACGCCCGATAAATGTAAACTGATTATCATTGACCCCAAGGGGGTGGATTTTGGGTTCTGGGATGATATTCCACATTTGATTACACCAATTGTAAAGTTAGAACCAGAACCGGCGGTTAATGCGCTGAAATGGGCGGTGCGTGAAATGGAAGAACGGTACAAGCAATTGCAGGTTCTGAATGCGCGCAATATTGAAAGTTATAACGAAACTGCTGCGCAAAAACGCGCGGCTGGCGAAAGAATGACAAAACAGGTTGCTGTTGGTACAGACCCTGAGACAGGCGAATTGTTATTTGAAACCCAGGAAATTGATTTGTCTGATATGCCATATATGGTCATTATTATTGACGAGGTGGCAGATTTGATGAGCCTGGCCCGCAAGGATGTAGAGGCGTGCGTTCAGCGTATCGCGCAAAAGGCGCGTGCGGCCGGTATTCACCTGGTGATGGCGACCCAGCGACCAGATGCAACTACAATTACAGGTGTTATCAAGGCGAACTTTCCAACGCGTATTTCGTTCCAGGCGCGCAGCCGTATTGACAGTGTGACATGTCTGGGCGAAGGTGGGGCGGAACAATTACTGGCCATGGGGGATATGTTATTTAGCGAAGCAGGGCGTGTCCCGGTTCGTATCCATGGCGCATTTATAGATGATAAAGAATTAACCCAGATTGGTAATTTCTTGCGCAGTCAGGGCGCGCCAGAGTATGCCGAAGGCGTGACCGATGGCGAAGGCGGTGGCGATGTTCCCGGTATGCCGGGTGCAATCCCAGCCGGTGGCGGCGACAAGGAAGCCGACCTGTATGAACGCGCCAAAGAATGTGTTATTCGTGATAAAAAGCCGACAATTTCATATATTCAGCGTCGCTTGCAAATTGGATATAACAAGGCGGCCGGATTTATGGAACGCATGGAACAAGATGGGATTGTGTCTGCGCCGGATGCAAACAACAAGCGTCATATCCTTTAAAATTAAATATAATAATTCATCTATAGGTGGGGGCGACATCTCATGTAGCGTTATGTACACTACGATGTCGCCCCCATTCTATATCTAAATCATTCTATTTAATTTTAAAATTAAATTTAATGGCATATCTAAAGCGGGTTGGTAATGGCTCATGTAACTTCTGTACACTACGCCATTTCCAACCCGTTTATCTACACCATTATCTTTAATTTTACCCCGTTGCAAGGGGTTGGGTGGGGGGATCTCATGTAGCGTTTGTACACTACGATTCCCCCATTCACTTTATCTACACCATTATCTTTAATTTTATTCCGTTGCAAGGGGTGGGCTTGTTTGTATGATGTTTTTGTGATATAATTGTTGCGAAAGGAGATTCTTATGTCAAAAAAACAGGAAATTGCCGCTTTGAAAGAGGTTTTAACCGCACTGGCGGATAGTAATAATACAATATATGCAGAAACAGCTGATGCGCAATCAGATGATGGGCGTAATTGGCGTTACCGTGTGAATGGTACAGAAGGAAAGTATATTTTGCCATCTAAGAATAAGCGTGATGTTTCAAATTCAATTGCCGCGCATGTAAACAGTTTTAAAATTGGCAAAGATATTTCTGTGCGTACCGTTCGTGGAAAATGGGTCATTCGTACCCCAAAGTGGGAGGTTAGGTATGACACACAAACAGAAGAATTAAACGGTCTGCTGTCTGCGTTGCGTAAACGGTACGAAGGTCAGTCTTTGACGGACAGTCTGTATCGTTTGCGTACATACAGTCAAGATGACGAATTGCGCGAATTTGCCAAGAATTTGAAAGAAGCAAAGACAACAAAAAAATCTAAATATGAAAAAGCAATTGAAAATTTGAAAAGTTTGGGGGTTGAACCAAATAGGTTGATGGAATATATTAAGAAAAATCAAATGGATAAATAGTGCTTGTGTGTCGGGAATGTTTGTTCCCGACTTTTTTATGAAGCGGGTGTTTTCGCGGATTTTTGGCTTTTTTATGCGCGGGTTTTGTGATATAATTTTTTCAAAAGGAGATTAAATATGAAAAAAACATTTTTGGGTATCGCAGGTGTTTTATCTGTCTTGACGGTTTTAAATGCAAATGCTGCAACAAATTCAGGTGCGCGCGCCGCGTCCAGTGCGAATTTATCTGGGGCGCCGGCCACACGTTCGCGTGAAAAGGTGAACTATCAGAAATATCAGACACGCACAACAACAAAAACATATGAATCAAAAGATACAGGCGATTTGTATTATACAAAACCTGCAAATCGCAGTGCGCTGTATAAACAGTACGAAGGGGCAAATTCTTCGTCTGCACGCGCAACAAAAACAACAAAACGCACAACACGCAGCGAAAAAGTTGTTAATAAATTAACACGCAAATATTTTATCGCGCATCCGTTCTATCAGCCATTGGGTGGCGTGTTCGGTTCTGTGACCGATTTGGGGTATACAATGGGGTCGTATGATTTTACAATTAATCAAACTGTGCCTGTTTATGATATTTCCGGTGGAACAGCCGTTCCGGTTTATCCATTAAATGGTTTGGGCGGTAAATGGGATATGACCCGTCTGTCAATCAAAGAAGATTTCAGTTATGGTATTACTGATACAATCGCAGTAATGGGTATGGCTGAATTTGATATGGACGATTATAAATTTGAATGGGAAGATAATTCCCCATCTGATGAAATGGATGACAGCGGGCTGAATCTGTTTGGTATTGGTGGTCAGTGGCGTTTCATGGATAATGAAAAATGGATTGGTATGGCGTCTGCATACTATCAGCATCAACGGGATATTTCTAATAATTTCCTGTTAGAGGCGAAGGTTGGATATAAAATCGCATCTTCAACCGTTTATGGTTTGGCGCGCGGATGGTACCTGGCGTTGGACGGTAATTCATATGGTAATGGGGTTGAGGGTACCGACGCAAATGGTGTTCCGGCATTGATGTATATTCCATATCAGGTTGGCGATGACAAGGCCATGTATTTTGAAGGTGGAATGGGTGTGTTCAGCGTGCTGAACAAAGATTGGACGCTGAATCTGGAAGGTGTGTTTGGTCACTATGATTGGCACAATTCTGCAACAATCAAGGGTGCAATTGGATGGCAGCCAAATGATTGGTTTGCATTAAATCTGTATGCCAAGACTGTGTTCTATGACAGTGCAGATGGTAAAGAATTAGATTTGTTCTGGATGGAACCAAGTGTTGGGTTGGATGCATTGACCAAAATTGGTACAGTTGATTTGGATAATTATTCTGAAACATCAATCGGTTTGCAGGTTATGTTCCAATTCTAATCCAGTGTGAATTGCGCCCCAATTTTTGGGGCGCAGATTATGTTTTATGCCTTGGCGGGAGAGGGGGGCGCAAATGCGTAAATTTTTATCTGTATTTTTGTTGTCAACATGTATGTTAATGCCGTCGTTGTCGCGCGCAAATGATTTAAGTCAGGATACATCTGATCCGTTGTTCTTGCTGGCGGATGATGGGATTTTGTCTCAGTCTGCAATAACATATTGGGATCATATTTTGCGGGCAGGGCAATCTGTGTCCTATGGTATGAATAATCGCTTAACAATTGGCGCAGATGTTCATTATCAGCATGACTTTAATGGCCCAGAAGATGGTTTTTCTGCAATTGATTTGGGCGCAACATATCGTATGGGGGCGGCCGACGATAATGATGCGCGCATAATATCAGATGTTCTGTTCGGCTTTAAATTTGGTGGCAGTTCACGCGTGCGTACGCCAGATTATGCGGATTCAACATATTATGCCGGACTGCGTTTTGGTCGCCAGTGGGTTGGTATGACATTGGCTGCAACAATCAAATCAACATGGGTTTTTGATGATACGCGTGGTGTGTCATTTTTGGACTTTACGCCCGAGGCATACTTTCGCATTGCGCCAGATTGGCGTTTGGGTACCGGCCTGACCATTCGCAAGGCGACGCATAAAGACCCCATAGATGATACAGATTTTGACCAAGAATGGCTGCATGCCAAGTTGGTTCGTCAATATGGCCACACCCAATATATTGGGCACATGGATTTTGAATTTGAATCCGATGATGTGCAGGTGGGGGCGCGTGTCAACATCCTGTTCTAAAAAATAAAATCTAATGGCATATCTATGAACGGTGCCGTCCCCTCATGTAGCGTTTGTAAACTATACTTGCCAATAACTGCGCATCTACGACATTAGATTTTATTTTTTTTGTTGCCAGGTGGGATGTTTTATTTCCATAAATAAAACCGCGTTTGAAAAACAAAAGCGGTTGGAGTTTAAGCACAATTTGAACGAAATTGCGGGCTTATTCAATATATTCACCACACTCCAACCGTTTGGTTGGAGATGTTTGATGTCATCGCTGACACGTCCAAAGGGGTGCTTAATCCCCAAATCGGTGTTTGTCCGATATAGTTTTATTATATGTTTAAAAATATAAAAAGGCAACGGTTGTTTTTAATTTGTATAATTTTTACTTTGTTCTTGATTTTGTTTTCATTTAGTATATAATCACAGGGCTTTGAATTTGTTGCGGGCATAGTACAAAGGCTAGTATGCAAGCCTTCCAAGCTTGAAATGCGGGTTCGATTCCCGCTGCCCGCACCAATGATTGGGCGTGCGCCGGAGTTGGAGAGCCGGGGCAGACTGTAAATCTGTTGGCTTAAGCCTGAGCTGGTTCGAATCCAGCCACTCCCACCAAAAGATACACCGCACCTAAAAAGTGCGGTTTTTCTTTTAGATTTCTAATACTTTTAATGGTTCGAAAATGGTATATCTATAAAGCACCAAATTTCACCAATCTTCGAACAGTTCAAACTCATTGATTTTTTTATATACTAATGTCAAAATAAAAATGTGAAGAACAAGATTTTATCAATCTTACTTAGTATCGGATTTAATCTGCAAGATGCTGAAATCATATCGCAAGATATCATTACAACATATAACAAAGCAGAACGGGGTTATCATGATTTAACGCATATTTCAAATATGTTGCATAATTTTGATAGTTTTATATTAAACTCTGCTTTTGCAAATAAAATATACAATATTAACGAATTCGCTTTTGCCGTAATAATGCACGATTATGTAAACGGAACAAAGAACGACATAGAATTAAGTGTAACAAAAGCGAAACAATTTTTGCATAGAATATCAAAGAATTATAACTGCGCATATATAGAAAAATTGATTCGGGCAACCGATTATGAAAAAATTATGCAAACAGATTTCGAACAACAATTAATGCAAGATTTAGATTTATTAATTCTTGGCAGTAATAGTGCAGAATATGATGTATATGCAGCCAAAATCAGAGCACAATATAATGAATTTTCCGACACGACATTCAATCCAAATCGTATAAAAATATTAAATATCTTTTTAAATCGCTCGCATATTTATAATATTACATATTTTCGTGATAAATACGAGAAAAATGCTCGCAACAATTTAAACCAAGAAATACAACATTTAAGCAATTAGTGTTTTTACTTGTTCCATCAAATCGGTAAATTCTTGTTTGTTTTCTGCTTGATTAGCGCAAGCTGTCTCCCACCACTAAAAATAACCCGCATTTTGTGTTTTTTTTGCGTTTTATTTGTAGTATAATGTCTTTATATAAATGAAGGAGAGGTTATGAAAAAATATATTCTTGCTGGTCTGCTAGCGGTTGTATCAATAAATGCTTTTGCTGAAGAGTTTACAACGCATCCTGAAGGAGATGCGGATTTTATCACTTTTGTAAATCAAGAAAGACAGAATTGGGATGAAAGTTCAGTTATTATTAGTGAAGGCCCGCGTGGAGACTTTTTAACCTATGTTGATGAAACCCCAGAAATTTTGCAAATTTATAATAATAAAGAAAAAACAGCGATGTTTTTATCTATTGAGAATCCTGCGCAATATATTAAACCGGGAAAATGTTTGGTCAATACCATAAGTTATAATGTATTGAAAGAAATGGCAGGGGATAATGAAGTTTCTAATTGTTCGTGGCGTTTATTTTGTGGCACAGAAATGAATTATGATGGTTTTTATGCTGTAGAATTATGTGGAGATATGGTGTTAAATTGAATATTATTAAATGGTCGCTGAAAGGCGGCCATTTATTTTTGGTGTGTTGTATTTCGTTTTTCTTTATTCTTCAATCTCATACTCATCAATGTATGAGCGGTTGACGGATTCCAGTTTTACGGGTTTATAGTTTTCTGATTTTATTGGCGCGCTGTCGTCTTCGGGCAGAAATGCAATGATTTGACTGCGTTGGAATTTTGTGGGTTTGGTAATGTTTGTGCCGATTGTTTTACTGCGATATTTTGAGCGCAGGCGTTCGGGAATTTGAATATAATTATTTGGGTCAATTCCGTCGGTTTGTAATTCCATTGGGTCGGCGGGTTCTATGTGACGCTGTTCAATATTATACAGTGGTGTCATGAAATTTGTGGCGGCGGGTTTTACAACCTGGGGGGTGCCAGATGCGTTTAATTTCATAATGCGCAGCGCGCGTTCATTGTCGCCGGTCGGTTTCAGGCGGAACAGACCGTCGGTACCGATATAACCACTGGGGTCCAATAAATATGCAACATTAGATTTGTCGGAATACATCATGCCAATTGCCATGTTGGCTGCGTCATATCCAAATGATGCCAATCTGTTTGGTTGTGCGCCGGACATTTGTTCATAGACCAGACTGAATTCAGGTGCGGGGTCAGACAGTGTTGCGAATTTTGCACCACCCATTGTCAGGTCAGATGTGATATCAGATCCGTCCCACATTGTTGTGCCATAGAATTTTGCATCGGACGCGCCCACATTATAATAACGCAAAAATGATGCCAGGGCCTTGGTGTCATCGCCATTGCCCAGGAATAAAATTGCATTATAGGGCAGGTGACCGACGGCCTCGGTCTTGGATAATTTATCCAACTGTATATTCAGTCGTGATTTTTCAATTGCGGTTAATTGTTCGTTTATCAATATGTCTGATAAAACCTGGCGGGCGCGCGTGTGGGCCGCAGTGCGCGCATTGTGCAATGATGCGTCAATGGCGGTGTTCTTGATAGAATCTGTGTCGCGTTCGTTATAGTAAAATACGCCGACCGGTTCAATTTCAGAAATTTCGGCCGCGCGTAGGGCGGTGCCAGCCATCAGGTGGCCAGAATCTGTGTCAGGGGCCATGATTATAAATTTTTTTATGTTGTCTGATTTCATTTCGCGAACAATTGATTCAACACCATT
Source organism: uncultured Alphaproteobacteria bacterium (assembly GCA_937888635.1). Classification (GTDB taxonomy): domain Bacteria; phylum Pseudomonadota; class Alphaproteobacteria; order Rs-D84; family Rs-D84; genus Enterousia. Next base: position 30,634 of record CALARG010000053.1, read on the forward strand.
GGTTGGCATCAGGGCAATTGTCATAACGCCATCACCAACCGCGGTTGCGTCAGATGTAAATGATATGACCGGAATGTTTTCAGGTTTGGCATCGCGTACAATGCGTGCGTTGTTTGCAAATACAGGGCCAACGATTACCTCGGGATTGCCGGCCAGAACGGTTTTTATTGTTTCTGATAAATTATCGGTTGTGTCATAGAAAGATACATTCAGATTTTTTGCGCCACTTTGTAAAATTGCGGTTTCAACAGATGTGCGGATTGTGCGACCAACGGGCGCGTTATCGCCAGACAGTGGCAACAGCACCGCCATATTATGCGCGGTGTCAGATTGGGCACTGTCTGTCAGTTGCCCGTACATTTTTGCAGGCTCACCAGTGGTCAGTGTGCCGTATTCACCCATCCAATCGTTTTCAGGGCCTGATTTATCGCCTGTGCCTGCGCAGCCCGCCAGGGCAAGTGCCAAAATAACATAACCAAAAATTCTGTTTTTAATAAGCATTGAAAAATCCATTTTATTCTGTATCATTTTACTATAAAAGGATTGTAAATGCAAACAGGGCTTTATATTGTTGGTACACCGATTGGAAATTTATCTGATATGTCGCCACGTGCGGTGCAGGTCTTGCAAGATGTGGATTTAATTGCCGCCGAAGATACGCGCGTATTTGGTAAATTGGCGGCGCATTTTGATATCAAGACAAAGCGCGTTTCATGTCATGAACATAACGAACGCGATATTGTTCCAGAATTAATTGAAAAAATTCAAAATGGTGCGGCAATTGCATGTGTCAGTGATGCAGGAATGCCGGGAATTTCAGACCCGGGATTTCGTCTGGTGCATGCGGCGCGCGCGGCGGATGTGCCGGTGTTTGTTGTGCCGGGGCCGGTTGCGTGTGTATCTGCGCTGGTGTTATCGGGATTTCCGACGGACAGGTTTACATTCTGTGGTTTCTTTGATGATAAAAAAATTCGCGATGATAATAAAATACCGCATACAATTATTTATTATGAAAGTCCAAATCGTGTTATGGATACAATTGCAACAATGGCGCGCGTTATGCCAGAACGACAAATCGCAATTGTGCGTGAAATTACCAAGATTCATGAACAGGCGATTATTGGTTATCCGGCAGAATTATTAGGTATTACACCACCGCGGGGGGAGATTGTGATTATTGTTGCACCGCGTCCAGAAAAAAGAATGAGTGATGCAGAGATTTCTGATATAGTTAATGATATTGCGGCGACTTCTATGAAAAGTGCCGCAGCAGAATTGGCCATGCGCACAGGGATTTCAAAAAAGGAAGCGTACAAGCGTTTACTAGACAAAGGTGGCGATAATGATTAAATTTGTTGGCAGTTTTGAGACAGTAAAATCTTTGCCAAATTCACACTTTGCAGAATATGCATTTATTGGGCGCAGTAATGTTGGAAAGTCGTCACTGATAAATGCGGTGGTGGGGGCGCCGATTGCGCGTACTTCTAATACACCGGGGCGTACACAAAGTTTGAATTTATTCAATCTGGACGATCGCGTGATGATTGTTGATTTGCCAGGCTATGGTTATGCCCGTGTGTCCAAGGTGGATGCAATGCGTTGGCTGAAAAGATTAGAAGAATATTTGTTGACGCGCGTGCAATTAAAGCGACTGTTTATTCTGATTGATTCGCGAATTGGTGCCAAAGATGCGGATTTAGATTTGATGGATTTTTGTGATGCAAATGCGATTCCTTATCAGATTGTGTACACAAAAAAAGATAAAAAAGTACGCGAAGTAAAACAGATGGAAATACTGCATACAGACCATGGTGCAATGTTACCCGATATTTTACAAACATCTGCGGAAAAGAAAACAGGTTTGGATTCAATAAAGGAAACACTTGGCATTAAATAAAAATATTTTCTGTGCGACAAATCCTGCGCGCGTGTCTGACGCATTGTGGCACCTGATGTGCGATTCGGGTGTTGATGTGGCGGATATGCTGATTTTTCTGCCCAGCAGACGCGCAGTCAGAACCGTTGAAAAAATGATTGCGCAAAAGTCGGGTGGTGTGGCGATATTGCCAACACTGGTTGCACTGGGTGAAGGGGCAGACGAAGATGATGCACAAATAGATGCGCCAGATGTTATTTCAAATGTTGAACGCGTTGTAGTATTGGCCAAGTTGTTGGCGGCGGATGCAAATGTTGGAAATTTAATTACAGCACTGCCAATTGCCCAGGATTTAGTGCGTATGCAGGACTATATGGAAAACGAAGGTGTTGATGCGGCTGATGTTGATTGGGGTGCGTTGGTTGATGAAAAATATGCAACACATTTTCAGGCAAAAGCAAAAATTCTGGGGATTTTATCAAAATTTATGCCAATGTATGCGGCGGGGCGCGTGACATCAACGGCGGCGCGAAATCGTGATATTCGGGCATGGAAGAAAGTCTTGGATAATTATAAGTTGGTTGTTGTTTGTGCATCAACCGCCAGTGTGCCTGCAACCGCGGATTTAATGGAACAGGTTGCAAATTTGCCACATGGGCGAATTATTCTGTCGGGGAAAATTGATTGGCGTATGGCGGATTTTGAATTAAATACAAATCCATATAATTCTGAATATAAATTCTTGTCGCGGTTGGGGATGGTGGCATCCGATGTTATTCCGATTGATGTTGGGGACAGTGCGATTGACTTTATGAATTGGGCGTTTGGTAATGATTGTGGCGTACGGGATGTTAACAAGGATTTATCACATTGCAATTTGATAGAGGTTCCACGCGAAGCGGTTGAGGCAGAGGTTGTTGCACAAATTGCGCAAAAAAGTGTTGCAGAAAAAAAATCTGTTCTGGTTATAACGCCGGACGCGGCCGGAAATCAGCGAATTGCAAATGCGTTGGGCGCGCGCGGAATTGTTGCGGATTTTTCAGGTGGTGTGTCGGGTGCAATGACAAATGTGGGGCGTGCAATATTAAATTTATTAGATTCGTGGATAGAAAACGGGGACGATTCTTTTGACGCGATTTACAAGGATATGGAATGCAATTTGTTTAACGCGATTGCAAAAATCATAGAAAATAATATGGCATCCTTTGCGCCACAGTTTGAAATTGATGATGCGGTATCTGTGCAAATATGGGCGGCAATTAAAGATGTCTCAGATGCACTGAATGTGGCGGGGGTGCAGCTGGATTTACAAACGGCGCGCGCATTTGTTGCAGATGCAATTTCGGGTGTATCGGTGCGTGGTGTGATGAATGATGCGGCAGATGTTGTTGTACTGGGGACAATTGAATCGCGTATGCAGACCGCAGATGTTGTTATATTGACCGGATTGAACGAAGGAATGTTTCCTGCACGCGGATATGAAAATGCATGGTTGCCACGACGGGTCGCAGAACAAATTGGATTGCCATCGCCAGACAGAAAGGTGTCTTTGCAGTCGTTGGATTTTATGAATCTGTCATGTGGTGGGACGGTTTACTGGTTGCGGTCAACGCAATCGGGTGGGGTTCAGACAACAGAATCACGGTTCTTGTCACGGGTGATTGCGCGTGGTGGTATCTTTAACAACAAAACAGATATTTTAGAAGAGGTTTTGGCGCGTGATAAGGTTGCGCGCCACAGTTTGGATTATTCTGTGCCAACACCACCAAATGATTGGAGTGATGTTTATGTGACAGAATTAGAATTGCTGATTCATAATCCGTATGCGTTCTATGTGCGGCATATTTTAAAACTGCGCGTGTTGGATGATTATTGGGTTGGTCCAGATGCGCGTGATTTTGGAAATCTGGTGCATGATGTGGTGGAACATGCGACGGATTTGCGACCAGATGTGTTGGTTGCACAAATGGATATGCGTGCATTGGAAAAGTTGGGACGGGGCAGTGTGTTGTTCCATTTCTGGCATAAACGCTTTGTAGAAATTGCACCGGTGATTGCAAATGAATTGTCGTCTGTGCCACGCGCATGGGCGGAAATTGGTGGCGCTGTTAAAATCGCAGGGCGTAATGTTCGGGCGCGCGCAGACAGAATCTGGGATGGTGGGGTGCTGGATATCAAGACAGGGGCGGCACCAACAAAATCACAATTGGCCCAGGGTAATATGCCGCAATTACCACTGGAAGCGTATATCTTGCAATCAGGGGGATTTCCAATTCAGACAACGAAAAATTCCCGGACACCAATTATGCGATTTTTACAACTGCGCAATAATGATGCGCGTGTAATTGAATATGATGCGGACGCAACCCGTGAAATGATATGTGCAGCCGTTGATAAAGTGACAGAATTATTTAATATTTATTCTGCAGGTGGGGCAGGGTATGAGTATCGCGAGACCGGTGATGCTAAATATAAACAGTATGACGATTTAGCAAGAATTAAAGATTAAAAATAAAATCTAATGGTATATCTATGGACAGTGCCGTCCCCTCATGTAGCGTTTGTACACTACGGGGACGGCACTGTCCATATCTATACCATTATCTTTTATTTTTCCCATTGCTAGGGGTTGAGTTTTAGCAACATTTTTAACTATTTTAATTCCAGCATTAATCCACAATGGTCGGTGGGTTTTTGGTGCAGACGCGGTTCAAGGTCTATTTCACAATTTTTTATCATTTGTGCGGCGGTTTTGTTGCACAGGAAATAATCCAAACGCAGGCCTTGTTTATTGCCAACCGTGTCACGGCCACGATATCCGTACCAGGTGTAATCTATTTCATCAGGGTGCAGGGTGCGCCATGCGTCAACCCAACCAGCGTTCAACCATTCGTTCATGATTGCGCGTGCTGCCGGGGCAGAAATTGCAATACCTTCGTAATTTTTTGGCTTCCAGATGTCGCGGTCTTCAATTGCAACATTAAAGTCGCCGGCGATTATTACCGGTTCGGCTGAATCCAGGTATTGTGCGATATAGTCTGTAAATGCACGCATCCATTCCAATTTATACGGAAACTTAGGCGATTGGACCGTGTCGCCATTTGGCATGTATGTATTAATCAGGCGCACGCGACCGTCAACAACGCATTCAAGGAATCGGGCGTTGGGGTCTGCGTAATTGGGCATACCCATTGTGACATCTTCTATAGAATATTTAGAAAATGTTGCAACGCCATTCCATGATTTTTGTCCGAAAACCTTGATATTATATCCAAATTCATCAAACAGCATGTGTGGAAAGTTTGCAGTTTCAACCTTTAATTCTTGGACCATGATTGTGTCGTATTCGCCGCTGCGCAATATGTCTATAAAACTTTCCGCATGGGCACGAATTGAATTGATATTAAGTGTTAAGATTTTCATGTTTGCATTCCTTTGATTCCTGAGTATAATATTCTTTGTCCAATATAAAAACAACAAGGAATTTTATAATATGAATATGTATCAATTACTGGAACGCAGTGCGCAGACATATCCAGATAATTTGTATCTGGTGCGCGAAGGTGTATCCTATAAAGATTTTATTGATTTGGTAAAGGCACGCGCTGCGTCACTGGACAAGGCGGGTGTTAAAAAAGGCGATGTTGTTGGTATCTTGTCCCACAATATTCCAGAATTTCCAATTTCGCTGTTTGCGATATGGTATCTGGGGGGGACGGTGTTATTGCTGGATACAAATTTAACACCGTTTGAATATGACAATATGGCAGAAATTACCCAGTGCAAAATGGTTTGCGCGGAAAAGTCTTTTGTATATAAAACAGATAAATTTAAATTCTATGATATTACAAAAAAAGATGGCAAGGTTAATCCAGATTTAATGCCGGCGGCGACAGAATCACTGGATGTGGCAACAATGTCATTTACATCAGGTTCAACCGGTACGCCAAAGGTTGTGCCATTGACACACTTTAATTTGGTTGAGTGTGCAAATTCATTGGAAGATATGGCGGAATGGATTCGTCCGGCGGATTATCTGTATGGTTTCTTGCCGATGTATCATGTGTTTGGTTTTGCGGTTGAAATCTTGGCAACATTGCACTTTGGTGCCGGTGTATTATTACAGCCAACCGTTAATCCAAAAGAAATCATGGCAGACTTTAAAAAGTTTCGTCCACAGATTATACCTGCGGTTCCACGCCTGTGGGAAGTGTTCCGCAATAAAATCATTGATAATGTCAAAGCACAAAAGAAATGGTGGCTGGTATCATTTGTCTTGAAATATGGCAAGATTTTACAGAAAATCGGCCTGGGCGCACTGGTGCGCAAGGTGCAAAAGCCAATTTTGGATGTGTTTGGTGGGCGCGCGCGTCTGTTGATTGCGGGTGGTGCTGCAACCAAGCCAGAGGTTGAAACATTCTATGAACGTTTGGGACTGACATTCATCCAAGGTTATGGTTTGACAGAAACAGTTGGACCAATCTGTATTTCAAAACCAACCAAGAAACGGTTCCCGTTTGCCTTTGGTGGGCCAACATCAAATAACGAATGTGAAATTCGTGATAAAAACGAAGATGGTGTTGGGGTGTTGTGGCTGCGTGGTCACCAGGTGTTTGGTGGTTATTTGAATAACGAAGCCGCAAATACAGAAATCTTTGATGAACGTGGATTCTTTAATACAGGGGACATGGTATCAATGGACAAAAATGGTGAATTGCACTTTGCGGGTCGCAAAAAGCAGGTTATTGTTTTGGACAGCGGTAAAAATGTATACCCAGATGAATTAGAAGGTATGTTCATCACTATCCCAGGTGTAAAAAATGTCGCCGTCTTTGAGCATAAGGTCAAAGATAAAACCGTCACATACGGTGTGTTCAGCGTAGAAGATGGTATGACATTGGAAAAACTAGGGGCGGAAATTGCCGCGGCAAATAAAAAAGTTGCCAGTTATAAATGGGTGACTCATTTTGCGATGACAACCGAAGATTTGCCATTGACCAGTACGCAAAAGGTTAAACATCATGTGGTGCGTCAGAATTTGATTGAGGGTAAGTATCCAGACCGCCATGAATAAAAATCCCGCCATTTGGCGGGATTTTTATTCATGGTGTTTGTGTGTAAGGGTGGGGCTATTTGCCCAGGCACAGTTGGCCGAATGTTTTATCCAGTACTTCGGTTGCGGTGATTGTACCCAAAATTTTGCCAATTGAATCAGATGCGCGGCGTGTGTGCTCGGCAAATATGTCATAGTTTTCGCCTGCGCACAGTGCATATGATAAATCGTCGCGTGCAGATTCAAGTAATGATTTTGTGCGCGCGTTCAGTGTTAATTTATCTTCGGCACCATCCATAATTTTATGTATTTTTTCGCGCAATGTGTCGGTCAGTGTTTTCATGCCGTCGCCTGTTTTAGTGGATGTGTAAATTACATTTTTTATATCATGTGTGTCGGTTGTGTCTGATTTATTTATAACAATAATTTCATTGTTGTGTAAATCACTGAGTGTCACGGATTCTGGCGTATAGACATGAATTATAATGTCTGCATTTTGGATTTCTGATTTGGTGCGTTCAATCCCGATTGATTCAATTTCATCGTTTGTTTCGCGAATGCCCGCCGTGTCAGACAGGTTCACTAAAAATCCATCAATATCCAGGTTGATTGACACAACATCGCGTGTTGTGCCGGCAATATCAGATACGATTGCACGATTTGAACCCGCCAGATAATTAAATATTGATGATTTGCCAACATTTGTTTCACCGACCAGTGCAACATTTATTCCGCCGCGAATTGCGCGTGATGTCTGATAATTATTCAGTGCAGTATTAATTTCGTTATATAGTTTTTCTGTGTGCGTGCGAATTGTTTCACCAATGTTTTGTGGCAAGTCGTCTGCGTTATAGTCCAGAATTGCCGCTGCATACGCAGATATTTCAACCATTTGTTCGCGCCATGCGCTGTAAATATGGCTGTCGTGGCCCAACATAGAACGCAGGGCATGTTTGCGCTGAACATCTGTTTGTGCGTCCAGCAATGCCGCCAGGCCATCAACATCGGCCAAATCCATTTTGTTGTTATAAAATGCGCGTCGTGAAAATTCGCCAGGCGTCGCCATGCGCATGCCCAGTGTTTTCAAGTATTCAAACACTGCGTTTATTGTTGCAGGCGCGCCGTGCGTGTGTAATTCAATAACATCTGTACCGGTGAAAGAATAGGGCGCAGGAAAATATATCGCCAGACATTGGTCAATCAGTTCGCCCATGCCATCGGTCAGATTAACAAAGTATGCATAGCGATTTTTTATTTCTGATTTTTTTATTAATGTCTTGAATACATCGGTCAGATTGTCACCAGAGATACGAATTACTGCAACGCCGGATTTGCCGTGACCAGATGATAATGCAAAAATTGTATCGTTATTATTCATGTTGTGATGCCTGATGTTTTATTAAATCCATTTCCATTGTACGGGCGATTTGGGATACCCGTTCGACAATGCCAGTGGGGTTGATGATTTTCCCGCCCATGGGATGTTCAGATGCGGTTTGCTTCATGATTTCAATTAATTCATCCTGCCAATTTTCGCGGGTACAGAATATTGTGTTGCCCTGTAGTGCGCAGGCAAAAACCCCCGCCAGGTAGGGGATTGTAGAACTGGAACCGCCCAAGCGAGAGTACACATAGCCACCTTTATAGAAAGGTGTGGTTTTTCCATTTGTTGGTATTCCTATACGGATTGTTGGATTGTTGTACCTTTTGTCGCATGGTGTTGTTGTGGAAGAGTGTTTGTAATATCCACCTAACACCATAATGCCATTGCGTTCACACTCATCAAACAAAGCCTCTGTTTCTGTGCGGAATTGGTCGTCTTTCTCGCCCCAACTGCAGGATAAAAGCCTAATTTTTTTATGTTCGGGTAATGTTTTATTTATTTCAAGCATTCGGCGAATTGCCATGTTTATAAATTTTCTGTGTCCGAGTTGTAATTTTTCGCCGGTTAGTTTTTCTGTCGCTTTGAAAAATTTGTTATCTGTTGGCCAATTGTGTGCGGCAAAGTAATATAAATCAGCATCAGGTGCGGTGCCTGTGGTTTTGCCAACGGCGCAACCTGCGACCAGACTGCCATGATAGTCTGGGGTTGTTGTGTTGTTGTATGGCCATGGACCGACGCCTTCATAATGTTTTATTCTATCTGTGTATTCTGGATGTTCTGTAAACAGACGTTGGTCAATAATTGCAATTCCTATATCTTTGCCAGTTGAACCATTGCCGTGTACTGTGTTCATTTCGGTGGGCTGTTTTGATGATTCCAACATTTGTTGCGGGTTTAAGGTTTTGATAATTTCTGTGGGCCAAATGATGTTGTCTGTCCAGCCTTTGACAAAGTCTTGTGATTGGTATGTGACAAATCCTGTTAATGTTTCAGGGGAAATTTGTATGCTTGATAGGTCGTAATCGTGTAGTTGGGTTTTTGTCGTGTACAGATTCTCGAACTCTTTTTGGGTTAGTTTTTGCATATCTCATTTTCCTTTGCTGATTTCTTTTAATGCCAATGGGACCAGTTTTGATACATCTGCGGTTGGGTTTTGATTTACCAGGTGTTGGGCCATTTCAATTATATCCAGACGACGATAGCCCAAGGCTTCCAATGCCATCAGCAAATCGGGCAGGGCAGATGATGCGGATGTGGTTGCGCCGGCATCTGGTGCAAATAATGTTGCAGATGCGCCACCGATTTTGTTTTTCAATTCAACAATGATTTTTTCGGCCATCTTTTTACCAACGCCGGGGGCGGTGGCGATTGTTTTTGCGTCACCCGTCGCAATCGCAGACATTAATGTATCAGAATTAATTGTCCCCAGTATTGCCAATGCAACCTTTGGCCCCACGCCAGATACAGTCGTCAGCATATTAAACAGGTTTTGACCGTTCAGGGTTGTAAAACCAAACAGACGAATGGAATCTTCGCGTACAACTGTTTCAATCCACAGTTCCACCGTTGATTTATGGGTCAGGTATTCGGCGGTGTGTACCTTGTACCCAACGCCGTTTGTTAATAAAATGATAAAACCATCGCCGATATAGTCAACAATGCCTTGCAATTTTCCAATCATTTGTTATCCTTTTGGGGTAATTTTAATCTAAATAAATAAAAAGGTCAAATATGAGTGGACACAGTAAATGGCATAATATTCAGCATAAAAAGGGCGCAGCCGATGCTGCACGCAGTGGTTTGTTTACAAAACTGGCGCGTGAAATTACTATGGCGGCAAAGTTGGGTGATAAAAACCCAGATAATAATCCACGCCTGCGTTTGGCAATTCTGACCGCACGCAAGAATTCTATGCCAAACGATAATATTAAACGCGCAATTGAAAAGGCGTCAGGTGCAAATACAGAAAGTTATGAAGCCGTGCGTTATGAAGGCTATGGCCCAGGTGCGGTGCCTGTTATTGTAGAGGCGTTGACCGACAATCCACGCCGTACAGTGCCAGAAATTCGCAATATCTTTGGTAAAAATGGCGGTAATATGGGCGAAGAAGGTTCTGTTGTGTTTATGTTTACACGTGCAGGTCAGATTATGTACCCAGCATCAATCGGCAAAACCGAAGATGAAATGATGGAAATTATTATGGAGGCCGATGTTGATAATATGGAGGCATCCGAAGAAGGCTTTATCATCACAACCAAACCAGAAGATTTTATCAATGTTCAAAAATTCTTGGCAGATAAACTGGGCGAACCAGAACAGGCCGAACTGACATGGTTGCCAAACATGCCAATGGATCTGGACGACGAAGCCTATGCCAAATTGGAAAAGTTGGTTGATGCGCTGGATGCGAATGATGATGTGCAGAAGGTGTTCACTGCTGCAGCCTAAATAAAATCTAATGGCATATCTATGAACGGTGCCGTCCCCTCATGTAGCGTTTGTACACTACGGGGACGGCACTGTCCATATCTATACCATTATCTT
>CALARG010000054.1 GCA_937888635.1 uncultured Alphaproteobacteria bacterium
ATCATGATAAAAATATTCATCATTCCCCCTTGCGATTTATAAAAAGTCTAGGTAATATACAAATAAATTGCAACAGGAAAAACGGTTTCAGGCATGAAAAAATTTTTAATCATACTATTTGTATTATTTATATCTGCGTGTGGTTTCCATCCTATGTTTACAGGTGCAGATATGGATATATATGTATCACCAATTTCTGGTATTAACGGTATTGATTTGCGCAATGCGTTATGGGCGCGCTTTGGGGGGCAACGCGAACCCGGTGCCACATATACCTTAACTGTAAAGTTGAATGACCCTGTCACCCAGTACAAGGCGCTGGAACAAACCGGTGACGCCACCTGGCAGGAAATATCACTGACCGCATCATATGTGTTATCGCATAATGGCAAACAGATTGCAACCGGCACTGAACGTGCGGCAGAATCATACACATTTGTGCGCTATTTGGTTGCATCTAATGCATCATATAATAATGCGGTTCAAAATACTATACGCGTATTGGCAGAAAAAATCAGCACGCGTGCAATTGCAGAAACATACAAATATTCACACAATGACACAGGTGCGACAAAGTAATGAAGTGGCGTGATTCTGATTTTAAAGCCGGTATTGAAAACATTCGTGCGGTATTAATTTATGGTCCTGATACAGGCCAGACGGATGAATACTGTGATTTGGCGGTAAAAAAACTGGGGATTGAAAAAGACAATCTGTTCACACTGGATTCTGATGATTTGCGTGAAAAGCAAGACCTGCTGTTTGCTGAGGCATGCACCCCATCAATGTTTGGTGGGCGAAAAATGGTAATTATATCTAATGCGGGCGATGCCTGTGCAAAACAGGTTGCAGACCTGGTATCGCATCCTGGACTGTGCGCAACTGTTATTGTCGCAGGCGGCGATTTGCGTGCCGGTGGCGGTCTGCGTTCCCTGTTTGAAGGTGCCGAAGACATGGCGGCACTTGCATGTTATGTTGACGATGCAAAAACATTGACCACATTGATACGCAATGAATTATCTGCTGCATCTGGGATTCAGCAAATAACCCCCGATGCCATGGCGTATATGACAACGCATCTGGGCGGGGACAGGGGAATAACCCGCGGTTTCCTGCGCAAGATTGCATTATATGTCAACGACAAACGCGTTGTTGAATTATCTGATGTTGAAAAATGCTTGCCTGATACAGGCGCGGCTGATATTGATGATTTTTTGTATTCACTGACGGCGGGTCATATCCAGCAAACAATGATGGCACTGGACAGGTTATTGTACGATAACAAAGAACCAAATATGTTGGTTCGTATGCTGGACGGTCATTTCAAGAAATTGCAAACCGCGGTCGTCAACGGTCAATTGCCTCGCCTGTTCTGGAAGGTAGAAGAGAAATTTAAAATGGCGATTAAGATTTGGCCTGAATCTGAAATCACCGCCGTATTGGTTCGTCTGAACGAACTGGAACGTCAATTGCGTACCACCGGTATGCCGGGCGAGGTTTTATTACGCGACTTCGCCCTGAAATTGGCTATGCGTTCTGCGAAACTGGCAACAAAACGAAGGAAATAAATATGTTATCATCTGTATACGCCCCCAAGGATTTTAAGCGTCTGCGTGCCGCCGGCGATGTTGTCGCGCGCTGTTTTGATTTTATTTCACCGCACATTCGTGCGGGAATTTCCACTGGTGAAATTGACCGAATGGTTGCTGCCTTTTTAAAAGAAAATGGCGCCCGTTCATCTGATTTGGGCTATCAAGGTTATCCTAAGCATATTTGTACATCTGTAAATGATGTAATCGTCCATGGTATCCCCAGTGATGATGTTATCTTAAAAGATGGCGACATTGTAAATGTTGACCTGACGGCCGAATACAAAGGTTTTCATGGTGATGCATCGCGTATGTTTACAATTGGTCGCGTATCCCCCCAGGCGCAGAAACTGGTAAATGTTTGCCAAGATGCACTGAACGCGGCAATTTCTATTTGTGCGCCGGGTGTACCTTTGTCTGAAATCGGTAAAACAATAGAAGCCGTTGTAAACCCACATGGTTTTTCAATATCGCGCGATTTTGTTGGCCACGGCATTGGCAAGGTTATGCACGACGATCCACAAATCTATCATTTTTATGACAAGCGTTGGGATAAAGTTAAAATGGTGCCTGGTCTGGTATTTACGATTGAGCCTATGATAAACACAGGCTCGGCTGAATGTAAGATTGATGCAGATGGTTGGACGGCGCGCACGGTTGATGGCGGTCTGTCTGCCCAGTGGGAACACACAATCGGCATTACCGAAGATGGCGCAATAATCTTTACTGAAAAAATGATTTAACTATTAATGCCGAAAACAGATGAACTTTTTCACAATGGCCATCGCGAACGGTTAAAGCAAAAATTGCTGGATGGCAAACTGACGGGTGCTGAAAAATTGGAACTGTTGTTAACATACGCGATACCGCGTCGCGATGTCAGACCACTGGCGCGTACATTGATTGAAAAGTTTGGTGGCGTTTATTTTGTTCTGCGTGCGCCATACGAAGAACTAATCAGCGTTCCTGGTATCGGTCGCAGTGCGGCAATTATGATTAAACTATTTCATGAACTGTTATTAGATTCATACCAAGAACGCGCTAAAAAAGGACGTTATTTATCAGAAGACAAATTTATACGCGATTTTTGTCGTGAACTGGTTGCAGATAAAAAGGTTGAAGAATTTCATATCTTATACCTTGATGGCGACTCGCGCTTAATCTCGGCCGAGGTGCACAATCGCGGCACATTCAACCAGGTTGACATATACCCACGCGAAGTCGCCCGCAAGGCATTAAGTCTGAACGCAATCAGTGTAATATTGGTTCATAATCATCCTGTGTCAGAAAACGAATTTTCATCTGACGATGCCGAAACAACATCGTATGTTGAAAAGTGTTTAAATATGTTTGGTATTACCTTGGTTGATCATTTTGTCGTCACATCAAATGGCACTGTCCATTCTTTGCGTGCGACGCCTTTCCTGAACAAATCATCATTTTTCAAATAACTCTGTCACATCGCATACAGACTTTAACTGTTCTGGTTGTCCTGCAACCAATTTGTTGTCCTTGATTGTATATATGGTGCGTGTTGCCATACTGGGGGTGGTCCAGGAATCGCGCCATGGGCGTGATATTTTTACAACATAGAATTTCGGTTCAAATACAAATTGCAGTTGTTGTAATGCGCATTCTGTCCCAACAGTTGTGCGAAAGCCGTTTGGTGTAATATTTTTATATTTCCCGTTTTGGTTTAATTCTATTTTGTATTCGTCCCAAAAATGCGCTGTTCCACTTTCATGGCGCGTTTTTGTAATACGGTCAAATGCGCCATCGTTATTAATGTCTGCTGCAAAAATTTCAGTATTTGTGACACCGGCACCTGTTTCGTCGGGGGCTTGTTTTGTTGTTGATACCGCCTGTGTCAGTCCATCTGTAAACGGTACATTGATATTTCTTTTTTTGGGGGTGCGTTGAATCTGTGGTGACCCCGCACCAAAATTTACACCCGTATTTTCTGACTTTTGATTCCACAGCATGTATCCCGTGGCAATCAATGCGCCCATCAACACAATCAGCAACATATTCAGTTTAATTCCGCCGCGTTCTGAATGCATATTTTATATCCTTTGTGTTGTGCCTGCTTCCCATCCTTCTATTTGCCGAATTGCCCGTGCAACACTGGTCAATTCTTCTTTTGTCAGTTCAGACATCTGCTTGTTTATAGACAATCCTGTTAATTTTTCTATGCTTCTGTGATATGCGGCTGTATCGTTTTCAACCGGTGGTGCATATCTGCTGATTGCGCCCGCCACGGTCAGTTTGTTATAACTGTCTGTGCGCAACAATGCTTCTATTGCGTACATGCCGACTTCTTCATTTGGAAATACTGCAAATCCGCCCGCCTGACCGATTGCGCCAACATTTTGTGCGAATTTAGAATATCTGATATTCCCAGGGTTGAAATTTCGCCATGAACGCGTGCCACCACTGCGTTTAATTTTTGCACCATCTGGCATAGTGTAAATAACATCTTTAGCCGATTCTGTGGCAGATTGTGGTGTGCCAGAAATATTCATTACCGACTTGGGCTTGGCAGGTGTGCCTTTTTGTTGTTCGTCTGGCGCAATTGCTTCGGCCTGTTCAACTATCTCTTCCAGTGATTCAGATGTTGCCCCTGTTTCTGTTTTGCCTGTTTCAATTACGACGCCCGAATCCTGGATAATCAGGTCTTCGTACAATTGATTTTCGTCATATTTCTTCAGTTTTGCATTGCGTGCATCCAACAGTTTTTTTATTTCATCTATTGATACAGAAATTGTACCGCAACCGCGTGCAAACAAATCGTCACCATACACCAGGTTAATAACAGGTTTTGTTAACGACAATCCCCCGAATATCAAAATCAAGTTGCGCATATTAATAAATATATTGTCGTATTTTGCGCCCCGTATCATAGATATTGCCCACCCAAACAGCAATACCCCCGCCAGTAATGTAATTATAAACCATGCATAATCCAGGAATGTTTCAAAACTGCGTAAAATACACGACGGATCTTCCATATAGATAAATTCCGAATCCGCACGCAGATTGTGGAATCCGGAATTTTTCAATAATCTAAAAGTCTGTGACAGAAACTGGTTTGTTTCTTCCATTATTATGCGCCTTGTTTTTTTGCCCCCGCAAAGAAGCCTGGCATAGTAAAGTCTTCATCGTTTGCGGCAATTCCTGCCCAGCCAAACAGGTCGCCCATCAGACCATTGTCATCCCGTTTGGCCTTTTTAAAAGGCAGAATGTTTTTTAATTTACCAATTTTGCCCTGTGGCTCAGATTTTTTTGTCGCCACAATCTTGTCTTCATTTTCTGCAAATTCGGATGCCAACTGTGCCAATGTTGCATCAGTGTTATTGTCATCTAAATCAAACGAATCAATAATTTCATCGTTTGTACCCAAATTGTTTTCATGTTCCACATCTTCACGCAGTGGGGTCATGCTTTCCAACAGTTGTTCCAGTGTTTTTTCCATCTGCGCAACTGGCGCTTCGTCATTAATCATATCGCTGATGGTCACTTTTTCTGTCATGTCTTCATCTGACATATCGGGCGCGACCAATTCATCATCAACATTAACATCTGTTATAATTTCAGTGTCGCTTTCCACAACCGGCATGACAACCACAGTATCTGTCACTGTTTCTTCAACCTTGTCACAAACAACGGCTTCCTGTTCGTCATTGCTTTCTGGTTCTGCATCCTGTGTCATGGCCAGTACTGATAAAATAGGAATCACTTTTTCTGAATCTTGTGGGATTTCTGGTTGCGGGGCGGGTGTTTCGTCTGATTCTTCTGAATATTCATCTAATTCGGCTGGTTGAATATTTATTTCTTCGTCTGATACATCTGTTTCTGATTCTGTGATATCTTCAATGACAACAGGTTCTGCGATAATTTCTTCTGTGGTATTTAATTCCTCGTCTACTACAACCGGTTCTGCAACGGTTTCAACCTGTTGTTCTGCGGTTTGCCCGTCTGCCAATGCATTATCTGCATCAACTGGCACCCCAAACAGAATCGTATCGTTGTCCAACCCCAATGCGGCGCGCACTTCTTCAAAAGCGGCACGAATTTCAGACATTTCAAAGACTTCGTTCCCAGAAATATAGATTATTTTAGTTTTCATATAAATCAACCCCCACAGTACATGGGCATACTATATCACATTTTAGGGTTGAACGCATGCAAAAAATATCTTAAACTGCAAATATGGCAGATATAAAACAACAAATATTCCAGGAATTAACCCATTTGGAAGAGGCCGCCGCCCGCCTGCGCGGTACGGCAATCCACGCGGGCAAGCAGACAGATTTAGAGGTTGCAATCCTGACCGAGCAGGTGCGTTCCCTGCGCGACAAGAATGCCCGTGCAACAGAAATGATTGATAAGTCTATATCTATACTAAAGAAGTTAAAGAAATGAGTGTTGTTTCCATCCCTATTGTAAACAAGAATTATCCCATGGGCTGCGAAGACGGGCAAGAGGCGCGCCTGATTGAACTGGGTAAAATGGTTGATTCGCGTGCCCGCCAAATTTTGGATAAAATTGGCCCACTGCCCGAAAGTGCACTGTTGGCAACATTATGTATTGTTTTGGCGGACGAATTGCGCAGTCAGCCAACCCCCGTTGCAACCGAAGGTGACCTGCGCGAGATTTTGGCCCGCATACGCGAGATTAAGCATAAAATATCACAATAAAGAAACCGCCATATGGCGGTTTTCTTATCTTAATTTTTGTTTTGGCAATGCCAATATCAAATTATCGGCTTTTATATTTAATGCCGTTGTTGCCAACCAGTGATTCAGTGGCATCGGTGGCACAGACAGTGGTTTGTTAAAATATTTGTTGCGCGCCATATACAGTAATCTGTCACGCGACAATCCTGTCAAAGATGTTTTATTATTGTCAGACAAATATTCAATCAATTGATTGTACGACATAGATTCTATTTTCTCTAATTCTTTCTGATATCCATCGCGTACGATATTTTTAGTATCCGCTGCAAACACATTAGATGTATCGTATGCGCGGAACAGGTCGCCCATATTTTCGCGATTGTGCCCGACATACATGTGCTGTCCTGTTGAATCTGGGATAAATTCGTTATTTTCAACGCGCCCCCGCCCCAGGAACATTATCGCATGAAATCTGCTGCGACTGCCACGATATCGCGGAACGATTAAAATCGCACCCGGTGCAATTGCATCCGCGCTAAAATTATTCTGTGCAAACCTGGTAATATGGGCATTTTTAACAGAATCTGGTGTCGCCGCCGTCACTTTCTTGCGTTCCAAATATCGCCCCAGTGCCGCATTATATGCAGAATCTGATTTGTGCATAACACCTTCGTAAATACAGTTTTGTGTTCCGGAATATTTTTCGCGCATTTGATTTTTGAACACAAAGCATGCCGTTCTTGCTTCTTCTGGAATAACCGTCAGTGTATCGCCCATTTCGTCCAGTGCGCGTGCCAAGTGTGTAAATTGCCCGTATAGACAGTGATACCCAACCGGCGCGCCGGGCAATTCTTCTCGCACCGCCCGATGGTATTTTCGTGTCCCAATCAGCGGTTTTAATTTCTGTTGTGATACCAGCATATTATTTATATACACATTGCACAAACTGTCCGCCTTGTCATCCAGATATTTTGCATTCAACGCATATTCATGTTCTGGCTCATACTTGATAAAGTCCAGATTGCCAGATTGCATTTTTACATTCTTGTGCGTAAATTCTGCATTTTTTTCAGGTGTTGTATCTGATGCGGTCGCACCAATCAATGTTCCACCAAATATCACATACGGTATAAACTGTTTTAATAATTTCATCTTATGCACCTTTGCAATCAAACAAATACCAACGTGTAAAACGCGTGTGTATCTAATTGTGTTAATTTTCTTTTTTGATTGGTTCGCAACGACAGAAAAAATTCATTGCGTACATTCAGACAGGTTATAATCCAAGAACCCGCCCCGACTTGCCATCATATCTCGGCAGCCCGCCCCGAAACCTGGGGAACCAAAGTTCACGCAGAATATATATTAAATTTTATAAAAAATCAAGTCTATTTGAAAAAAAAAATCCCCATGTTGGGGATTTTTTATTATTTTCCAAATTTTCCGCTGCGTGGGAATCCGACCGGAACGGTGCGTCCCTGGGATGCGCGTTTGCCACGCCATAATTCCCAGTTGTCGGGCTTGGTCGTACCGCGTCCCGTCGTCCAACCAAATCCATCCGCCGCATCAAAGAACATAACATCTAAAACATATGTGCGTTCCGCATTGTATTTTTGCAAAATCACACCTTTGCCACGCGACATTTGTGGAACCTCATCCGCAGGGAATATCAACAGTTTATCATTTGAACCTGACATTGCAATCGTGTCGCCCGATGCAACAACGCACATATGCGCTGGATTTTTTGCATCAACATTCATAACCTGTTTTCCGTTCTTGGTTTGGGCAACACAGGCATCCCCAGAAATAATAAATCCATTTCCGTGTCTGGATACCAACAAATACTTTGCATTTACATCCAATACAAACGCATGAACAATTTCTTCATCTGCGCCAATATCTGCCATCATTCGCACAGATTCGCCAAACCCGCGTGCAGACGGCAATTCGTTCGCGGCCAGTGTGAACATTTTGCCCATTTGTGCGAACAAATTGATTTTATCGGTTGACTGTGCGTGGAACGCCATTTGTAATTCGTCGCCTTCTTTGAATTTCAAATCCAACGCCCCCAGATCCAGGTGCCCCTTGGCCGCACGAATCCAACCCATTTTTGACAGTATGATTGTCAGTGGTTCTTTTTCAATAAATTCGTCGGCATTAACAACAATTTCTTCGGTCTGTTCCGCCCATGTTGTGCGACGACGCCCCAATTTAGTCTTTTTATCGTATGTCTTTTTAATATCGTTAAACCATGCCTTTAACTGGTCGTTTTGTGCATCTTCACTGGCCAGCAATGCCTGCAGTTGTTCCTGTTCTGCGCGCAGTGCGGCATCTTCGCGCTTGATTTCCATTTCTTCTAATTTGCGCAGTGAACGCAGACGGGTGTTTAAAATCGCCTCAACCTGAATTTCAGTCAGGTTAAATTCCGCTGTCAGAACGCCCTTGGCGTCATCTTCATTTCGGATAATTTCAATAACGCGGTCTAAATTCAGATACACAACCAGCAAACCGCCCAGTATTTCCAACCTGCGGGCAATGTTGTTCAAACGCCATTGCGTGCGTCGGCACAGAACTGATTTTTGATGCGCAACAAATTCGCGCAACACATCGCCAATTGGCATAACGCGTGGTGCACCCTTGGAATCAATGACATTAAAATTCATATTGAATTTATATTCCAGGTCCGTCATTGCGAACAGATGTGCCATCATTTTATCGGCTGGGATATTGCGTGATTTTGGTGTGATAACAATTCTGACATCTGTGGTTGATTCATCAATAATATCGTCAACCAACGGCAACTTTTTACCATCAATCAGTGTTGCAACCTGTTCAACCAGTTTTGATTTAACAATCCCGTATGGAATTTCAGAAATTACCACCTGCCACGCGCCGCGTTCCAATTCTTCTATTTCCCAACGCGCACGAACACGAAATGCCCCACGCCCTGTTTCATAGTTTTTTACAATCGTGTCAAAACTGTCAATTAATATACCGCCGGTTGGAAAGTCCGGTCCCACCATCTTTTTCATAATCTGGGCGGTTGTCGCATCTGGTTTGTCAATAATCAGATTCAGTGCATCGCAAACCTCGGCTACATTGTGTGTTGGAATATTTGTTGCCATACCAACCGCAATCCCCATTCCCCCATTTGCCAACAGGTTCGGAAACGCCCCCGGCATCACAACCGGTTCCATTGTTGTGCCGTCAAAGTTCGGCATCATATCAACACTGTCTTCGTCCAAGCCTTCCATAATCAGCATGGCCGCTTCGGTCATTTTAGATTCCGTATAACGATATGCCGCCTGTGGGTCGCCGTCAATATTACCAAAGTTTCCCTGACCATCAATCAGCGGATAGCGTACCGAGAAATCCTGGGCCAGACGCACCATTGCATCATATACCGAACTGTCCCCGTGTGGGTGATAGTGACCCAACACATCGCCAACCACCGTTGCGCATTTACGAAATGCGGCGTTTGGTGCCAATTTCTGGCGCAACATAGAATATAAAATGCGTCTGTGTACCGGCTTTAATCCGTCGCGAACATCGGGCAGGGCGCGCGACACAATCGTGCTGACCGCATATGACAAATAGCGTTCTGACAGCGCGTCAGACAACTGTTGTGAATCAATATTTTCAATAATTTCTTTACTCATGACGATAAAAATTTAGAACATTTCAAAAAAAATAACAACACAAAAATTCCCCACACATGGGGGATTTTTTAATTGCGGAAATATGGATTGTGTTCACGCAACCATTGTGTGGTTGTTGCCATGCCGTGTCCATGAATTATTTCTGTGTCATCAGATAGATTTAAATTGTATATATTTGCAATAGACTGTCGCAACATTTTTTCATCGCCACCCGGCAAATCATATCGGCCAACAGATTCCTGGAACAGCGTATCACCAATAATAATAACTTTTTCATCGGGGAAATGATATGCCACGCCACCCGGGGTGTGTCCCGGCGTTTCAATTACATCCATTTTAATTCCTGGTAAAATTTCAGCAGATTGTATTTCCAACGGCGTTGGTCGTGCATTGTTAATATCAATTTTTGGCAACCCAAAGTATTCCAGCAAATCATTCCCCCATCCGACCAGGCGAAAATCCCCCGTATGCAAGAACCACTGTACACCATACTTCTGGGCCAACATTGGCGCACATGCAATATGATCGGGATGTCCATGCGTCACATAAATTGCACGCAACTTTAATCCCCGCATATCCAACGCGCGAACCCAATCGTCCGCATGCCCCCATGGGTCAAAGATAACGCATGCGTCCCCCACAGACACAATCACCGATTGTGTATTCTTTGGTGGCATTTGTATTAATTCAAATTTATTATTCGCCAGTTTTTGTTGCATTTGTGCGCTTTTTTGTTGTTTTTTTGGGTGTGGTCTTTTTTGTTTTGCCAAACACGATTTCGCGAATTTCTTCGCCGGTCAGTGTTTCATGTTCCAACAAAGCATTTGCCAATTTTTCAACTGTGGCCTTGTTCTTGGCCAGGTGTTTTGTCGCATCTGCATGTGCCGCATCCAGCCATGCGCGTATTTCTGCATCAACAATTTCTGCAGTCTTTTCAGACGCATTTTCCAACGCGCCACGCATACCAAATGTGCCAACCTGATTAATCGCAGGCAATCCAACTTTCTTGGACAGCCCGGCGGTTGTGATTGAATAACGGGCCAGTCGCGTCGCCGATGCGATATCGCTTTCTGCGCCGGTGGTGATTTTGTCTGCGCCAAAGAATATTTCTTCTGCACATCTGCCGGCCAATGCAATTGACAGATTGGCGCGCACCTCGGCCAGGGTCATTGAAACCTTGTCATCAATCGGCAGGTGCTGTACCATCCCCAGCGCGCGTCCGCGTGGAATAATTGTCGCCTTGTGAATTGGGTCTGCAACACCATCGTACATCAGGCTGACAAACGCATGTCCTGCCTCGTGAAACGCGGTCAGTTTTATATCTTCTGGGCGCATTTTCCGAATCTTGCGCGGGCCCATAATAATTTTATCACGCGCTTCTTCTATATCGTCTGGTGATATTTTGTCACGCCCATTGCGCACCGCATGCAGTGCCGCTTCGTTCAACAGGTTTTCTAAATCTGCGCCCGAAAATCCGGTTGTACCACGCGCTAAATCCATCAGATTAACATCGTCGCCAATTTTAACCTTTTTCGCATATAAATCCAAGATTTCACGACGCCCCGCCATATCTGGCAATTCAATATAAACCTGGCGGTCAAAGCG
>CALARG010000055.1 GCA_937888635.1 uncultured Alphaproteobacteria bacterium
GACGACCCCTTGCATGCCATGCAAGTGCTCTACCAACTGAGCTACAACCCCATGCGCCGACATATTTTATATTTCTTAATACAAAAAGTCAAATTAAAATGCACACAAATCGCGTTTTTATGAAAAAAATCCCCAACAGATGGGGATTTTTAGTTATATCATAATGCCTGCCTGGACCGCCATTGCCATATCCTTGACATCGTTAACACCACGACTGCCAATTCCGGAACGCATTTTACCAATGCCGTCCAATAAATGTTGCAGTTTGTTTTCACTGTTGGTTTTGGCATGTTCCAGGCCCGTATTTCTTTGGCGCAAAAGGCTGTTTTCGCGGTTCAATTCCTGATTCAGCGCCAAGGCATCTGCCAAGGTTTGTCTGACACTGGCCAATTCGCGTTGCAGACGCTGAATTTCAGCATCTTTCTCTTTTATAATGTGCGAATCCTGGGGCGCAGGATTAAATACAGGCTCAAAAATAATTTCTTCATTATTTTGCGACATTGTGTTCCCTTTGTCTTTTGCAAAGATTTTATCATAATTTGCACAATTTTACCAAAGAATTTTATTTGTATATTTATCCTTGCCAAATATCAAATCAATTTGCTAATCTCTGTCTTGAGACACTAAGGAGTTTATTATGGATTATCAAGTTTTAAAGGCAGAAGTTGAACAAAAAACTGCACAAACACTGGAAGTTTTAAAGGGCGAATATGCAGGTTTGCGCACAGGACGCGCATCGGTGCATTTATTGGATGCAGTACGCGTGCCAGTATATGGTTCTGAAATGCCAATTAACCAGGTCGCAACCGTTTCAACACCAGATAACCAGACATTGTCTGTGACAGTGTGGGATATTACAAACGCACCAGCGGTTGAAAAGGCGATTCGTGATTCTGGACTGGGGCTGAACCCAATGACTGCGGGTGGTGTAATCCGCCTGAACATGCCACCACTGACCGAAGAACGCCGTCGTGAATTGACCAAGGTTGCCGGCAAATATGCCGAAGAAGCAAAAATTTCTATGCGCAATATTCGCCAAGATGCAATGGGTAAAATCAAGCGCGCAGTGACAGATAAAGAAATTTCCGAAGACGATCAGCGCAAATACGAAGATGATTTGCAGAAAGTGTTTGATAAACGCGGCACCGAGGTTGATGCCATGGCCAAAGAAAAAGAAGCAGATATTATGTCTGTTTAATCCCAGTCAAACAACACAAATCAAATTCAGGATACGATAAATATGTTAAAACTGTTTAAAAAGAAATCAGTCAATACGACGGACAAAACATCCGTGCCGCAGCATATCGCATTTATTTGTGACGGGAACAGACGCTGGGCAGAAATGCGCGGTCTGCCACCGTTGATGGGACATCAGGCCGGAATCGCAAACTTTGAAAACCTGGTGGATTGGTTTTTTGCGCGCGGTGTCACAACAATTACTTTCTTTATATTTTCCAGTGAAAATTGGAACCGTTCCCAGGATGAAGTGGATTTCTTGATGGAACTGTTCTATACAGAACTGAAAAAGAATATGAAGAACGCGTTGGAAAAAAATCTGCGCTATCGCGTGATTGGGTCGCGGGACAGACTGCCACAAAAATTGGCGGATATGTGCGACGAACTGGAACAGGCGTCTGCTGAAAACACCGGTGGAACGGTTGCATTCGCATTGAACTATGGAGGCCAGCAGGAGATTGTTGATGCAGTAAATGCGGCCATTACGGCGGGCGAGCCGGTCACAAAAGAAACATTTGAAACATATCTGGACACAGGCGATCTGTTGCCAATTGATTTGATGGTGCGTACCAGCAATGAAAACAGAATTTCAAACTTT
>CALARG010000056.1 GCA_937888635.1 uncultured Alphaproteobacteria bacterium
AAATACACATTGTATCCCCATCACGCACAATACGCATTTGGCGACAGATTAAACGATATATCCGGCGCAAACTTGGCCTTGAGCAGACAACATACCGCGAAACATTACGCGGCCTGTGGGGCGGAATAAAATGGACATGGAACTATGACCGTGATACATTACCGGTAATATTACAGAAAATCCCAAAACGCACCACGATCAAAAAGGTAAAGGCATAGATATGACAGACAAACCAAAAATACTCTATCATGGGTCACCAAACAAAATCACAGATGGATACATACATAAGAAAGAAGCGCATATTAACAGTATGCAGACACCGATAACTGCCGCATTCGCAACCCCAAGTTATGGTCATGCGCGACTTTATGCAGCCATGGATATAATATCTAGAGGCTGGATGTCTCCAAGAAGCAACGATACTTTATATGTGGAAAAAATAACCTCAAATATCGCAAATCGCAAAGCATATGTATATGAGGTTTCTTCTGATGGTTTCATCCCAGATGGTAATGATTATTATTGTCTGAACGATGTGCCAATCTTGAAAACCTATGAAATTGACGTTATGCAAGAAATCAGAAACGGAAATATTAAGGTTTATGTCCTGCAAGACAAAGTGAATTTTGACGGTCTGTCAGATAAAGAACGTCTGGCTTTATGGCGCAAAACACGCCAAACGGGCAACTTCAAACGCTATCTTCCAGAAGAATCAAATCAAATTACGACATTTCTGTCCAAAGGACCAGACAGATAAAAAGGTACAAATATGAATGCAAAAATCAGAAATGCAGTGCCAGACGATGCGGCCGCAATCCAAAAAATTATTGCAGCCGGATACCGCCGGTCTTTTGCTGGTCTGCACAGTCCAGAATACTTGGAACAGAAGATTCAGGAATACCTTAGTCCAGCCAGAATTGAAAAAATGGCAAACATAATCCGCAATGAAAATTCCGTAAATATCGTTGCCGAAAACGCGGATGGCGATGTTGTTGGCTCGGTCGGCGGTATGCGGGACGAAAACAACAACTGGGAACTGATTGCATTATATGTAGATGAAAATGTAATTGGCGACACCAAATTTGCATTATCACTGGTTCAAGAATTTGCCAAACATGTAAAAGATGCCGGTGCAACAACATTTACAACAGGCACCCTGACCCACAGTCGTGTTTGCCGGCTGTACGAATTACTGGGCGGTAAAAAGATAAAAGAATACATCAACGAACGGCGCGACAATGTATCAGAAACAGTCTTTGAGTTTAATATAAACAGATTTGCATAAAGGGAAACAGGCATGAAACTGAACTGGCTACAGAAAGATTTTGAATCAGATATAGATTTTATTCTGTTTCATCAGACAGACGACACACCAATGTGGTGGAAAT
>CALARG010000057.1 GCA_937888635.1 uncultured Alphaproteobacteria bacterium
GTGTCAGTTATGTAAATCGTATGGTAAATGCGGCGGGCAATGCCGCCGAATTGGCTGAAGCACACGCAGCCACCGCAGGTGCACATGCCT
Source organism: uncultured Alphaproteobacteria bacterium (assembly GCA_937888635.1). Lineage (GTDB taxonomy): Bacteria > Pseudomonadota > Alphaproteobacteria > Rs-D84 > Rs-D84 > Enterousia. The sequence goes on from CALARG010000057.1 coordinate 91, forward strand.
TAAGCGCCGCCCAATCCGCAGCCGAGGCGCATGAAGTCTTGGACGAAAAATTAGATAAATCAGGTTGGCCATCATACATGGCCATAGTGACAGACAGCAGCGGTTCTGCCGCACCAGGGTATATTACCAATGGCATGCTTGCCGATGGGGCAGTGACAGCAGATAAATTGTCTGCTGGTATTCCTGATGGTCTTTCTACTACGGGTTTTTTGGCATATTCTGGCAATTTTGATGGTGATGTAGGAAAAATGGGCTGGCGCATGGTCAAGACCAAAGATATTGCCGATGGTGCAGTGACCAAGGACGATATTGCTGATGGTGCGGTGACGGAAAGTAAGATTGATGCAAAACATGTAGATGTACTAGGACCTGGTTCAGCGGGCATATTAGTCATGATTAGCGGCGCATCAAATAATAATATCCAATGGCTGGGGGCGACAGGCGCGGCAGTTATGAAAGCCGATAAAAATGGTGTTGTAGAATGGGGTCAGCTTGGGACGGATGGCATTTCCCCTGGTGCGGTGACGATTGACAAAACCGCGGGCGTTGTTGGTATGGTGCCGGTGGGGGGCGAAGGTGCCACTACATATGGTTCTTTTTGGATTGAATAGGTTATAGTAGTGGTTAGTTGTTAGTGTATGCAAAATCCGTCATTCCCGCTTGGTTCCACCCACGCAAATATTTATTTGCGCGGGGCCCGGGGCGGGAATCTAATGCGTCGCAGACATTTTTGATTTGTCCCTGCGGTGCAATGGATCCCCGCCGTCGCCAGTATGACGGTGTATAGAAGTACTGGTATAATTATTTTTACCGCCACTAACCACTTACACCAACCACTAACAACTTACAACTTTCAAACACAAAAAAATCGCGCAGAAACCCGCGCGATAAAAACTTTACATAAAATTGCACTTATTTTTCGTCAGAATCATCAAAACGAATATTGCGTTTCAGAAAAATTTCGGCCAGATTAATTGCCTCGGCCCCTTTTCTAAAACCATGCGCCTGCATCCCCTGTCCCAGGGATTCTGCACCTTCTCTAAAATTTTTTACCATATCAGTCATTTTAATGCCCTTTATCAAAACATCTCTCTGACGGCAGTCAATATATACTACAAAAAACTTTTTGTCAAGTATTTTTGTGTAAATATTTTACTGTTCGCAACCATATTCACCACATGAATCAACCGCAACCTCTTCTACCTGGATTTCCATCGGCACAGGTTTTGGATCTTCCGTATAATGAATTTCTTTGACCACACGAACACGGCGATTTTCTGCATTCGGTGTGTTATCAGGTGTTGGCACCGCTAAATCTTCTTCGCCTGCCGATACTGCAACAATCTGACTGGCCGGGATTCCATACTTAATCAACATTTTCTGCACTGCTTCGGCACGACGACCGCCCAAAGCATAATTATAGTTGCTGGTTCCCATTGTGTCTGTATGACCAACGACTGAAACCTTGATATTCTTGTTTTCTTGTGTTGCAGTCGCCAATTTTTTAATCAGTTCTTGATACTCTGGCTTAATATTTGCCTTGTTAAAGTCAAAACGCACCTCAAACACTTCTTCCATTACATGCTGGGTTGGTTCCAGTGGTATTTGCTGAACCTTAATCATGGTCTTTTCACCCTGGGCCGCCTGAATCATATCCAGACGCGCATTAATCGCCTTTAATTCTTCACGCATTGCCATCATCATATTAACAAATTCTTCACGCGACACCAATTCATCACCAATCATCGGAATTTCAACTGGCGCGCATGCCTGACATTCCTGGCATGCGGGACAATCTGGAACCGCAGCCATGGCACATTCCTGACACGCGGGACATTCTTGTTGCTGTTTTTCAGTAATCACAACCGCAACTGTTGGATTTGCAGGCTGAGTCACCACCTGTGGCGCAGGTTGGGCATCGGCACTTTCCATTGTTGCGTTCAAACTGTTATTACTGTTGCGAACACTGTTATCTGCCTTGCTTTTTGTAATAGATTTATCACCACCATAGATATTTTGATTAAACACAATTGGCTGCACTGGTTCAACCGGCACCGGCTGAATCAAATGTTCTGGCACATTTACATTATTAACAATGATAACACCTTCGCGGTTTTTCACGCCCTTGTTCATAGATTTCAGCGAACGCGTTTCCGGATAGTATTCGGCAACACTGCGCTTACTGGATTCAATTACTGTACCATTTGCATCCGTTGTAAATTGTTCAATAACCGTTTCCGAATCGACGACCGTTTCAGTCACATCTGTTGCTGCTTTCTGTACAACCTGCCCCTTGTCACAATCACGCAGGACATCCATTGTTTTGTTAAATCTGTCACGACATTGCTGTGCGGTTGCGACCTGGCCACTGGCACTGGCAGATAACCAGCAATCAAATTTTGCCTGTGCCTCGGCCGCCAACTCTGGATTTGCATAGGACGCATCATTTTTCAACTGATCCATCAGTTCATTATATGCAGTATACAATTCAAATGATTCCTGCTCATTTTCAATTGGCCAATTTTCCAGTGTTTCTGGGAATGGCACTTCGCCACTGAATGCGGCGACCGCCTTGTTTGCGAACAATTCGCCCATATCTGCATAACCACTGGTACGCGCATTATATATCGCATACGAACGATAATTCATCGCCAACTGATTCAAAAAAGAATCCTGATGTGGCGCAGAATAAACATCCAATGATTCCACATAGTCAACCGTCGGTGTCACAACCGGCCCATCATATTGCGTCATACTATCATTCTGACGCGCGCAAGCCGCCACCACAACAACACCTGCCACCATCAGCATACGTGAAATAACCCATGTTGCCACACAAGATTTGCTTTTCATTTGAAATTCCCTTCTTTCTTTTAATCTTTATTATTATACGATTTTTCACAAAATTAGTAAAGCAGAAAAACAACCAAACAAACTGATTGCAATCATAAAGACTTTTTTAATATAGTACAACCAAGGACACCTGAGAGAGCAAAGCCATGAAAAAATTTTTAATGATATTTTTTGGTCTATTATTAACCACATCCATATATGCGGCACAAATTGCCAATGTAGAATACATCCACAATGCGATACAAAACAAACATTTTATAACCGTTCCATATAATGAACTATTAACCGACACAACCGTTGCGGCCAATATGGAATATTTATTAACGGCCGTTGACCGCGCCAATCAAATTCTGCATGGCGAGCCAATTACATCATACAGCAAAACCTTTTACGCCACAACCGCGGCGGTTGATACAATTGCCGTAAACAACGCGGTCAGCACCTTAATAAAACCTGGCCCGTACAGTTTTCAAATAACCACCGCCGAAATAACAAAATTTTCATTCAGCATCGCTGCCGCCGGCGACTTTATCATTAATTGGGGTGACGGTAATGTTGAAAATATTTCAAAACCAGACACCGTCAGCACTACATACACCCACCCCTATGACACCAGCGCATCATACAACATAAAAATCGGCGGTCTGGCAACTGCATACAACACCAACGAAACAACCGCCACCATCAGTTTTTCCCCCAGCAGTTATACAGACTATAACATAATCACCGGGATTTCAGGCAGTTTAGGAAAAATATTCCCAACATTATCCGATGGCACACAGCCACGCTTTTATCAAACATTTTATAACTGCAAAAGTATCCCATCAATCCCGGGCAACCTGTTCAGCGGAATATCGGGCGCCCCCGTCAGTTATATGTTTTACAACACATTTGGCAACTGCAACAAAATAACCGGCCAAATCCCAGAAAACCTGTTCAGCGGAATATCAGGCGCCCCGCAACCATACATGTTCCATGGCACCTTTAATGGTTGCAGCGGTATCACCGGCACCATCCCAGAAAACCTGTTTGCCGGAATTAACGGCACACCACAGCCATACATGTTTGCAAACACATTTAACGGGTGCACCGCACTTACCGGTACAATCCCAGACAAACTGTTCGGCACCCTGGATGGCGAACCCGCCCAATACATGTTCTATCGCACATTTAATGGCCTGCGCAATTTAACAGGTGCGATACCCGCCAACCTGTTTGCCGGATTATATGGCGACCCTGCCCCACACATGTTTGATTCCACCTTCTATAATTGCCAAGGGTTAACAGAAATCCCCGGCAATCTGTTCGCGGACATAACCGGCGAACCGGCAGACAGTATGTTTATGTACACTTTTTATCAAAATTATGGCATCAAAAAAATTCCAGACGGTCTGTTTGCCAGCATAACCGGTGCGCCTGCCCCAAATATGTTCGGTTATACATTCTATAACTGCACCGGCATTACCGGCGCAATACCCGACAACTTGTTTGCAGGCATTAATGGCCCCGCCGCTGCGAAAATGTTTTATTATACCTTTAGCGGATGCAGCGGCATAACCGAAATTCCAGGTAACCTGTTTGCATATATCAGTGGCAATTCCGCCGCAAACAATATGTTTGATAAAACATTTTATAAAACCAGTATAGAATCAATTCCATCTGAATTATTTGCCAGTATAACCGGCGAACCGTCCCAAGAAATGTTCAGTGGCACTTTTTCATTATGCAAGTCCTTGAAATCCGTACCTGAAAATCTGTTTGCTGGCATATCCGGCACACCATTGAAACGCACATTCTATCAAACATTTATGAATGATACCGCATTGACCAGCGTACCAGAAAAACTGTTTGGCAAAATAAACGGAACACTGGGTTCATACGCATTCCGCGATATGTTCAACGGTTGCAAGGCGTTGACCGGCTATTCGCCCAAGGCACAAACCGACGACGGATACAAATTCCTGTACGAAATCTGGCCAAACGCCACCGCAAACGAAGTTGGAAAAATGTTTGCAGGCGACACACTGCTGACAGACTATGCAACCATGCCCGCTGCCTGGAAATAAAGACAACAAAAAACGCCCAAACGGGCGTTTTTTTAACCGACTGTCAAATCCTTGCCTTTGACATCTATGTAAACAGTATTACCTTCTCCAATTGCACCAGTTAAAATCAGGTCTGCAATTTTATCTTCAACCGCCGACACAATCAGTCGCTTTAATGGACGCGCACCAAATACAGCATCATATCCATTATCGCCCAACCATTTAATTGCCTTGTCTGTGATGTTTAGTTCAATTCTGCGTTCATTCAAACGCCGTTCCAAACCACGCAGTTGGATTTTCACAATCCCCGCCATAACATCCTTGCCCAATGGGTTAAAGAACACAATTTCATCAATACGATTAACGAATTCTGGTCTGAAATTTTTCTTTACCGCATCCATATCTGGCAAATTGCTGGTCATGATAATAATTGTGTTTGTAAAGTTCACAACATGCCCCTGACCATCGGTCAAACGGCCATCGTCCAGAATCTGCAAGAAGACATTAAACACATCCGGATTTGCCTTTTCAATTTCATCAAACAGCAATACCTGATACGGTCTGCGACGAACACTTTCCGTCAGCACACCCCCCTGTTCATAACCAACATACCCCGGGGGACTGCCAATCAGTCGCGACACAGAATGCGGTTCCATATATTCACTCATATCAATTCGTGTCATGGCCGCATCATCATTAAACAGATATTCCGCCAACGCCTTGGCCACTTCGGTCTTACCCACACCTGTTGGCCCCAAAAACATAAAACTGCCCATTGGTCTGCGTGGATCAGACAATCCCGCCCGACTGCGACGAATCGCGCGCGCAATTACCCCCAGTGCGTGATCCTGGCCGACAACGCGTTTGCGCAACTCATCTTCTATATTCATCAGTTTTGATTGCTCTTCTGCGTTCAACCTGTCGGCAGGAACACCCGTCCACTTACTAACCACTGCGGCAATATGTTCCGGCAATACCGTTTTATATTCACGCGCATCTGCATTCATTTTGGCTATTTTTTCTTCCAACTCTGGAATTTTGCCATATTGCAACGCCGATGCTTTTTCATAGTCGCCATTTCGCATCGCAGTTGCAACTTCGGCCTTGGCCACATCCAACGCCGCCATCGCATCTGACAGTCCACGCATCTTTTGTTGTTCTGCCTGCCAATCTGCGGTCAGTGTTTTTGATTCCGCCTCAACCCCAGCAATAATATTTTCTAAATCTTTCAGTCGTTTTTTTGATTCTTCATCTTTTTCCTTTTTCAACGCCTGCTGTTCAATTTTCAGTTGCATCAAATGCCTGTCCACTTCATCCAACCTGTCTGGCTTTGACGCAACCTCAATCCTGACGCGTGCAGCCGCTTCATCAATCAGGTCAATTGCCTTGTCCGGCAAGAATCTGTCTGTGATATACCGATTCGATAATTTTACCGCCGACACCAATGCAGCATCTGCGATTCGCACACCATGATGCCCTTCGTATTTTTCTTTCAGCCCACGCAATATTGAAATCGTATCATCTACTGTTGGCTCGTCCACATATACCGGCTGGAAACGACGGGCCAATGCGGGGTCTTTTTCAATATATTGACGATATTCATCCAGTGTTGTCGCCCCCAAACAATGCAATTCACCACGCGCCAACATCGGCTTTAATAAATTCGCCGCATCCATACTGCCTTCGCCCTTGCCTGCCCCGACCAAGGTATGTAATTCGTCAATAAACAAGATAATTTTGCCATCGGATTCCTTGACAGCTTTCAGTATCGCCTTTAATCGGCCTTCAAATTGCCCACGAAACGACGCCCCCGCCATCAGTGCCCCCATATCCAGGCTTAACAACTGTTTTTTCAATAAATTTTCCGGCACATCACCTGAAATAATACGATTTGCCAACCCTTCAACAATGGCGGTCTTACCAACCCCCGGATTACCAATCAAAACCGGATTATTTTTTGTACGACGACTTAACACCTGAATTGCACGACGAATTTCTTCGTCACGCCCAATCACAGGGTCTAATTTTCCATCCGCCGCCAATTTTGTAAAATCTGTTGTATATTTTTCAATTGCCTGGGCGGGTGTTTCTTGTAAATCATCTGGATTCATCAAATAACTCCTTGTGTTCTTGTTATCCCATATATAGTGCCACAAAACGACCTTTCAAGACACAGGAACGAATCCCCCGCCCCACTTGCACGGACACGCTTTTTGTTTTATCATCACAAAAAAAGGACATAAACATGCCAGATTTCACCACATCAGATATTGAACAAATCCAATCACATGGCCTGAACCCTGCGGAAACAGAAAAACAAATCGCCATATTTAAATCTGGCTTTCCATTCACAGATATCATATCGGCCGCCACCATTGGAAATGGAGTATTACCAATGCTGGACGAAACATATGCCGAATATTATCTGGCAAATTGCGACAAATACAAAATTGTAAAGTTTGTCCCCGCATCTGGCGCGGCAACGCGTATGTTCAAGGATTTATTTGAATACCTGTCAACCGACACAATGAACACGACAACACAAACGGTTCTGGACAACCTGACCGATTTCGCATTTTATGATGATTTAAAGCGGCATTTACCAGAAAACGCAACAAATCGCAACATAATTGAATACCTGGTGACAGACCGTGGTCTTAATTACGGTAACGCCCCCAAAGGATTGATACAGTTTCATAAATACCCCACATTCAATCGCACCGCGGCGGCCGAACACTTGGCCGAAGGCGCCCAATACGCCTGCGCAAACAATACCGTCAACCTGCATTTCACGGTATCCCCCGAACATATATCCGGATTCCAGGATTTATTTAGCAAAATCGTTCCCGAATACGAATCGCAATTTGGTGTTAAATACAACATTTCTATATCAACACAAAAACCTGAAACAGACACAATTGCCGTCAACCTGGATAACACGCCATTCAGAAACGACGATGGAACATTGCTGTTCCGCCCAGCGGGTCACGGCGCATTAATTGAGAATTTAAATGATACGGACGCAGACATAATATTTATCAAAAACATTGATAATGTATGCCCTGAAAACGCGCGCGCCGACACCATATTTCACAAAAGGGCTCTGGCCGGCCTGGCAATAAAAACGCAAGAACAGATTTTTGAATACATTCGCGCCCTGGACAGCAATACCGCAAACACAGACGAAATTCGCGAATACATAAACAAAAACCTGGGGATACAGATTTCTGAAAATGACAACCTGCGTGAAATATTAAATCGCCCATTACGCGTATGCGGCATTATAAAAAACACCGGTGAACCCGGTGGCGGACCATTCTGGACACGCGACACAGACGGCCGCATCAGTTTACAAATTGTTGAACCTGGACAAATTTCACCCGCCCAGAAACATATTTTACACAACGGCGAATTTTTCAGTCCAACCGACATTGTCTGCATGCCATACGATAAGGACGGCAACAAATTTGACCTGCGCAAATTCATTGACGAAACAACCGGCTTTATATCTGAAAAGTCTAAAAATGGCCGTCCACTGCGCGCGATGGAACGCCCCGGGCTGTGGAATGGTGCAATGGCGAAATGGAACACAATATTTGTTGAAACGCCATTATCAACCTTTACCCCGGTCAAGGTTATAACCGACCTGATAAAACCGTCACACAAATAAACAAAACAAAAAATGAAAAGATTGCTTGACTTTTCCTTATTTTTGTTATAAATTTAGCGTCGCTATTAATTAAAGGTTAAGTATTATGCCACGTGTATGTAAAGTTACAGGTAAGAAAACAGAAGTTGGGATGAATGTTTCCCACTCTCATCGTCGTACAAAACGTACATTCTTGCCAAATCTGCAAACATTAAAGTTCCACAGTGATATTTTGGGACGTGATTTTTCATTGCGTATTTCAACTGCTGGCTTGCGCACATTGACCAAGCATGGCGGTCTGGATGCATATGTAACATCAAAACCTGTATCACGTTTGACCGAAGAAATGGCTGCTATTAAGAAAGCCATTGAAAAAAAGGTCGGCAAACCTGCGGCCCCTGCAAAAAAGCCTGTACACAAGGCAAATCGCAGTGCCCGCTTGGTAAAAAAAGTTGAAGCAAAACAGGCTGCTTAAATCAACAGCTTGTGCTTTTGGCCCCGTGGCGGAATTGGTAGACGCGCTTGACTCAAAATCAAGTTCAGCAATGAGTGTCGGTTCGAGTCCGACCAGGGCCACCAGATAAAACAGTAAAAAAATATCCCGTCAGGGTATTTTTTTATTTGCCCCCTGGGCGGACGAAGAACCGACCGGTTCGGGGCGTCAGTTGGCAAAAACAAGCGTTCCACGCGCAGTTTGCGCCATACGAAGCGAAAGGGGCCCATAAAACGACAGTGCATATGGGAATGTACAGTCCGACGAGTCGCCCCAGATAAAACAGTAAAAAATATCCCCATTGGGGGTATTTTACATTTATAGCAAGGTGATTAAAATGGAATACACTAAATTCGGCCAGGCGTATAATATTTCAATGGCATTTATTACCGACAAAAATACAGACACAGACAACATCAGCCAGAACTTTTTCAGACTGCGTCAGGTTATTTTGGGCAAAACTTATACATTAACCATCAGCGCCCCAAAAGACAGCAATGATTATATCATCAAAAATTCTGTACCATCAACTTCCACACGATTTACCCATGCAAAAAAACATGGTCCACTGGGTGAAATATGCCTTTATCGCGACCAAGATTTACTATTACATTATCGTTCTAAATATCCGATTGCACCGGTTTCAGCGAAACAAGACAACATATTCCAAGAAATCATGCGCAAATTCTGTAATCGCAATTTCTTTAAATTAATAGAAATGGCCCAAATGCGTAATCAAGACAAAGTTATCCTGCGCGACAATACAAAACAAATTTATGAATCAATTCTTGAAATCTCGCAGCAGAAAACCAAATAAAAAAAACCGCCATCCGGCGGTTTTTTTATGAATCATCTTCATCTACTTCGTCTTCATCTTCAACATCAACGGCATTCAAATCAATTTCCTTTGGAATACCCAAGATATCTTCTATTTTATCTGACGCTGCATCTAAATCAATTTTATGCAATACAGCAAATTCCTGGGCCATGCGTTCCAACGCACGCAAATACAACTGGCGCGCAGAAAAAGTCATCGTATCGGCTGCACTGCGCCGTTGCAGGTCGCGTACAACCTCGGCCAATTTCATAGGATCGCCCGAATTAATATTTTCTTCGTACTGCGCCGCACGACGCGCCCAAATCATACGTTTAGCCCCCGCCTTGCCCTTGGCAGATGCGATTGCTTCGTCCATTTTCTTGGATGTCGTCAATGGACGCAACCCTGAAATTTCGGCACGTTCAACTGGCACACGCAATGTCATGTGATTGCGTTCAAAATCAATCACCAACATTTTGACCTTTTGCCCTGCGACAGTTTGTTCTTCTATACGCAACAGTTTACCCACCCCCTGGGTTGGATAAACAACATATTGTCCTGTTTTAAAATCTAACTTTTTACTTGGCATTATGGATACCCTTTTACGGTTGCCATTCTCTCATCGCGACCATTATATCACAAAAAAAGCCGAAAAACAAATAATTGACATAAAAAAATCCCGGAAACAACCGGAATTTTTTTTATTTTGATATTCTGCGCAATGTTCCCGTGCGTCGTACACCTGATGCACGACTGGCCTCGGTCGTGCCAGACGATGTTGCACAAACCCATTTACCATTTTCCAGCACAGCCGTTTCACCCGATTCGCATTCTGGCTTTTCCAGACGCCATGCAAAACAACTGCCTTTTTGATATGACTGATATGTCGCATTATCACCACCACGGGTATACGCACCATATTCTGGATACCATTCACCACGTGCTTCACCTGCGCACCACTTGCGTGCGCCCCAACATTCCAGGCAATTTCCCGCAGCATCACATAACTCATTCGCGCTATCTGTGGCCTGATACCCAGCGTTTGGTTTATTCCCACTGCCCATCATTTTACCATTTTCCAGGTCACGACACCATAACCTCTGACATTCTGCCGCCGGCACACCGTCAATTTTCTTGTTATTTTCAGCCAAGACATACCCCGGCCCACACGATGTAAATGCTGCATCTGCAACCAACGGACATAAAACAGCCAACATCACAAAAATTAAATTTCTTCTTCTCATGGCATATATTTTACATTATTTATCAATCTTTAACAAGACAAAAAAGTGCACCACACGGCGCACTTTCATTCATCACTGCCCCAATCCCGCAGGACTAAAGCGTCCAATATTGTTAAACAATTCTTCCAGCGCATTCAATTCAATCGCCGCCGGAATTTCCGTTTCGCCATCTGCCAATTTTACATCTGGCAAATCTGCATCGTGCAAGACCTGGGTTTTCAGGACACGATTCCCCCGCACCCACGCCAACAATACTGTTTCATCTGTAAATGTTGGTGCCAATGGCCCACGATAGTTTTCATCTGCCCCAAAATAAATCCAAACCTGGTCCCCATGAACAGTTTTCACCAACGGCGCACCAATTTTTTCAACCAGCGCATCCGTTGTCTTAATATCTGCCACCTGCGATTCTAAATCAGCTGGAAACACATACCCCCTATGCTTGGTCTGAAAGGTGCACGCACCAACACAGACCAAAGCCAATAACATCAACATTACTTTTTTCATCTTTATCCCTCGCCATTTTCTTTGGCAACTGGTTTATTCAGCATTGCGAACTGTGCAATATGCTTTTTCAGTTCACTTTTATATGCATTATTTGCCTTGGCCAAATCAACCAGTTTATTAAATTGTGGATTTGCCGCGCGCGCCGCGCCAAATCTACTTTCTGTTTTCAAGAAATCTTCCAACGGCAACGGATTATCCAAGGCAGAATCCATTGTCAACGGATTTTTTCCATCTTCAATCAAACGCGGATCAAATCTGAACAGTGGCCATGCCCCCGTCTGCACCATCTGCATCTGGTGTTCTGCACCATTTTGCAGTGCAAATCCATGCGCAATACATGGCGCATACGCCAATATGATTGATGGGCCGTTAAAGGATTCAGCTTCGCGGAATGCGCGAATCGCCTGGACCTGATTCGCCCCCAGCGCAATCTGTGCAACATACGCCCCCGACATCATCGCAATCATACCCAAATCTTTCTTGGCATGATCTTTTCCACCGATTGCGAATTTCATACTGGCGCCAAATGGCGTAGATTTTGACTGTTGCCCACCTGTGTTTGAATAACCTTCGGTATCCAAAACCAAGATATTCACATTTTCACCACTGTGCAGAATATGGTCAACACCACCATATCCAATATCATATGCCCATCCGTCACCACCAACAATCCAAACTGATTTATCAACAATTTCACCAATTTGACTTTCCGCCAATCTTGCGCGCGGGCCATCAATCTTTGCCAACTGCTGACGCAGGCTTTGTTCTATTTCGCGTTGTTTATCAGGATTTTTTTCATCAAACAAATCTTCAACATTTTCAATTCCCAATTCAAACAACAGTCCCTTTAATGAATGCCGCTTTTGATTTAATGCCAAACGCATCCCCAAACCGTATTCTGCGTTATCTTCAAATAACGAATTAGACCACGCCGGACCACGCCCTGTTTTATCCTTGGTCCATGGTGTTGTTGGCAAATTCGCACCATAGATTGACGAACATCCCGTTGCATTTGCAACAATCATTCTGTCCCCAAACAAATGCGACAGTAATTTCACATACGGCGTTTCACCGCACCCCGCACACGCACCCGGGAATTCAAAATAATGCGGCAATAATTCCACATGCTTTGGAATATTCAGATTTAATTTTTCGCGTTCAATGTCTGGCACCTGTTCTGCTGCATTAAATGCCGCCTGATTATCCGCCATAACATCGCGTGCAGGCACCATAGATATCGCACCAACCGGACAGTTTTTCACACAAATATTGCACCCTGTACAATCCGCCGGCGAAATATTAATTGTGAAATACATATTCGCCCCCAGTTCAGGCGTCTTCATTGGAACGACACGCACACCCTTGGCACGCAGTTCTTCGGCCTGGGCCGCATTCAAAGCCTTGATACGAATAACCGCATGTGGGCACAACATAGAACACTTGCCACATTGGATACATTTATCTATGTCAACGGTTGCGACACGGTCTGAAATTGCGCGTTTTTCATATTTTGATGTACCAACCGGGTATTGCCCTGCCCCAAATTGACCATCAACACGAAAACGCGATACAGGTATTGCATCCCCGCGTTGCGCCGCCATTTCCCCCAATGTACCTGCAATTTCTGCCGGCGTATCCAGTGTCATTGCCGGGATAAAATCAGGCGCAAAATTTGAAATAGAAGATGGCACATTATACTTATGCAAATATTCTGCTGCCTTGTCTACTGCGGCCCAGTTTGCCTGTACAACCTCCATCCCCTTCTTTTTATAAGTTTTCTCAATCGCGGCCTTGGCACTAATTGCCGCCTGGGCTGGATCAATTACATTTGTCAGGTTAAAGAAATTCAACATGATAAATGTATTGATACGATTTCCCAATCCCAATTCTGCCGCCGCGCGATTCGCATCCAAGAAATAAACATTCGCACGAATTCTGATTAAATGTTCCTGGGTGTCGCGTGGCAGATTGGCAAACGCCACATCAGGTGCCAGGGATGTATTAATCATAACCGTCCCCCCCGCACGTAGCCCCCGGAACACATCAAACCGCTGTGCAATCATAAAGTTTGAAACACTGATAAAGTCCGCAACTTCTACCAAATATTGACTTTTAATCGGCGCGTCTGAAAAACGAATATGTGACGCAGTCAGCCCACCTGATTTCTTGGAATCATAGACCGCGTATGATTGTGGATATAAATCGGAATTTTCCCCAACAATTTTTACAATATTCTTAACCGCGCCAACTGTACCATCACTGCCAATTCCGTATAAAATAGCGGTTTTGAAATTTGGATCTTCTACCGAGAAGGCCGGATCTGTCTTCAAAGACAATCCCATCAAATCATCATCAATTCCAACTGTAAAGTTATGATGTAATGTATCACGCATCAAGTTTTCATATATCGCCTTAACATCCCTTGGTTTGAATTCTTTTGATCCCAAACCATACCGTCCACCAAAGACTGCAACACCATCCGGCACGATTGATTTCACATCCTGATACAGCGGTTCACCAATACTGCCCGGTTCCTTAGTTCTGTCCAGAACAGCGATTCGTTTCACAGTCTTGGGCATTGCCGCCAAGAAGGCTTCGGTTGGAAAAGGACGATACAAATGCACCTTTAACACACCCAAACCTGCCGGCAAATGCGCCAATGTTTCTTCTATTGTATCAACCGCGCTGCCCATGGCAACGATAACATTTTCTGCATTTTCATCCCCCACATAATCAACCAGATTATACCTGCGCCCGGTCAATTCGGCAAATTCATCCATACACTGCTGAACAATTTCTGGGGTTTTCGCATACAGTGGATTTGCCGCCTCGCGTCCTTGGAAATAAACATCTGGATTTTGCGCAGTACCACGAATCACTGGATTATCAGGCGTCATTCCACGCGCCCGATTCGCCAACACTAAATCATTCGGAATTAATTTCTCTAAAACCTCGTCCGGGATACGGATCAGGCGTGATTCTTCGTGACTGGTACGAAATCCATCAAAAAAGTGCAAGAACGGTACACGCGCCCGCAATGTTGCCGCATGCGCAATCGCCGCCATATCATGCGCCTGTTGCACATTGTGCGATGACAGCATCGCAAACCCAACCGAACGCACCGACATAACATCACTGTGATCACCAAAGATTGACAACGCATGCGTTGCCAATGCGCGCGCCGCCACATGCATAACAAACGGTGTCTGTTCACCTGCAATCTTGTACATATTTGGAATCATCAACAGCAATCCCTGCGACGCGGTAAATGTTGTTGCCAAACTGCCCATCTGCAACGCCCCGTGCATTGCACCGGCCGCCCCTGCCTCAGACTGCATTTCAATAATCTGCGGAATTGCGCCCCAAATATTTTTCTTATGCTGAAAAGACCATTCGTCTGCCAGTTCACCCATAGTACTGCTGGGGGTAATTGGATAAATCGCTGCAAAATCAACACATCTGTACGCAACATCCGCCGCTGCCCAGTTTCCATCAACAATTAATTTATTTGACATAATTACCTTTTCCTTTTTCAAAAAATAAATACATTGCCTAAATAATACCCCCATTTCCCCCCCAAGGCAAGATTTATAAATATTTTTTATATTGACAAATTAACACTTTGGTATAAAATCTATAACAAACAAATAAAACAAAGGCAAACACAATGTCATCCGGAAATATAATAAACGACAGTCGCAGCGACAATTATATAAATGGTACCCAAGTATATATTTTGGGGGATTTTTCGTCCAAAGAAATGAATGAACTGACCGGCAACCTGGGGGAACTGATTTTTAGCCTGCAACCAATGCCCACATACCGTTCATCCGGTACCATAACATCCCCATACGACACAAAGAATATCAAAAATCCAATTATTGATATCTTTATTGATTCAACCGGTGGCAATGAAAATGCACTGCAAAACCTGTCAACATTATTAAACATTGCCAAATCACGTGGCATAATAATCCGCATAACTGTACTGTCACGCGCATTCAGCGCAGGCAGCCTGCTGGCAATCCAGGGCACTCCCGGTTTTCGCATAATGGCACACGATGCGCGCCATATGATACATTTTGGCAGCACCAGTTTAATTGCGAAAAATCCAGACGACATAACAATTCGCGCCCAACAAATCGCAGATCAGAAAAAAATAATTCAAGAAAAGTACAAAATATACTCCAAAATTCCCAAAAAAGAACTTGATAAAATGATGCGTTGCGAATCGGGCTATCTGACCGCCGACGAATGTCTGAAATACGGACTGTGCGATTGGATTATCAGCGAACGTGGCAAATTAATCAACATGACCAACATGAAACAAAAAACAAAATAACAAAAACAGGAATCAAACACGATTCCTGTTTTTTTAGATAAAAAAATTGGTTACCGTAGTATACAAACGCTACATAAGCCCCCTTGCACTGGGAACAAAATAAAAGATAATGGCGCAGATAAAATGAATGGGGGGGATCGTAGTGTACAAACGCTATATAAGCCCCCTTGCACTGGGAACAAAATAAAAGATAATGGCGTAGATATGGACAGTGCCGTCCTCGTAGTGTACAAACGCTACATGAGAGGACAGCACCGTTCATAGATATGCCATTAGATTTTATTTTGCACGTTCAACGTATTCCAAGGTTTCCGTATTCACAACAATCTTTTCACCTTGTTCAATAAATACAGGAACCTGAACACGAACGCCGTTATCCAAGATAGCAGGTTTTCCACCACTGCCTGAAACAGTTTGACCTTTTAATGCAGGTTCTGTTTCTTCAACAGTTGCAATTACAGTTTTTGGCAGGGAAATTGACACAGGCTGCCCTTCTACAAAGTTTGCTTTGACAACCATTTCCGGCGCCAAGAATTTCATTGCATCGCCCATTGATTCAACTGGCATTGTAAACTGTTCATAATCCGACAGATTCATAAAGAACGCATCTGTGCCATCGGCATACAAATACTGGCAATCAAAATCTTCCACCATCAGTTTTTCAACCTTGTCTTCTGCACGCCAGCGATCGCCACCCTTGTTACCTGAATCAATATCACGCAGGTCGGCCTGAACAAATGCACCACCCTTGCCTGGTTTTACCTTGGTTATTGATGTCACAGAATAACGTTTACCATTATGTGAAATCACCCAACCCACACGCATATCATTTGCAATATAAGATGCCATTTTATTTTCCTTTTTTGTTTTTCATTTAAATATTAAATTCCTGAAAATTAATGCATTTCACGCTTGTGCGCCCAATAACGATCAATACTTTCCATGATTAATTTATCTGCTGTCTCTCTGTCTGCCCAGCCCAAGATTTTAGACCATGCATTTGGTTGCAAATCCTTGTAATGCTGAAAGAAATATTCAATCTTTGAACGCAGAATTGACGGCAACTGTTCCACAAATTCTGTGTTTGTATAATATGGGTCAATTTTATCCAACGGCACACAGATAATCTTTTCATCACCACCGGCCTGGTCTTCCATCAACAGAACACCAATCGGGCGCACTTCAATCAACACACCTGGACGCAGTGGCGCATTACACACAACCACACAATCTAATGGGTCACCGTCATCGCCCAATGTGCCCGGAAAATAACCATAGTTTGCCGGATACGCCATTGGCGCATGCAAGATTCTGTCCACCTTTAACAGACCGGTTTCTTTGTTAATTTCATACTTAACATATCCGTTTTCCGGCACCTCTATAATCGCATTCATGCGTTTCGGTGGCAGTTTACCTGGTGAAATTTCTTCTAATGTCATAATAAAACCTCTTAATTTGTTGACAAAATAATATCATAATATTTTCTAATTGCAATTATTTAAGCCCATATTTTTCCATAAAGAAACGCCCAAACGGGCGTTTTTTTCAGTTTTCTGTGTTTTCTTCAACAATTTCTGTTTCTGCATCCACCGCATCTGCGACGACATATCCACGCGATTGCATTTTTCCCATTGCAATCACCATGCCCATGGCGCGCTGCAATTGATAGTCACGTGCATCTTTTTCTTCATCTGACAATTCTGCAAATGGCGTATCTTCATCTGCGTCAGAATCACCTTTGTCCGATTTCTTTTTATCTTTTTTCTTGGACTTGTCATTTTTCAAAGAATTTTTAAAGGATGCTTCGGAATACATACTCTCTTTCTTTTCTATTACTTCTATCTTGGATTGTAAAACCTCTACATCTGGGGTAATACCTTCGTTCTGAATTGAACGCCCCGATGGAGTATAATACCGCGCAATTGTAATATGAATTGCGGTTCCATCACCCAGTGGCTTTTGCTGTTGCACGCTGCCCTTGCCAAAAGATTGCGACCCCATAACAATGGCACGTCCATTATCCTGTAATGCGCCCGCAACAATTTCCGATGCCGATGCCGACCCATGATTAATCAGCACCACAACCGGCTTGCCATTGGCTAAATCACCGGCCTTGGCATGCACGCGTTCAATATCTGTTTTTTCCTTTCCGCGCGTTGACACAATTTCACCCGCATCCAAAAATGCATCTGACACATCAATGGCCGCAGTCAAGTATCCGCCCGGATTATTACGCACATCCAACACATATCCAATAACATCTTTCTTTTCCAGTTTTTCCAACGCCTTTTTTAAATCGCGCGCAGTTGTTGCCCCAAAATCAGAAATACGAATATAGCCAACGCGTGGCGTTTCTTTGTCTTCTGGATCTGCATCCGCCAGCATTTTTTCAGATGATTTAACCGATTCCACCTTGATAATTGCGCGTTTCAGTGTCATTTCCTTTGGCTCGCCATCATCAGATATAACGGTTAATTTTACCTTGGTTCCTGGGCGACCTTTCATTTTTTTCACCGCCTGATTCAGGGTTAAATCAAATACCTGTTCCCCGTCAATATGGGTTATATAATCCCCCGCCTTAATCCCCGCTTTGTCTGCAGGCGTATCATCAATTGGCGAAATTACACGCACCGCACCACGGTCACTGGTAATCTGAATCCCCAGCCCCCCAAATTCACCGTGTGATTTTTCACTAAATTCCTTGAAATCATCGGCCGACAAATACGAAGAATGCGGATCCAAGGCCCCCAACATACCATTCATTGCGGCTTCCAGCATCTTTTTTTCGTCTGCTTCTTCTACGAAATTTTCACGCGCCACTTCAAAAACCAAGGCCAATTTTTTTAATTCTTCATAAATTTGCGAATCCGTCAAATGAACAACTGGCTCTTCCTTTTTTTTCTTTTTCGCGGCATCTGCCATCATTGGCGTAAAGATTATTGATAATACTAACAAATATTTTAACATACACTACCCCTTAACTATTGCAGAACACAGCATAAAACAAATCCGACCAAAAATTCAATATCAAAATTAAACAAGATAAAAAAACCATACAAAAACTTGACATTAAATATTTTTGTACTAAAATATAATACATGAAAGACATTAGTAACGCAAATTTTATAAAGATACCCCTTGAAAATCCAAACAGACTGGAATTCACAACCAGCATGGATCTGTCAAGACCATCCATACTGATATTAGGGGGCGAAAACACAAATACTCATGAGTGGGCGCGCAACTATTGTATTACCATCGCAAAAACCCTCTATTTAAATGGAATAAAAAGTGGTCTGGACCTATACTCAGTGTGCTACAAATTGCGTGACCGCAAAAACGACTTAGATCGCTTAAACTTGTTCCGTGAATTTCGCGACACCAAGAATCTATTAGATTACAGCAATGGCTTAACAATGACCGATATAACATATATGAACCAGTCTTATCCGTTAAGCAACACATATCCAAGTTATATATACGACATTCTTAACTTTGCATTTATACCACGCCTGCTTGGGTGCAACGATCAGATACAATCGCCAAAAAAAATAAAAGAAAATTTCAGAAAAATGATAATTTTTACACATTGTCATGGTACATATGTTCTGCGAATGATTGAAAAATATATGCAGCAAGAATCTAACAGATTCACCTACTGTTTACAAGATATGTACGACATACAAAAAAGTATATTAACAATAAACCATGCACCATTTGCACCACTGGAACAATGCAAATTTTCCTCAGTATCATTTACCAGCGCATCTGACCCAGAAATAAATTATTACAACGAACTTAGCTATCACATGAGAAAATCACCCAACAAATTCAAAACCGCATTTTTCGGTCAGAAATTCGGCAACCTAATGATTACAAATAGAATAAAAGAAGATATTATAAAAGAACATAGCCAAGTTGGTCTTAGTGGCGACCCCAGAGACGAACATGCCCTGACAGAAAATGGCAAAATATTGTTTGCCACAGAACGCAACGCGTTACTAGAAGGAACGCGCGCCATGCTTGGGAAAAAACCAATTCCTACAATTCAACAACTAATCCGTACCCAAGATGAAGATTATGATTTCAACTATTTTAAATCACTTGGCCAAGAAATATGCACAAATTTATGCATAAAACAACGTTAACACAGGATAATAGCAATGGCAGATAAATTAAACAATCTTATCCATGGTCGCGAAACATATATCGCAGATTTTGGGTCGGACTTCGTTATGAAACGTCCCCTGCCAACCCTGGGCGATGACGCACGCAACAAATGGCTGGCAAAACAACATCGCACCAAAGAAATTATTGATGAAATTTATAATGTTGGCAATCCACGCTATAACATTCCACGCATGCTGTTTATAAAAGACGATGAATACCAATTACTAGAGGCACGCGCCCACGGCCAACACCTGACCCACGAATTATTTTCCCAGGTTTCGCGCCGTCAACGCTATGAAATAATTGATGGAATCGCGGCATTCTTGGTTGACATGAACGAATTAAAACCCGTTCAGGACCTGCAAAAGCACAAAATCGCATCTGAACTAAAATTTGACAGACTAGATAACTTCGTCACCAACAAAATGTCCAAATGGTTTACCAACGACGAAGTTAAACACATGTCTAAAATCCGCGACCAAATCGGCACATTTGAATACGACACACGTCCCGCTTGGTCACATTGCGACCTGAATTCTGGCAATGTTTTATATGACCCAGAAACCAGCACACTGTCATTCATAGACTTTGCCGAAGCGGGCTATCGCTTTATATATCGTGACATTTTTGCACCACTGCAAATTGAATTAAGAATTTTCAGACCTGTATACGAAACATATTGCAAATTGCACAACAATTCAGAATACAGTATGCCCAGCATCCAAAATCCAGCCTTGCGCGAAATTATGAAATACCGCATTATAGTTGCCCTGTCAAAAAGATTTATCAAGGCATCTGATGACCTGCGCAGCAATCCCGCCAGCCAAAAAAGTATTAAAAACAACGAAAAGAAAATCGCATTTATGCGCGAACAAATAAAATATATAACTGAACTGGAACAACAATTTAAAAAATAAAAAACGGGGCACGCCCCGTTTTTTTACATTACAAAATCTTCACCCAAATATACTTTCTTTACCATTTCATCTTGGACAATTTCAGATGTCGTTCCATGCTTCAAAATTTTTCCATCATGCAAAACATAACTGCGATCTGTAATCCCCAGCGTTTCACGAACATTATGGTCTGTGATAATAACCCCCAAACCACGGTTCTTTAACTGCGACACCAGACCACGGATTTCATTAACCGCAATCGGGTCAATACCTGCAAATGGTTCGTCCAACAAAATAAACTTTGGGTCATTTGCCAACGCACGGGCAATTTCTACGCGTCTGCGTTCCCCACCTGACAGGGCCGTTGCCGGACTGTTGCGCAAACTGACAATTGAAAATTCTTCCAGCAGGGAATCCAATTTCTTTTTACGCTTTTTCTTATCAGGTTCTACCACCTCCAGAATCGCCATGATATTCTGTTCCACTGTCAGACCGCGGAACACACTATTTTCCTGGGGCAAATATCCAATATGCAGACGGGCACGCTGATAAAATGGCAAATGTGTAATATCCTGGGAATTTAAAAAAATCTGCCCCCCAGTTGCGGCCAACTGTCCCGTAATACAGTAAAACGCAGTTGTCTTACCGGCGCCATTCGGCCCCAACAGACCAACCGATTCGCCCTGTCGTGCCTCTAATGATACATCTTTAATCACCATACGCTTTCCGTATGACTTTGACAAATGCTGAACACGCAATATAGACTGTTTCATAACTTAATCACCAATTCATCTGTTCTTAATTTATCACCATTACTAGAATCCACACGAACATCACCTGTTAATGATATCGTCTTGTTCTTGCGATTATATTGTCCCTTGTTTGCAACAATATTATCAATAACCTTGGTCCCACCAGACACACGACTGATTGTCCCCGACACCGCGTCCATAAATACAATATCTGGATTATCATATTCCTGGTACCCCGTCTGGGCGCGCAACTTGAACGGTTCGCTGTTTTTATCGGTTCCAACAAAAGATGCATTAGACATCTTAAATTGATTTGTGACAATATCCGTCATATTAATAACAGAAATCGGGGTCCACAACAACTGCTTGGTAAACAAAGAACCTGCAACCAATGCCGCCACCATCACCAAACCCCAACCTGTAAAAAAGAACTGCCACAAACGCTTTAACCGTTTATGTTTCGTCAGGATAATAAAATTGCGTCTATCTTTCTGCACACCCGCAGTTTAGCGCGCAAATAACTAAATTGCAATTTTTATATTTATCTGTTGGTATTTTTGTGATATAATTACCCGCAAGAGAGATGAATAAAACCGCACTATTTTTTTCGCTTATTGCATGCCTGGCGCAAATTGTGCCTGCGAACGCTATTACAATTAAAAAAGCATCATCTGTTGCCACTAAACAAAATGACATAAAACAAACCGGGGCCAGTCTGGTTCCAACCGTAATGTCTTTGGTCACCGGATTCCAAGAAATTTCAAAAAAGCAAAAGGCCCTGACCGCGGAATGCATACCAACATCCCAGGAATTGGATTTTGTAAACACAACATTCAAAGAATGGTTAAAAACCGGCGCCGCAACATTATCTGATGTAGAAAGCGCACTGGGCGGAATACGCAAATGTCAAACTGCCAGTGGTGGCTATCAAACATCCGTGCAAATCGCCGCCGCCACCCAAGAAGACAGCATGATATGCTATGACTATTTTGATGAATCTGGCGACAAAGAAATGGTTTGGCACGAATTTCCTCGTGCACAAAAGGCATATTATTGTACCGACGACCCCAGCAACCCCAGTTGCAACGAAAAAAATAAAGAATATGTCACAAACATGTATGACATATTTAATCTGATTGACTTTACCGAAGCCGACTTTACAAAACAAGAAGCGGCAATGGCGGGCAAACTGACCGCGAAGATAGAAAATTGTTCTTATGCCAAACTAAACGCCAGAAAGCGCGCAATGTGGAGTGAATTTTTGGTCGGTTCAATAGGCAGCCTGGGCAGCAGCACAAACACCGGCAGCATTATGCAGGTCGTCCAAGGTTCTGCCAACAGTGGCCCGATGGATGCGCTAAAATCTATTGGCGGAAACCTGACCCAATTTTTACAATAATAACACCGCCAACCGGCGGTTTTTTATTGGCAAAATCAATAAACAAAAAAACGCCCCAATCGGGGCGTTTAACAAAGTTTTAATTTATTGTTCTTCTACAATATCAACAACTTTTACCTTGAACACAACAGATTTACCTGCCAAATCTGGAACATATTCTGTTGGGAATGTGATATTGATATCGCGTTCTTCACCCTCAGCCATACCAACAACCTGTTCTTCAAAGCCTGGTACAAACTGACCACTGCCCAATTTCAATGGGAAATTTTCCGCAGTACCACCTGCAAATTGAACACCATCCAAATAACCCGCAAAGTTGATGACAACTGTATCGCCATTTTGGGCAACCTGGGGCTTTTCACCACAACCTGTCAAACCTAACACTGCACATACCCCCATAATTGATGCTATTTTTTTCATTTTTTCACCTTTTGTTTATGTTAATTGTTGTAAACACATCTGAAACCATATTCACGCATTGTTGCGCCTTCAGCCTCAATCCTGTAATCAAAATATGGCGTTGGGCGCATCACATCAAAAGACGGCTGGTCATAGACCATAACAATACTGTCCGCATTGCGTCCACAAACGCGTTTCATTTCATAATCTGCAACCGCCGCCAATATTGTACGCGAATCGCCATCAATATCCATACCATCTGCACTTTGCATCAGGCGCAGGCGCATTTCACGCAAATCGGTATTTCCCAACAATATCTGCACACGCACCATTGCCCCCTTGTATTCTTGCCAACGGGTCTCCATACGCGATGTATTCCAACGATTAGAATTTCTTTCCTTATCTGCCGCAGACTTTGGCTTATACGAATCAATATTCGCATACTGATTATCAGACTGCATAAAGTCACTGGTGCGTTCATTATACAATGGTGCATCTTCACCACCCTGAGCAAAATCTTGTTCATTATATGGCGCATCTGTACCGGCACACCCCGCCAGAATCAGCCCACCAATCAACATAAACAGCAAACTTTTCTTCATTTCTTTTTCTCTCTTTTTTTTGATTTTAACAAATAAACTTTTTTGATTCAAGTCAGGATTTATGGTAAAATTACCTTGATGTCAAATATAGTATTGGAATCTTTGTTAAAACCACTGGAAGAATTCTATAAACCGTCATTTGTAGAAGAAATCGCCATCAACCATGCGGGCGAAGTATGGATGCGTCTGCACGGCGCACGCGTCCCATGGGTATCATACCAGGCCGAAGTATTAAGCAAGCAATACTTGGTTGACCTGATACACACAATTGCAAACATATATGAACGCCCATTTGATCCGATTCATGGCATGCCGGTGGTATACGCCACCCTGCCCGGCAACCATCGTTTCACAGCCATCGCGGGCCCAAATGTTCAATATGATGAACGCGACCTGACTGGCGGCGTTGCATTAAACATTCGTGGTGGTGGTGCACATGAAACCAGTTTTGAAAACTATCACCTGAAACGCGGCCAAGAATTGTTAAAGGTTAAACCACGCGAAAACGTTCGTCCCGACGACCCATATGAACGATTAATGAGCGCGATTAACGACGGCAGTCCCATCCTTATATCTGGTGCAACGGCAACAGGTAAGACGACATTTTTAAATCACATGTTAACATTGATTAATAAAAACAGCCGTGTTATAACAGTAGAAGACACGCGTGAAATTCGTGTTCCTCAGGCGAATCGGGTACACCTGGTATTATCACGAACCGAACAATCCAATGACATGAACTATGCGCGCCTGCTGGATTTAGTTGTTCGTATGACACCTGATGTTATCATTGGTGGCGAAATATCAACTGATAACGCTGCGATTTTGTGGGAAATGTTGGGCACTGGCCACGACCATTTCTATACAACAATTCACGCCGAAAATGCCGAAGCCGCCTATGCCGCATTTGCGGACCGAATTTTACACACACAGCCTGCATATAATCGTACTGATTTGATTGCAGAAATGAAAAAGAAAATTCGTGTTGTGCAATTGTCACGCGATGGCGCCCTGCGCGCAGTCACCGAAGTGGTTTAATAAAAAGGTAAAATTATGACAAAGAACGACAGACCAATAATATCGGATCCATACATTGAAATCCCTGGCACCACAATGGAAGAACGGCTGGATAAATATCACGAAGACAAAATGGAATATTCGCGCATTCGCGAGGAAGAGCGCTTGAACGCCCCCAGTTTTATTTTTTCTGTCATTGATACATTTGATAAAATCAAAGATTTCTTTAAATCAAAAACCAAGACCAGATAAAAAAACGCCCAATCGGGCGTTTTTTTAAACAATTCTGCGCCGTATTGCGCCAAACAACGCAAACCCCAACAACAATACCATTATAAAGATAAATATCGCCGTTGCAGCCTGGTCATATTCCGCAAACGGCAATTTCATATTCATCCCGTAATAGCCAACAATAACCGTTGGCACCACCAAGATAATATTCCACATGGTCAAACGATTAATATTCGTATTTGAATCCATATTAATAACACTTTCAAATGTTTCCTTAATTGACTTCAACATTTTACTGTATGATGTCACAACCTCGGTCGCCTGGGCCAACTCAATCCTGGCATCTTCGGCCAGCTCTTGGGCCTCGTCTGTTTTAACGAAACCACGAACCTTTTCTAATTTGTCCAGCACCGCCACATTACCGCGTATACCCGCCATATACAGCGTATAACTGTTTTCAACTTCTAACAAATCCATCAATTCTTTTTTGCGAATCCGTTCCAGCAACACACGCTTTGACGCCAAAACACGCTTGTTCAATTCTTTTAACATTCGCAGATACGATTCGGCGATATAGTAAATAATGTTCAAAATAAATTCTTCGCGCGAAGTCTTTTCAGACTTCTTTATTCTGTCCAGCAAATCGCAACGCTTGCGACAAACGGTGATAACACGACTGGACGAATAAATAATAGACAGCGGCTCTGTATGCCACAATGTATCCGATTCGCGATTAATAATTGGGAAACGAACGATAATAACCTTGTAATCATCTTCTATTTCCAAACGCGGCTGTTCATCAGGGTCTAAAATGTCAGATATCGTATCTTCGTCAATTTTGTATTCTGTCTGCAGTTTTTCAAAATCTTCGTGATCAGGATTCCCCACATTAACCCACGAGAATGTCTTTAATTTTTCCGTCACAAACATTGGCATTCTCCTTTGGTTTTATCGCCACCAGTTTAAAACCAAAAAACAAAAAAATCAACAAAATCCTAGGATAACAAAACCATATTTTTTCGCCCCACCCCATGATAAAATCTAAACAAATATTACCTAAGGCAAAAACAATGGCACCAAAAACCACTAAAAAATTCAAACACAACACCAGCGCATTTACAATCGCCCACTATATTTTACTGTTCCTGGTCACTGGCCTTTGCATTTCAATAATTGCCTGGATAATGATAAGTCGCAATAACAACAAATCGCCACAAACAGTGGTACATATAAAAAACACCGACCCATGTGTCCAGCGCATAAATGAAATCGTCACAAAAATGTGGGCATTTAACCCAGATGCCATCCCACAAAAGTATTGGAAAATCGCAAACGACTATCTAAATCAAACAATAACAACACGAACATACGGCATCTGCGAAGATGTTGCATACACATGCCACACTGGCCAAATTATGCGTGATTGCAACCCCTGCGCCGTACCCGCGGCCCGGGATTATGCGATGCAAATTCAAATTTCAGACCTAATCCAAGGAAACTGCGCCCCCGAATCACAACAAAATTAACGTTTCTTAAACGGCTGCAATAGCAACTGTAAAAAATATGGCGTATCTGTTTTTGTGATAATTTTGCGCAATTTATCACGATGCGCATCCGACAAGACCAGGCATCCCGTATCAACACCGTGTCGCGCACACCAGTCCTTGAACACCTGTTGCTTTTGACGTTCGCCCTGCATTTCTGCATCATTCAAATTCGGATTATTGAAATTCATTACAAATTCATAAACATCACGTGGATGAAATTTAAACCCGACCCCCAACAGGAAACACAACACCCGCCCCCAGTCCATATACATATCTAATTTTTTTGCATAATCAAATCGCGCCACCGGATTTGCTGCCCAAATATATTGTGCATAGTAATAAGACACACGCGCTGCATCATCCATACACCGATTCGCATAAACATTCTTATTTTTGCACGCCAAATCACAGCCTATTTTGTAAAAATACTCTAACTTATACGCATCTTTTACAATTTCATCGTGCGTCAATCCGGGAATATTATAATCATACTGAAACCGATATGTTGTTTTAAATCCCGCATCACAAATACTTTTGTCTAAATTAGCCGCACTGGATTTTATATCTGCATACAGTTCAATTTGCCTGTCTGCATATTGCGCGGGCAACTCTGCGCGCCCTGGATACAGGCCATCTGTCACCTGACGCACAGATTCTTTTAAATCATTTACTGTAAACAAATCACCATTTTGAATCATATTACAAAAACAACACAAAATTAATTACAGTCAAACAGAAATCATCTTCCTGCAACCTTCTTTTCGGTATCCAACATGGCTTTAAATCGGGCTGCAAAATTTGCAACATTACGCTTTTTTAGTTTCAATGACGGATTGCTATCATCACATTCTACCTGCCTTGCTTCATCTGGCCCACCCTGCAGTTCATCTTCATTATCGGTATAAAATACCGGGAATTTCGCATTATGAATGCGCAACCTAAAAAAGTCATTATCTTGATTATAGACTTTATATGCAGACCATACCCTGTCCAAACGCACAAAATCCGAACAATCATACGACTGTTCCAACAGTCCTGAAATACATTCTGTTGCATCACGCCCTGAATCAAAGAAAAAGCGCAACGGGAACAATTCCTGGCGATTTTTTTCAACGACATTACACAGCAAACTGTTCAAATCAAATAAATTTTGTGGTCGGATTCCCATAGTACGCATATATTTTCCCCGCGTGGCGCAATCCCTGGCCTTGCTGTAATGCTGGCTCAAAATATGTGGCTGACTATATACCGCATAAAATTTCTGATTATCTAATTTAAAAGATTTTGGAAATTCACAAAAATTTGAAATCGCTTCATTATGCTCAACAATATTTTCGTTCAGAATATCAAAGCAGACCTCTCTCCATAAAATTTTCTCTTCCAAGTCTTGTTCGCGCACACACGCCGGGAATTTCACACCTTCTGGCATTTTACATATTCTAATATTATAAACCATATTATAGCCCTGGCGATTTTGCAATTCCGCCGGCCGCATCCGCCCCCGGTATTTTAACCTGCCGAACGAAAAACCATGTAAAACCCAATTATTTTTCTCGCATAATGAATTAGTAATTTTATACATAAACTCTGGGTTTAAATATTCTTGTTTAACCATAATAAAGCCTCGCAATTAATTGACATATTATTTTTTTATACAACATATAAGAAGATTTTCGCAATGTCAACAACAATGCGCATATATTAAAAAATACGATGTACCGAACCGTTATACCCACTGATAAAAATTAAAACCGGCGAAATGCCGGTTTAAATTTTTATGGTCGGGGTGACAGGATTCGAACCTGCGACCCCTTGCACCCCATGCAAGTACTCTACCAGGCTGAGCTACACCCCGAACAACGCACCGATATTAACCCACCCAAATAAAAATTACAATATTTTTTTATTCAAACATCTGCAATTGAATACCATGTTCATTACAAAACTCATAAAAAAATTCCAAAAACGCCTGAACCTTGGCACTTTTAATCTTTAATGGATTACCAAAACATGTCAAAATATATTCATAATCAAAGTCTATATTCGGCACCTCTACCATCCTTTTATTACCGCACCATTCTGGCATTAATGCAATACCCGCCCCATCAGATACCAATTGATAAATAATTGATGCAGAATCAGCCGTTGTATTTAATTTTTTTGCCCGCTTTAACAAGAAATTAAATTCTGGATATTGCAAAAATTTTTGGCGAATACACAGGTCATAATTTTCCAACATATCATCCATATCTTTTGGCGCACCACGTTTGTACATATATTCTGGCGTACTGTAAAACTTTGCCTTGGTTTTAAATTTAAACAATGCCTTGCCTGGAATTTTACTGATATTTCGCGCATCAATTATTGTAATATCCGGGCTGAACATATTCATATGACAGTTTGTTAAAATATCCAGACGCAGTTTTGGATACTTGGCATAAAACTTTGATAATTCTGTCAACATACCGCAACTGGCAAAGCCCTCTTCTGTCCAAACAGACAAAAACCCCGTTAACTCTTCTGGCGCGGTTAAATTTTCCAACAAATTATCCAGTGCCTGTGAAATAACCTCTATATCAGAATACAATTGTCGCGTAGCATTTGTTGGCACACTGCCCGCCGAACTGCGTATCAACAGCGATGTTTTAAACTTCGCCTCTAAATCTGCAATCATCTTTGACAGATTAGAATGCTTTATACCATTTCGTTCTGCCGCCGCCTGAATTTGCCCAACATCAATAACCTCTTTCAGCGCCAACAATTCCCTAAACAATGCCACTTTTGTTTTTATCGTTGCCATTTCCAACCCCTTTTTATACATAATACCTATTTTTTTAGGAAATCACACCAAAATTCAAGCAAAAAACCTAGGAACAAATACCCAAAATCATAAGAAAAGAAACTTAAATTAGGAAGTATTTCAAGGTTATTTTCCCAGGAATCCAAGCCTTTCGTACGATTGCCTACCTATTTTCATACACCCACGCGACAAAAACAGCAATAAAAGATTAATAAAAACATATTTTATAATAGAACCATAACAACAAAGCAATAAAACTAAAGGAGAAAAATAAATGACACATAACGATGTATGGAGTGCAATTGACCACTTTGCAAATGCACACAACATGACCTGTTCAGGCTTGGCGAAATACAGTGGTTTAGATCCAACAACATTTAACAAATCCAAACGCTATTCAAAATACGGTCAACCGCGCTGGCCATCCACTGGCAGCATTGCAAAAATACTCAGTGCCACTGGCTGCAACATAAATGACTTTTTAAAGTTTTTCCGTACTGTTGATTTAAATGCGGACCGATAGTCAAAGAAAATAATGGGCATAAATTTGCCCATTATTTTTTGGGAAAACACACGTATTGCTGCACCACCACGGGTGGTGTATTATTTATTTGTCCGGACAAATAACAACAAAACAAACAAAGGAAAGAAAAAATGTCAAAATCTGAAAATAAAAATGGAAAGTGTAAAAACTGTTCAAACACACACGACGGCGGTTGCAACAAAAAATCAGAATGCGATAAAAAAATGTGCGACAAATAAAAAATCCCCCCACAAAAACAATGTGGGGGTTTTTATATGCAATCAAAAACTACTTATCTTCACCCAAACCAATTGTATTCTTGATTGGGTCAACAATCGTTTCCTTGGCACTGTCCAATGTTCGTATCAACGCGCGACGAATCTTGCCACTGATTGTCATAGGCAATGTATCCACATATTCAATTATACGCGGACATTTATAGTGCGCCGTACGCGACTTTACATGATTTTGCAATTGACGCGTCAGGTTATCTGTTGCCTGGAAATATTTATTCAGAACAATTGTCGCCTTGACCGCCTGGCCACGCGCCGCATCCAAAACACCGGTGACCGCGACTTCGCGAACAGACGGATGTTCCAACAGAACACTTTCAACTTCAAACGGGCTAACACGATATCCACTGGTTTTAATCAGGTCATCATTACGACCAACAAACCAATAATACCCATCCGAATCGCGGTACGCCATATCGCCTGTGTGATAATATCCATCACGCGATACGGTCGCGGTTAATTTTTCATTTTTATGGTACCCTTTGAACAACCCTAATGGCCATCCCGCCTTTAACGAAATACAAATTTCACCGACGGTATCAGGTTCACTAATCTGACGACCGCGTTCATCCAGAATTTGTATATCCCACCCAGCGGCCGGCATACCCATAGAACCCGGCTTTGGTTCAATCCATTGGTTGTTAAACAACAAAACACATGTTTCTGTTTGCCCAAAACCTTCGCGCAGTTTGATACCGGTAATGTCAAAGAACCGTTCATATACCTCTGGATTTAACGCCTCGCCTGCGATTTCTGCCTTGCGCAGGCTGGACAAATCATAGTGTGCCATATCTGCATGAATCATCATCTTGTATGCGGTTGGCGGTGCACAGAATGATGTAATCTTGTTTTCTGATATTGCGGTCAACAAATCATGCGCTGTAAACACACGCGCAAAATCAAACACAAACACTGTTGCACCCGCCAGCCACTGGCCATACATTTTACCCCATGAACACTTGGCCCACCCAGATTCAGACAAAGTAAAGTGAATATCATTATCGCCCAATTGTTGCCAGAACACAGCCGTATTTATATGCCCCAACGGATATGCAAAATTATGCGCAACCATCTTCGGCATATCAGTGGTACCACTGGTAAAATACACAACCATTGTGTCATTGTTTTCATTTGGTACACGTTCAAATGTTTTTGGGCATGTTTCACACGCATCTGCAATTTCAGCACTGTCAATCAACTGAATATCCGTCGCATCACCAATCGCATTTTTGATTTCTGTGACAATTACCCCATCATCAAACGCAACTACAGTATGTGCGTTGGCGGCGTCCAAACGAAACTTAATATCTTCTGTTTTCAATTGGTTGGTTGACGGAATTGGAATAACCCCCATCTTGTGCATCGCCATCATCAAAACCCAGTATTCCCAGCGACGGCGCATAAATAACAGCGCCGTATCACCGCGTGTCAACCCACGCATCGTCAGGAAATTAGCCACGGCATTTGACATTTCTGCCAGCATTTTAAAAGTTATTTCCTTTTTTTCACCACTATCATTAACCCATAAGACCGCAACCTTGTCCGGCGTTTCGCGCGCAATAACATCCACAACATCGTATGCAAAGTTAAAGTTTTCTGGGATATTTGGTCGGGCGTTTTGAACATAATCATCATAATTTTCAAATACATCTTTGTTCAAGAAACGTGTCGCAAACATCTTTCTTCCTTTGTTTTGTGCAAAATAAAATATACCGCACAGATTCCAAATTACAAATAAAAAATGAAATTTAACGATTGATTTTTTCTATAAAAGGTCGCATAATCGGTCGGCAGTTTGCGGAGTATAGCTCAGCCTGGTAGAGCGCTACGTTCGGGACGTAGAGGTCGTGGGTTCGAACCCCGCTACTCCGACCAGAAAATTCAAACCGGCATTTCGCCGGTTTTAATTTTATGCGCAGGTTTGATGGTCGTATCATACATTATGCACACACGGTTTGCAAACAAAATGTGACTTATAGTCCGTTGTTTTATTGTCTACTTTGGAATACTCTTATGCCAAAGGATATTTTTATGATTAGAAAAAAATTAGGATTAAGAATTAAAGAATTGAGAAAAGAAAAAAACTTTTCTCAAGAAGAGTTAGCTGATTTATCCGGTTTAGATAGAACATACATCAATAGTGTAGAGAATGGTCGGCGAAATATTTCTATTATTAATATAGAAAAAATCGCTAGTGCTTTTAATTTAACTCTCAAAGATTTTTTTAATTTTTAAGGAGAACCAAATGCCTATTAATAGATTTAATAAATTTGATAATTTTGTAAAAACAATTAATCTGGAAGCTTATCGTTTACAATATGCTCATTTGAAAATAGTGGAAATGGATTTACCCAGAAATATCCAAGCCTTAAAAACTTTATATAAGTATTATTGGCAGGATGTTGATTTGGATAATATTCCTGATTTTGATACATATTATGATCTGTATTACAATGAACATAGAGACGATATAGAAGCATTTAGAATTAAAACAGAAATGTGTTCAGACTGTTTTAATAAAGGATTAAAAGCTCGCATTTATAGAACGTGGGCCTCTATTATTACTCAAATCCATGCTGGATATGTTGCAGAATGTGTTTTTGGCAGAAATACAGTTGAAATGAATGAAGATTTAGATCATCAGGGAAAAGATTTTGTTATAACCTATAATAATAAAGTATTACCAATCCAAGTAAAAAAAGAGTCAAAAAGACCTGAGGCACGCATTCAACGAAATAACGATAATTCCACAATTACAATACGTTATTGTGTACCTCAACGCAAAGATTTTGAATCTCCTAGATATAGAAGAACAAACCAAATTAAACCGCAAATGCTGGATTTTTATGAATTTTCAGCAGATGGTATTCTTACCAGATACGAAAATGGATTTGTTGTATTTATAACAAAGACATTTGAGGACCTAATGCCTTATTTTCAGTAGATAATAAATGCAAACGTTCTTTGGATAAAAAAACATATTCAGGATTTATGTCAAATCCTAAATATTCTCCTCCATTACAGATAGTGGCTATACACTCGGAACCACTACCTAAGAATGGAACTAATACTTTAAATCCACCTTTTGGACGAGAAGCTTTTATTAGTTTATCGCATAAAGACAATGGCTTTTGTGTCGGATGAATAATTAATTCATGCGTTTCGTGTTCGTGTCTTTCTTTAGGTAATATTAATTTATTACAAGTTTTACAAAAGATTGCCCTTTCTTTTAAGGCCGCCCCACCTGCTAGTGTAGAAATAGGAATTACATCTCTAGGCAAAGCCCCCCCTTCATGGGCTTTATAAATTGTTTCTTTTCCTTCACCGTATCTACTTTTTGTTCCATTTCTAACCTTTCCTGCAGAATTTTTTAAAAAACCTTTAGTATAAGGTTCTCTAACATCATCACGATTAAATAAAGGCTTATCTTTCCAGCAAGTTAGGATAGCTTCATGGCTACGTTGCCAAAAATTTAATCCTGGTACATTTTTATTAGTATAATGCCAAATCAACCAACGTTGTTTATCTATATCTATATTTGTTGAAATGTGTGCTAATATTTCACTAAAACCATAAATGTACATAGTTCCCGTTGGTTTTAGTATTCTTAGGGCTTCTTTTATCCATTTTTGTGACCACAGTTTATAATCGGATAAAGACATAGAATCATTGTTATTGCCGAAATCTTTTCCTATGTTATAAGGTGGATCTGCGATTATAATATCAACGGTATTATCTTTTATTTTCTTCATCCCCAATATACAATCTTCGCAATAAACATTGTTCCATTTCATTTTTTTCTCCACTTCATCCCAATTATTCAAGCTTATTTTATCTTAAAAAGCAATTTTTTTCTTTTTTGTATGATTTTTCGTATTGATGAAAAATCAACCACTAAAAATATTCCAAATAATATAACTAACCACCACTTGATTGGTTATAGAATGTTTGGTACATCATTTTAATTTTTTGTACAAGTCGTTAAAAGATATATTTTAACAGGTATATTTTTCCGCATTATCTATGACAATGACGACCAGAAAATTCAAACCGGCATTTCGCCGGTTTTTTATGCAACTTTTTTCATATCAGATTTAATTTGGCGTATATACTTGCGCAATTCATCAATCGCAACCAATGTCCCGTCTTGTTTCTGGGCCGACCAATAATCCCATCCGTTAAAACTAACACTGCGTTGCAGTTTTGCCGCCA
>CALARG010000058.1 GCA_937888635.1 uncultured Alphaproteobacteria bacterium
TTCGCGCCCAAGGGTATGACATTGCCATTTATTTCATATGGGGGCAGTTCGCTGTTGGCGTATTGTCTGCTGTTTGGGATGATATTGGCATTGGTTCGCGAAGATAAATGGAAATAGTATAACGGGGGTGTGTTATGAAAATATGGATTGCAACAGGTGGTACAGGCGGGCATGTTTTCCCGGCATTAAGTGTTGCCACAGAATTGGCATCGCGTGGACATAAAATAACAATATCGTGTGATGGTCGTGTGCGCGAAATGGTTCGTCGTGGCGCGCCTAAGGGTGCAAAAATTGTTCATGTTTGGGCATCTGGTGTTGGCGCAAAAAGTCGCCTGAAACAGATGTACGCATTGTTTAAAATTGGTGTTTCTGCGGTTGCGCTGATATTGCGTTTTGCCTTTTTGCGTCCAAATCGTGTTGTTGCGTTTGGGGGGTATGCATCTGTTCCCGCGGTATTTGCAGCGCACCTTTGGCATGTTCCAACATTCCTGCACGAACAGAATGCGGCAATTGGCCGTGCAAATCGTTTTGCGATGCGCTGGGTAAAAACCTTGATGACCAGTTTTCCAACTGTATCTGGCATACCCGAAACTGGGGCGCGTGTTGTTTACACCGGTCTGCCGGTGCGTGGTGATTTCTTGTCGGCGTCTGCCGCACCATTGACGGGTGCAGGACGATTGTTGGTGACGGGTGGGTCGCTGGGGGCGCAAATCTTGGACGATGTTGTGCCGGCCGCAATTGCTGCGACAAAGAATAATAAAAAGATTTTCGTCACCCATCAAACACGCCCCGAAAATGTAGAGCGTCTGCAACGCTTTTACGCAGAAAACAAAATCCGTGCAAATGTTTTGTCTTTTATTCACGATATGGCGGGCGCAATTGTTGGTGCGGACCTGGTAATTGGTCGCAGTGGTGCCAGCACAGTTGTTGAATTACAAACCATTGGTCGCCCGGCGATATTGGTGCCATTAAATATCAATCCCGACCAGGCTGCCAATGCCGCGTCCTTTGCCAAGACCGGTGGTGGCTTTGCGATAGAGCAGTCAAAATTTACACCGCGTTGGCTGTCGTCTACCTTGGCAGAATTATTTGATAATCCATCGCGTCTGGAAAAAATGGCACAAAAGGCATATGTTGAAAACAACGCGGTCACTACAATCGCAGATGTTGTCACTAAATAAAAAATCCCACCGACGGGTGGGAATTTTTTTTGTAAAAACATTTTTCTACTTGCGCACGATTCGTCTTTTGTTCTATGATAAAACCAGAAGGGAAGAAAGATGCGTCGTATTACAATCAGTGTATTGTCGGTATTTGTTGTATTGCCTGCGATTGCGGGCGGTCGTTTGCCTGTGGTAAATATTGCCTCGGGTGGTGTTTCTGCGCGTGCCGCATTTGGCGAAGTGGACGCCAAACCCGTTACGGTTGCAGCCACCACACAAAAAAAACAGGCGTCGCCCACACGGACCAGACGCGTTGTTTCGCGCAGTGCCACGCCAACCCCGGCGGTTGATGCGGGTGAAAAAATTGTTGCATCAAATGATGTTTTGACCCCCCGTCGCCCCAGCAATGATTTGTGGGCAAAAAGTGACAGCGCATTGCGTATGCCAATGCCCAGTGAATTTTCTGTGATACGCACCGATTCTGTTTTGCCAGAAGAAAGTTTGGATAAAACCTTTGCGGTGGCACCTGTGACCAAATCGGTCACCCCCGCGTCACGCGTGGCCAAAACGCAGGTTGCGCCAACGACTGCGCCGGCCGCATCGGAATCTGATTTAGATACACAAATTGCGCGCCTGGCCCAATTGCAAAAACGCGCCGATGACAGTGTTCGTACGGTTTCGCGCCGTGTTATTTCTGCGCCAATTGCTGAAATGCAAACACATTCAGAACCGCGAAACGTTGCATCTGCCGCGCCTGTGAAAAGCGAATCTGTATCTTTGCATCGTATGGTTGTTCCAATGGAAACAGACGATGTTGTAATGCGTACCGTTGAAAAAACAAAATCGCCACGCATTGCGGCGGTTCGCGATGATATGACGAAAATGAATCCGAATGAATTGCGTCGTGCGTTTCGTAAAACATTTTTAGAAGAAAACAAGCACTTATCCACATTTTCAATAGACTCGCGCTTTGACACGGCCAGTGATATGTCCGCATCAATAGAAGGATTCACTGCGAATCACGACCTGTCCGAAGGTACCGGGATTCGCCCATTGGAAATCAAGATTAAATTCCGCAATGCAGATTCTGCCTTGTCGCGCGACAATTATACATTGTTAACCGAATACGCAGGTATTGTTGTTAACAAACCGACACGCGCAATTCAGGTTGCAATACCGTCATACATGACAATGAAATCTGACGAACGCAAATTGGCGGCACGTCGTCTGGCAATTATTGAA
This sequence comes from uncultured Alphaproteobacteria bacterium, assembly GCA_937888635.1. Lineage (GTDB taxonomy): Bacteria > Pseudomonadota > Alphaproteobacteria > Rs-D84 > Rs-D84 > Enterousia. The sequence goes on from CALARG010000058.1 coordinate 2,406, forward strand.
CAGGCGCTGACTGATAACGGTGTTTCTAAACAGCGGATTGTGCCTGTTCTGTCTAACCGTGACGAACCCAGTTTTGTTCTGCGTATTATCTCGGGCGATGAGTACGAAACATTAACGCAACAGTCGCGAAATATGTTTGGTGATACCGTGTCTAAAAAGACTTATAAAAGTATGTCGTGGTAAAGTTTTTTAATCGCATTATTGAATTTTTATTTCCGCCGGCGTGTCCGCTTTGTGATACGCCGGTATCTATTCATGGTGAATTGTGTGCCGAATGTTGGACGGCGATTGATTGGATTTCGTGGCCGTATTGCGTACGGTGCGGATACCCATTTCCGGCGGATTTAGACCTGGGCGGCACACCACTTTGCCCAACATGTGCATCGGGCAAATCTGAACTGGATTGGATTCGCTGTGCATGTGTATATGATTCTGCATCGCGTTCAGCAATGTTGCCGTTCAAGCATGGCGGGCGAATAAAATATGCGCGCTTTATGTCGCGTGCAATGATGTGGGCGTTGCGTGATATAGATGTTGATGCAGATATTGTAATGCCGGTACCACTTGCGACCCGCCGACTGTTTGCGCGTGGCTATAACCAGGCAACCTTGCTGGCGCGTCCAATTGCGCGCACATTGGGCGTGCGCCTGGATGTTGATTCTGTTCGTCGCAAATTCAGGCCAGACATGGGGCACAAAAACGCGCGTCAGCGTATGGAAAATATTCATGGTGTATTTTCGGTTGTGCGGCCTGATAAAATCCGTGGTCGTAAAATTTTGTTGGTTGATGATGTTATGACGACCGGCGCAACATTTTCAGAACTGCGCCATGTGTTAATGCGCGCAGGTGCAACGGCTGTCTATGGTGTGACATTTTGTCGCGTAGTACGCGCAATTTAGTTTTGATATTCTTTACCGATTCTTATAATTCTATTATGAACGGCTGACTGCATTTCTTGGTAAATAACCTTGTCAGAACACATTTTAAATAATTTCAGTATACTGCTTTCTTTTGGGGTATATGCGCGTGTTCTGTCGGATACAATTGTGCTGGCGAATTCTTCAAAGTTCACGAATATAGTATACTCGTAAAATTTTACATCTTTGTCGCTGTACAGAAACTCAAATTCTAATTCGTATATGTTTCCATCGTCTGACACAATGTGATATGTGGTTGTCTGTTCTTCGTATTGTTTTTGCACAGACACATCACACGACACAATTGCGCGTCTAATGTGTTCTTCTAAACATTGGTCCAACATAAAAGACATTATTTTAATTTTTCTGTTGTTTTTCCGTTCAAGAAATCAATTAATGTTTGTTCCTTGGCTGTCAGGCGTTTCGCAGCATTGTGCGCGCGCTCTAATTCTGTATGGCGATTGCTAATTGCGCGCAAGATATCAAACATATCACGTTCTTCTTGGCTCATTGCCTTGTTGTTATTTTCATACCATTCAATACTGAATGTTGTGCCATTGATTATCAGTGTATATAAACCATAATCCCATCCGTTCGTATATTCCATCAGTATTTTGCCATTTGCGTCCTTGACGATATATTCATCAATACCTGGGTGGCGGGTCAGAACAACATTACTGTGTTTTATTGTATTAATAATGGTCTGTTTTAATAAATTGTTCATATATTTGTCCTTTTTAAGTTATTATGTTGTATATAATCTAGCACAAAAGAACAGTTTGTCAACGCTTAACTTTGTAGAAAAGTCAAAGTACTTAGTTTAATATCTTTATGTCCTGTATATGTATCAAACAAAAAGGGAGATTTATGAAATTTAGATTTTTATCAATTGCGTTTTTTTATAATCTATCATATAATACGCTGGCATTGGGAAACTGGTGTGGGGCGTAAAGACCTCTTAAGAGATGTCTCCAACTTTGGTTGGAGGGTTGTGAATATATTGAATAAACACGCTATTACTCTTAATAGTCTTTAACCTCCAACCGCCTTTTTGTGCGGTTTTTTGTTTAAAACAATGGAGGATTAAAATGAGTATTGTATTAGTAGACAGCAAATATTTTGGCCAGTACCTGGCCCGCGCGCGCAAGACAGTAAATCTGCGTCGGGCGGACGCGGCCAAGATGCTGAACATATCGCACAGCGAACTGATAAAAATAGAAAATGGAAAAATGTTAATGCCGGAACGGATTGTTGAAAAGTTAATGACCAACGGACTGACATTAATACTAAGCAGGCGCAGAAATTAAAAATCCCCCGATTGGGGGATTTTTATTGCAAAATATTTTTTGCATTCTCCAACAGTGTTATTGCTGTATCTATTTCATCTGCCGAATAGGTTGGGGTGATTTTTTGTGGCGTCGCCACCGATTGTGGCGCGTTGCCATCCGGCAAATTGCCAGATAGATTCCCGTCGCGCAATAATTTTTTTACCCCTGCAATTGTCATGCCGTGTGTGTACAGTAAATCTTTTATTTGAATTAATTTCTGTACTGTTTCTGTGCGGTAATATCTGCGACCGCCGGCCCCTGTTGTTGGACGAATTGCAACCGGAAATTGTTTTTCCCAATATCGCAGGGTATGCGCCGGCACATTCAGTTTTTTTGAAACTTCGTTTATAGATGCAAAGTATTCATTATTATTTTCCATGCCGGCGTTCCTCTTGCTTTATTCTGCAACTGTTGCTTCTGTGATTGTGGCGTCGTCTGTTTCTTCTTCTTCGCCTGCGCCTTCAATTGAAATTGCAGATACAACCTTTTCGTTGTCGGCTGTGCGGAACAGTGTGACACCTGCCGTGCTGCGCCCTGCGATACGGACATCTGCAACCGGTGTGCGAATGATTTTACCGCCATCTGTCACCATAATAATATCATGGTCGTCTGCAACTGGGAAAGAGCCCGCCACCGCAGTATTTTTCCCACCCAGTTTAATGTTGGCAAATCCGCCACCGCCACGATGTGTCAGGCGATATTCGTACGAACTGGTGCGTTTACCAAATCCGTTTTCAGAAATAGTCAGGATAAATTCTTCGCGTTCTGCCATTTCGGCCATTTTTTCGTCGCTTAAAACAATTGTTGTTTCTTCTTCGTCTGTGTCTGCTTCTTCTTCAATACCTGTTTCTGCGCGACGCGCGGCGCGTGATTGCTTGATATATGCTGCGCGGATTGCAGAATCAGATTCACCGCGATTCAGCATTGCCATGCCGATAATACGATCGTCTGCCCCCAGTGTTATACCACGCACGCCGGTTGAATTGCGTCCTGCAAATACGCGGATTTCAGGCACAGGGAATCGGATTGCGCGACCGCGATATGTCGCCAAGAATACATCTTGGTCTTCATTACATGGCATAACAGAAATCAAACTGTCACCTTCGTCCAATTTCATTGCAATTTTACCGTTTGCACGAATTGAATCAAAGTCACTCATGCGATTGCGGCGCACCGTGCCCGATGCAGTTGCAAACATCAAGAAGTGTTCTTTGCCTGATTCTGCAACGCGTGCCACATCTTCTTCTGGGACTGGCAAAATCGCAGTAATTGTTTCGTCTTTTTCCAGTGGCAACAGATTTACCAACGGGCGTCCCTTGGCTGCGGCGGCCGCTTCTGGTAATTTATATGTTTTTAATTTATAGCACAACCCCTTGGAACTAAAGAACAGCAGTGGTGTATGTGTGTTTGCAACAAATACCTGAACAACATAGTCATCGTCTTTTGTTGCCATTGCATTGCGTCCTTTGCCGCCGCGTTTTTGTGCGCGATATGTATCCAACGCAACGCGTTTGATGTATCCTGTGTTTGAAACAGTAATAACCATGTCTTCGCGTGCGATTAAATCTTCTATATCAATATCAATTTCTGCATCTGAAATTTCTGTACGACGCGGTGATGCCCAGTTGTCGCGAACAGATTCTGTTTCTTCGCGAATGATTTGAACAATGCGTTCCTGGCTGCCCAAGATTTCTAATAAATCACGGATGGTTGCCCCCAGGGTTGTTAAATCATTATGAATCTTGTCGCGTTCCAAACCTGTCAGGCGATGTAATTGCAATTCCAAAATTGCGCGCGCCTGGTCTTCGGACATATAGAACATGCCGTCCTTGTATTCTGTATTCGGGTCATCAATCAGTTGAATGTATGATTCAATATCTGACGCCTTCCACCCGCGTGAAATCAATGCTTCACGTGCGGTGTCTGGGTTTGGACTGGATTTAATTAATTCAATTACTTCGTCCAGGTTTCCAACCGCAACCGACAGTCCCAACAAAGTATGTGCACGATTGCGCGCCTTGTTCAAATCAAAGATTGTGCGACGGCGAATAACCTCGGCACGGAATTCAATAAATGCATCCAATACGCCACGAACATTAAACAGCATTGGGCGACCGCGATTTAACGCCATCATATTAACAGGAAAACTGGTCTGCATTTCCGTGTATTGGAACAAGTGATTCAATACAACATCTGCAATCGCATCGCGTTTCAATTCAATAACGATTCGCAGGCCTTCTTTGGACGATTCGTCACGAATTTCAGAAATGCCTTCTATGCGTTTATCTTTAATCAGTTCGGCGATTTTTATAATCAGTTGCGCCTTGTTTACCTGATATGGAATTTCATCAACGATAATTGCCTGGTGGTCGCGGAAATCTTCAATATGTGTTTTTGAACGAACGATAATTGAACCGCGGCCTGTTGTGTGTGCCTTGTACGCGCCGGCGTGTCCCATAATCATTGCGCCTGTTGGAAAGTCAGGTCCCGGGATAATGCCAAATAATTCATCGTCCGTCAGGTTTTTATTATCCAAAATTGCTAAAATACCATTGCAGATTTCGCCCAGGTTGTATGTTGGAACATTTGTTGCCATACCAACCGCAATACCAGAGCCACCATTTACCAAGAAATTTGGAAACTTGGTCGGCAGCACAACCGGTTCTTGCAGGCTGCCGTCAAAGTTCGGCATCCAATCCACGGTATCTTTATCCATGTCGTCCATCAGTGACGCGCCCAGTTTTGACAGGCGTGCCTCAGTATAACGCATGGCAGCCGCCTTGTCCCCGTCGCGTGAACCAAAGTTACCCTGACCCTGGACCAGCATTTCACCCATTGAAAAGTCTTGCCCCATACGAACCATGGCTTCATAAATAGAACTGTCGCCGTGTGGGTGATATTTACCCATAACATCACCGACAATACGCGCAGACTTAACAGTTGGCTTAGTCGCCGGCGCAACATCGTTCATAACATACAGAATTCTGCGGTGTACAGGCTTGCACCCGTCGCGAACATC
>CALARG010000059.1 GCA_937888635.1 uncultured Alphaproteobacteria bacterium
TGGTTTTTGAAATTCTCGCCAATGTTCAGACCTTTTTCCTGTGTAAATGACATTTACATTACCTCTTGCACTTTTATTCTACTGTGAACTTAGCACAAAATCACAGATTTGCAATACATTTAAAAATAACCGCCCGGTTGGGCGGTTATTTTTATGGCATAAGACGCGTCGGTCCACGGAACAGGAATGTGGCCTCGCGCAAACTGGGCAGATCCAGCAATTGTTTTATGAATCTGGCACCGCCCATACCCCAACCACCATGTGGTGGCATACCATATCGGAAGCATTCCAGGTACCACTGCAGCCCCTCTTGGTGTAATCCTTTTTCGCGCAGTTGTTCGCACAGTTTTTCGTACGACTCTTCGCGTTGGGCGCAGGTCACGATTTCAACCCCACGATACAGCAAGTCAGCCGACACAGATATAGGCTGCCCATGTTCGCCAATACCTTTCTTGTGATAGAACGGGCGGCATTCCCACGGCCATTCGGTGATATATACAAAGTCTGAACCATAATGCTCTTTGACATATTCACCCAATGCCTTTTCTTCGGCGGTGGTTATGTCTGGCTCGGCGGATGCGCACCCCATTTCACGCAGGATTTCCTTGGCACGCGCCATGGTGATGCGTGGAATTGGTTTCTTTAACTGAAACTCTGATATGCCAAAGTATTTTTCAATTTCTTTACCACATGCCTTTTTGATGGATGTCAGCATATAGCGGACTGCCTGTTCCAACTCTTGCATTACTTCTTCAAAGCTTTCAATATAAGCCATTTCACCGTCAAACGATGTAAATTCGGTTGAATGCCGTGTGGTAAAGGAATGGTCTGCACGGAATGCAGGCGCAACCTCAAACACGCGTTCCAGGCCGCTAGCTATTGCCATCTGTTTGAACAATTGTGGCGATTGCGCCAGGTATGCCGTTTGGCCAAAGTATTCCAGTTTGAATAATTCCGCCCGCGATTCAGACGGTGTCGCCATGATTTTTGGGGTCTGGATTTCAATAAATCCGCGTTTTTCCAAATATTCATGGTATCCGGCCGTCATCGCCGACAGCGCACGCATTATCGTTGCGCCACGTGGGGCTCTCAGGGACAGAAAACGCCAATCCTGGGCTTTTTCGGGCGTGACTTCAACACTGCCCTTTGGGGTGACGGGGATTGGTGTAGGCTGGGCCAACGACATGATTTCCAGTTCAGAAACGTGGATTTCAAGTCCTGATTCCGTGCTGGCTGTTTTTACAACCGTACCTGTCACAGATATAACAGATTCTGTTGTTATTTGTTTTGCCAATTCAAAGGCCACGGTTCCGCGTTCAACAACACATTGAACCGTGCCAGTAATTTCACGCAGGACAATAAACGCAACGCTTGATTGCGCACGAATTGTTTGTGCGTGACCTTTGACAGTTATTGTTTCGCCAATTTTTTGTGGAATTTCGGCGATATGCGTTCTTATTTTAGACATCTTTAACCTCCTTTTGTGTTCGTTGTTTCATGTTTTAATAAGAACACAAGGACGTTAAACGCATATGCCAGTAATCTGAAAATATGCGTGACAACGTGGTGCCACCTTGTTTCGCAACACTGTCGCCAGGGTTGCCTTTTTAACTCTCGCTGGGTTCGCCATACCATTAAAGAGTCCACTGCTGTAACGGGCAGTCCCGGGAAGTTCTAGTAAGCGCAAGGAAACTTGCCGCCGTTCTTCTTCCGCCTCGCCATTGTTAGAGGGTCATCGGCTTTTCACATTCTATTATAGGGCAAATATTTTCTTTTTTCAAGTTTTTTGTCAATTTTTTGTGTTTGCTGCTTGGGCATTATTTGCTAACTGCCAGTTTTCATGATAAAATATTACTTAATAATGTATGGGGGATTTTATGTCTTTGGTAAATGTTCATGATATAGATGGCAAATCCTATTCGGTTGATTCAGCGGAACTTATTTTCAATCCTGCGGTCTATGGTGTTGTCATTCGTGATGGCCAGGTATTGTTGCTGCCGACAAACGGGCGGTTTGCGGTTCCGGGTGGCTCTATTGAAATGGGGGAAAATCATATTGTTGCGCTGAAACGGGAAATCAAGGAAGAAACCGGCTTTGATGTTGAACCGGTTCGCTTGATGAATGTTTATACATCGCTGTACAAAAGTTTCAAGACAGGCAAGAATTTCCATTGCCTGCAGTTGTTTTATCTGTGTCGGGTTGTTGATGGTTCAAATGATATGCCGCATCTTACCGAAGATGAAAAACAGTATCTGAAACCAGCGCAATGGTTCCCTGTCCAGGATTTGGGAAATATGCAATATATTGGTGCGGAACCTGTCTTTGATGAGGTTTTAGCCTTGTTTAACAGTGGAGAGATTAAATGAAACGTACAATCAAATTCAAATTGAAAAATGGTAAAGAGGTTACAATTCGTCCATTGCGTGCCGATGATTATGATGCCGTTATGCGGTATATGAAAGAGTTTAGGAAAGGCCCCAGCGCAAAATGGACATGGCAGTATCCTGAACGCCCCTTGCCACCCAAGGAACGGGCTGTAAAAGATTGGACAAATGAAAACGGTTTGTTTGTTGGCGCTTTTGATGGTGATCGGGTTATAGGTACGGCAAACATTGCCAAGAAAATACCAGACCATCCGTGGTCGGGACGTGTTGCGGTCACAGGAACGACAATATTGGAAAAATATACCTCAATGGGACTGGGGACTAAGTTTAAGCAGATTGTTGGCAAATGGGCGATTGAGCATAATGTTCACAAACTGCAGACCGAGGTGCGACACAGAAATACGCGTTCGCTTGGTAATCTGTTAAAACAGGGTTATGAAATAGTAGGTATTTTACACGACACTGCATTCATAGACGGTGAATGGCATCACGAATACATTCTGGAAAAGATTTTGGAAAAGTAAGGGTATTATATAATGATTTATTATCACAAAAACGAAATTGTTATCAGGGATTTGATAGAACCAGATGCTGAAAATCATATTTTTCGGGTGTTTTTTAGGGGACGTTTTTAGCGTGGCACGGTCGTTTGAAAAACATACATTTGCATACACTCTGGGACAAAAGTCGCAGGTTTCTGCGGTTTTGCAGGGCGCATAACACACGACAAATTTCTTCTAAAAACGCTTGACTTCTGCCTTTTTTTAGTATATTATATGCAACGCTATTCGGGCATAGTTCAGTCGGTAGAACAACGGACTGTTAATCCGTAT
>CALARG010000060.1 GCA_937888635.1 uncultured Alphaproteobacteria bacterium
TCCACCCACGCAAATATTTATTTGCGCGGGGCCCGGGGCGGGAATCTAATGCGTTAATTATGCATTGCTATTTACAATTTTTTTCTCAAAAAAAAATTGTCATCCCTGCGCAGGCAGGGATAGGGTCCCCAAACCGTGCGCAACGCGCACCAAATAAAGTATTTTTAATGTTTTTTTAGGCCATGTTCCCGCCTTCGCGGGAATGACAAAAAAGGGGTGCGGGAATGACAAAAAGGGAATGATGCTGGGTGGTGTTTTTTTGCTGATACTGACCACTAACAACTTGCAATACAACTTACACTAACAACTTAGAAAAGCAGTTTATTTTATTTAAAACCTTCGGCGGCGGTGCGTGCCAATATGTCAACGCGTTCGTTCATTTCATTGCCTGCGTGTCCCTTGACCCAGTGCCAATGTATTGTCTTGGCCGATGCCAATTCGTCCAGTTTTTGCCACAGGTCTTGGTTCTTGACCGGTTTTTTGTCTGCAGTGCGCCAATTGTTCTTTTTCCAATTTTTTAGCCATGACTGCATGCCGTTTTTTACATACTGGCTGTCTGTGTGAATTTCCAGTTCACTGTGGCGGGCGGCGGCCGTCAGTGCGCGTATTACCGCCATTAATTCCATGCGATTGTTTGTCGTGTTCGCTTCGCCCCCGCTGCGTTCGGCGATATTCTGGCCGTCTGTCGCAACAAAGCCCCATCCCCCAGGCCCAGGGTTGCCCAGGCACGAACCGTCTGTCCAAATTTTTAACATTTTATATGTGTCCTTTTTATGATATAATATCACACATGAACTATAATTCCAAAGATTTAAAAGAAATGTCAAATGCCGTACGCGCATTGGCATTACGGGCAATCCGTACCGCGGACAGTGGACATATTGGTATTGTGCTGGGGTGTGCGGATGTTATTACAACACTGTTTGCGAACTTTCTGCGCCGTGGTCACGATCGCTTTGTTTTGTCGGCGGGACATGGCAGTGCACTGTTGTATTCTGTGTTAAAGTTGGCGGGGTATGATATCGGCGATATGAATAACTTTCGCCGAATCGGCGGTCTGCCTGGGCATCCGGAATATGGTATGCCGGGTGTTGATGCAACAACCGGTCCGTTGGGTCAGGGGGTTGGAAATGCCGTCGGTATGGCGTTGGGCGCAAAAATAAACAGGTCCGATTCGTTTGTTTATTGTTTGTGTTCTGATGGCGATTTAATGGAAGGTGTCGCCCAGGAATCAATTGCGTTTGCAGGACGATATAAATTAAATAATCTGATTTTGCTGTGGGCGGACAATGGGGTCAGCATTGATGGCGTGGCACAAACCGACCTGGATGTGCCGGCGCGTATGGTGGCGGCCGGTTGGCGCGTGATTACGGTGGCGGGGGATGACTTTGTGCGGATTAATCGTGCAATTGTTTCTGCCCAGAATTCTGATTGCCCGGTGTTTATTCAGTGCAAGACTGAATTAGGGCGTGGTTCTTCGTTGGCGGGGTCGCATCGTGCGCATGGTATGGCGTTAAGTAATGTGGAATTAGATAAATTGATTAATGAATTTTCTGCGCCACATGGTGAACAGATTTGGCGCAATGTTGCAATGGAACAAATTCCAATTATTGGTGCGGCGCGTGCGGACGTTTTGCCAAATGTTTCGTTGCCAGAACTGGACCGCGATGTTTCAACGCGTGAATTGTCAGGAATGTATTTAGATGCATTGCTGAATGCCGGTGCGACAATCATTGGGGGCAGTGCAGACCTGGGGGGCAGTACGAATGTTCGTGTTGCAGCATCGTGCGATATTTTGCCGGATGATTTTGTGGGGAACTATATAAACTATGGCGTGCGGGAACATGCAATGGGTGCGATTATGAATGGCCTGATGATTGCGGGGGTACGGAATTTTGGTTCTACTTTCCTGGTGTTCAGTGACTATATGCGCCCCAGTATCCGATTGGCGGCAATGTCAAAATTGCCGGTGATATATATCTTTACACATGACAGTGTGGCGGTTGGCGAAGATGGGCCAACGCATCAGCCGGTTGAACAGTTGCCGTCGTTGCGTATGGTGCCGGGGTTGAATGTGTATCGCCCATGCAACGGGGCCGAGGTTATATTCGCATGGCGGCGTGCATTGACCGAGCCAGAACGACCGACATGTATCGTTTTGTCGCGCCAGAAAATCGCGCGTGTGGAAACGCCACTGGGGGCGGATATTGGGCGTGGTGGATATATAATTCGTTCGGCGGGTGCAAAAAATGTGCGTGCGACAATTATCGCAACCGGGGCCGAGGTGCCGTTGGCAATATCTGTTGCGAAAAAGTTGGGTAATGCAGTTCAGGTTGTGTCTATGCCGTCTGTGGCGGATTTTCGTATGCAGGATGCGGAATATAAACAGCAAATTTTGCGTGGAACCGTCATCGCGATAGAGGCAGCAGCGTCTGCGCCGTGGTTTGAGTTTGCAGATGCGGTTGTTGGTATTGACCGATTCGGTATGTCAGGTCCGGGGGATATGGTGTATTCTGAAATGGGATTTGATGCAGATGTAATCGCAAATGATATCAAAGATAAGATTAGGTAATGAATGCACAGTATGTGTTTACTTTGTCATCAGGCGAAGAAATTCCGGTTATTATAACTACGCGACGGGGTGTGCGTAATATCACACTGCGGCCACGTGTTGCGCCACGGCGCGAGGTTTGTGTGTCAAAGCCGTGGCTGGTGTCTGAACGGGCAGCGATAAATTTTTTAATCTCAAAACAAAAGTGGTTGGAATGTGTGTTCCAAAAATGCCCGGCCAAGGTTGTCTTGCGGCCGGGGGACAAGATAGAGTTTCTGGGGCGATGTGTGCAATTGGTGCATAATCCAAATATGCGGTCTAATAAATTCAGTGCAGATGGTTCGCAACTGGTTATCGGGGGCGCATCAGATATGTTTGAACGCCGTGTGCGTGATGTTATCAAGGACGAATTTTTAAGTTCAGTAAAAAATATAATACGCGGTGTGCCATCTGAATTTTGGCCACGGCGTATTGCGTTGCGTGATACGACCAGCCGTTGGGGCAGTTGTTCAACAACAGGAACGATGTCTTTTTCGTGGCGGTTGGCGTTTGCGCCAGTGGATGTTATGCGATATGTTGTTATGCATGAATTGGCGCATGTAAAACACATGAATCATTCGCCTGAATTTTGGATGACTGTGCGTGAACTGTATGGCCCGGGGGTAGAGCGGGCAAAGCGTTGGCTGAAACAAAATGGCGGACAATTGCACCAGTGGTTTTAAATTTTATTTTTAGTGTTTGTATAATTCTTTTTTATGTTGTATAATTGCAATGTTGTGGCGGGTTGCCACAATGGGGTGTCGTTACCCGATTTTCAGGTGTTCGCATCGTGTGGATGTGGACATAAATCTCCAACCAAAATGGGTTGGAGGTCGCTTGAATATGTTGAATAAAGCGAACAATTTCCTGAAAGTTGTAACGAACCTCCAACCGCCTTGAATTGTTTTGGGCGGGTTTTGTTTATGGTGGGGGAAATGAAAAAGATATTTTGTTTGTTGTGTTTGTTGACTTGTGTTGGGGCGTCGCATGCCGCAACCATGTGTGTGCCAGATCTAAGCACGTGCGAGAGTTGTACGGATTTTGAAGAGTTGGTTTATACTGTTGGCTTGGTTGGGAAGGCGAATTGTTGTGGTATTTCTGTGGTGCTTTTGTGGGGAAAATACGGGTATGCAACAGTGATGGATCGTTCGTTAAATGTGCCTAGTTTTGGTAGTGTGAGTCATGGGCTTGAAGGTATGGGATTTGATGTTTGTATGATGGTGTCGCCATTTGTTGCCCCGTATGCGGTTGTTGTAGGACATGGTTTTGCGTCTGGGGTGTCTGCCTGTGCGGGGTTTATCCCGCGTTGTGCGTTTACATATTGTGATGAAAAGGTGTATGAGTCTGCTGATAATCCTTTTGAACAATAATGATAAAGAAAAATGCGGGTTTTAATTTTTATTTTTACTGTTTTGCCATTTGTCGCGTTTGCGCAATCTTGCCCAACGGGGATGGTTGCGGTGGAATATGACAATTATGTGGCGGCGGATGCCGGGGCGTGCCCCGCGGGGTATGTTGCGCATGATGTTACGGATGCGTGTTCAGGTGCGGTGACGGGCGCGTGTTGGCTGATTGAGCAAATCCGCGCGCGGTGCGGTGCAGGGGTGGTCCAGATTAAGACAAACAGCGGTGTGGTTGTGCCGTTGTATTCAAATCGTGTCACCACACCATCGTTTTGTGTGCGGTATAATGATACGGTGTGCTATGCCGATATGGTGCTGGGGCGCGCCAGTGGGACAGTTAATGTAAAATATGGTGATGCGGTTTATCATCTGGAATAAAATGTGAAAAGGTACCTGTTGTTTGTTCGGTTGTTTTGCGTTATTATATGTATGTCTTTCCGGGGCGCAAAACGCAACATGTCACAGATGTTTTAAGGTAAGAAAATCTTTTCTTTCGTCATTTGTGTGTGGGTGTGATGCGTCCCGCCTGAATTTTTCTGTGTTTTTACTTGAAAAAAAATTAATTTGTACTAAAATTAGTGGGAAATGATAGATAGAAACATTATCTTGGTTGTTCTTCATCACGCCCAGGCGGGCGAATATTAGCATATTGTCTTTTTCTGTGATATAATTGACATTAGTAATGTCGTGTTTTTCCATATTTAATAAAAATTAAGGAATGAAAAAATGGATTTAAAACCAACAAAACCGTTATCGGGTTTTATAGAATTATTGCCGGCGCAACAGCGTTGCTTTGACTTTTGCGCGGCGCGTATGCTGGATGTGTTAAAGGTGTCTGGATTTAATCAGTTGGATTTGCCGGCAATTGAACGGGCCGAGGTTCTGACCGATAAAGATAACTGGGACGAAATTGAAACGCAGATGTTCTTGTTCCAAAAGGGCGATACCAAGATGGGGCTGCGATATGATGGGACGGTCGGGTTGTCGCGATATGTTGCAGGGCACCTGAATGATTTGGTATTCCCATTTCGTGCCAGTCAGTTTTCAAAACGCTATCGCGGGGAACGCGCACAACGCGGTCGGTATCGCGAATTTTATCAGATGGATATGGATATAATGGGTGTAAATTCGTTAAGTACGAATTATGATGCAGAAATTATTTCTGTGATTCAGCGGACTTTAAATTCTGTGTCCGAATTTATTGGTGAAAACGCGGTGCGTGTCGGTTCGCGACCGTTCTGGGATGCGCTGTTTGATTATCTGGAAATGACAGATGGGCAGAAAAAAGATGTTTTCGTTTTAATTGATAAAAAAGATAAAATGGGCGACGAAGACTTTGCCGAAGGATTGCGTGACACATTGGGTGATACAGAAAAAGAAAATCAGATTAAATCTGTATTTATAAATGGTTATTCGGGATTCTTGAACAAGTCTGACAAGTTAGATTTGGCTGTTGCAGAACTGAATGAATTTATGAAAACACTGGATTTGTTCGGGGTAAAAAATGCAGAAATTGATTTGTCTATTACCCGTGGGTTGGCATACTATACCGGTTTGGTGTTTGAATTTAAGTTGTTAAGTCATCCAGAATTGGGAACGGCGGCCGGTGGTGGGCGATATGCAGATCTGGCGGGTAAGTTCAGCAAGACCAAGATCATTGGTGTTGGTGCGGCGATTGGTTTTTCGCGTATCTTTGTGGCGTTGATGGAATCAGGGGCGATTGATTTGTCGCAATTTGAATCGCCAGTGGATGCGGCGGTGCTGTGTATGGGGAATGAAAACCTGGGGTATGCGGTGTCGGTATTAAATGCGTTGCGCGATGAAAATATTGCCGCGGTTGCGTATTTAGATGCAGATAAAAAATTCAAAAATCAAATTGAGTATTCTGATAAAATAAAAGCAAAATTCAGTTTGATAATCGGTGAAGATGAAGTTAAAAATCAGGTTGTTGCACTGAAAGATATGTGCAGTGGCGCGCAACAAAATTTGACCATTTCAGATGCGGTAAAAATGATAAAGAGAGTCTAATATGATAATAGAACAGAAGTTAAAAGATATTCAAAATCGTGCGGCTGAGATTGAGGCACAAATGAACTCGGGCGAGGTGTCGGGTGATACGCTGACACGCCTGTCCAAGGAATATTCACGCCTGGGGGAAATTCTGCCATTGATAAGTGAATATTTTCAGACCGTTGCAGGGATTGCGGATGCCAAGGAAATGCAATCTGACCCGGAATTGCGCGAAATCGCAGCCGAGCAATTGGTTGAATTAAATCGTGCGTTGCCGGATATTGAAAAACGTCTGCAAATTGCATTGTTGCCGCGCGATGATGCGGATGATAATAGTGTAATTATGGAAATTCGCGCGGGTGTTGGCGGTGAAGAATCTGCGTTGTTTGCGGGGGATTTGTATAATCAGTATAAGTCATATGCTTTGCGCCAGGGGTGGAAAGTAGAAGTTATAGAAGAAAATGCAACGTCCTTGCATGGGTACAAGGAAATTGTGTTCAAGGTTGATGGTGCGGGCGCATACGGTCGTATGAAGTTTGAATCTGGTATTCATCGCGTTCAACGCGTGCCTGAGACCGAGGCCGGTGGCCGTATTCATACCAGTGCGGCGTCTGTTGCTGTTATGCCTGAGGCCAAGGAAATTGATGTCGTGATTGAAGACAAAGATATTCGTATTGATATTTTCCGTGCGTCTGGTGCGGGTGGTCAGCATGTTAATAAAACCGACAGTGCGATACGCATTACGCACTTTCCAACGGGGATTGTTGTGACCTGTCAGAACGAGCGGTCGCAGTTGCAGAATAAAACAGCGGCGATGGCGGTTTTGCGGTCCAAGTTGTACGAAAAACAGCGTACAGAACAGATGAATGCCAGCAATGCGTCGCGAAAATCTATGGTTGGGTCAGGTGATCGCAGCGAAAAGATTCGTACATATAATTTCCCAGAACAGCGTGTGACAGATCATCGTATTAAACTGACCTTGTATAAACTGGACGATATTTTGGCCGGTGGCGCGGGGCTGGATGAAATGATTGATGCGCTGATTGCGGCAGATCAATTGGAACAATTGGCGAATATGGAGTAGGGCTGTGCGTTCGCTGAAAACGATTGAGATGGCGTATTCTATCTGTGCGGATTCTTTGGGGAATAAGCCGATATCTGTTTATACGGTGCATGATTTTGATTTGCGCGCCCAGCGCAGTGCATTGGAAAAGATTGTGCGTCAGTATAATGATTATGAGGCAAATAAAGATTCAGTGCGCGAATGGTGTACAGAATATGCGGCAAAACAAGATAGGGTAAGTCAGGTTATTGCGGGTGTATGGCGTTGGGCGTTGGGCGATGCGCCCAGGTTGCCGGTCGCAATGGTTAAAAGTCGTTAAAAAAAATCCCGCCGAACGGCGGGTGTTTTTTTGTGGGTTGTTCCTTAGAACAGATATTTGAAATTTAGTCCGCCGGTCCAGCCGCTGTGGCTGCCTTCGCGACGGCCGATGTTTGCGCGCAGGGTTATGTGGCCAACTGATTTTTCCAGGGAAATTCCGTATTCTGTAAAGTTATCATAATTCAATGTGTCAACGGCGGTGTCGTTAACGGTGATGTCGCCATTGTGGGTGAAAATCATAACATGTCGTACATCCAGTGCGCCGTACCAGTTGTTGCCGATATGCTTGATTGCGCGGAATGTTGGTGTGACCTCAAACATATTGAATGCGTCGTTTGTTATAATGTCGCCAGATGCAGATGTATAGTTTTCTGATTTAATCCATGTGTAGCCGGCCTGGATTGATGGTTGCAGGGTGAATGTGTTGTCCATTGCGATGTTGTATGCAATATTTGCGGTTCCTGCAATCCAGAATGTTGTGTGTTCATCTGTGCCAAATATGGTGTCGGTTGTGTTATCAACAACGCCGCCGTTAATCGTGCTGGATATATTAAAGTTCCGGGTTGCGTATTTGTTGTATATGCCAAAGAATCCGCCTTGGGCGTTGGTGTCTATGTCTTGGTTGGTCAGGTTGCCATCAATGTATCCGGTATAAATCCCCCAGGCAGTGCGGCCGTATTTAAAGTGGGTTTCGCCACTGGTTATGCCGCCCATATATAAATCAAAATCTGAATCCAGGCGCGACAGTTCGTCAAACTTTGTGTCGTTGCCCAGGTGTTGCCAATTAAACCATACATTGTTTAATGTTTTGCGTGCGTTTGCGTAATCGCCGCCGCTGCGCCCGTCATCGTTGAACTCGCCGTACAAGGACATTTCGCCGTACATAGGTGCATGACCGTATGTTGTTTTGGGGTCTTCGGTCGGCATTGCGGGCAGGGCGGTTTTGGTTCCGGTGTCAATTGACATTGGGCCGGTAAATGACGCAAAAGCCGTTTGTGCAATTGTGTGCTGTAATACGGCGGTATTATGCGCAGATATGTTGTTTGCATAAATATGTGTCGCGTTGGCGTTACCAATGCATGCGATTGTGCCTAATAGGGTTAAAATGGGTAAGTGTTTCATTTCTTTTTCTCTCTGCTGTTTTTTATTCCTTGCTGTCTGTTATTATAGCATAAATTCCCATGTGAAAAAAGTCGTTTAAGTATTTTTTATTGTTTATTGGTGTTTTTTTGATATGATAAATATCATTATGACAGATAAAATTATTGAAAATGAAGAATTTATAGATCGGCCTGTGGTTATGGTGGGGCTGATGGGGGCGGGTAAAACCAGTGTTGGGCGCGCGTTGGCGCGACGGTTGGGGATTCCGTTTGTGGATTCTGATAAAGAGATTGAGGCGGCGGCAGGCTGCAGTGTTGTTGATATCTTTGCAATGTATGGCGAAGAAGAGTTTCGGCGTGTTGAACAGCGGGTTATTGAACGTTTGCTGGACACGCCACCGGCGTTAAAGGTTATTTCTACGGGCGAGGGGGCCTTTATCACGCCTGCAATTCGGCAGATGATGCAGGAGCGGGCATTGACGGTATGGCTGCGGGCAGATTTGGATTTGCTGGTAAAACGCACCAGAAGTCGCGATACGCGTCCACAGTTGCTAAATACGGACAGTCGGAAAATCTTGGCTCAGTTGATAGATGAGCGCTATAATACCTATGCGATGGCGGATATTGTGGTTCAGACCCGGGACGAGAATTTGCGTAAAACATTGGGCAAGGTTTTGCGTGCAATAGAAGATTATTCTAATAAACAAGAAAAGGAGTAAAAAATGGCAAAAAAGAATAATATATTTAAAGAATTTAGTACTTTTGTTCAGCGTGGAAATGCGATAGACATGGCGGTCGGTATCATTGTCGGTAGTGTTATGACCGGGGTGGTAAATTCACTGGTAAAAGATGTTATTATGCCGCCGATTGGGTTGCTGATAGGTGGGGTTGATTTTTCACAGTGGTTCTTTGTGTTAAGTAATCCGTCGGGCGGTCACTATGAAACGATTGCTGCGGCCCAGGCGGCGGGTGCAACAACCCTGAATATGGGTATATTTTTAAATTCTGTGGTCAGTTTCTTTATCACGATGTTTGCGATATTCTTGTTTGTGCGCACGATGAACAAAATGCGCGATAAGAAGCCTGCAAATACGCACGCGTGCCCATATTGCAAATCAATCATTAATAATGCGGCGACAAAATGCGCGTTTTGCTGTTCGGATGTAGAGCCGGTTGAAACGGGGGCGGTTGTGGAAAGCGATTTGAAGAAAGGTCTGAAAGGCTTAAAGAAAGTTGCGACAAATGTTGCAAGTGATTCTTTGAAGAAAATCAAAAAAATTACAAAGGCTTAAGTCTGGTTTGTTGAAGATTTGTTTAAGGGTAGGTGGTGTCGCGCCATCTGCCTTTTTTGTTATGGTTATGATGTGTTTTTGTGATATAATGTTCTTGTTTAAATAAGGAGGGGTGGTATGGAATTTTTTATGTTTGTTTTGTATTTTGTTTGTGTTGTTGTTTTTGCGTTGTGGGTTATTGCGTGGATTTCAATTCCGTTTAAGTTGGATAGAGTTAATAAAAATTTAGAAGAGTTAAAAGAATTGTTGTCTGAAAAACTGGCGACAAAAAAGTCCAAAAAAACAGTGGGGTAGTGCTTCAATTGGGGATGGATATAAAAGGCGCATAATATATATTATGTATAGTTTATCATGCTGGCGCATGTAAACATATACATAATATCCGGTGAAATCGTTGGGTGTTTAGGCATGCTGGCGCAACATTAATATATGATATTTTGTTATGGTGTGTTGCGCTCTGGTGCAGATGATTTGTTTTAGGCGTATGTTTATGTGTTCAGGTCGCTGAAAATCGTTGTGGTGCGGTTTGGATTTGTGTTGTTGTATGGTGGTTCTGTCTGATGCGAATGATTTTTTTGCTTGATGTGTATTTGTACGCTCTGGTCGTTGAAATTTTTATATTTGTTGGTTCTGTTTGTCTTTTGGGTTGTTTTCTGATATAATATGCGTATCGTTTGGTTTGAATTTATATTTTTTTTATTGTGTTTGTCTGTGTTTCTTCGTGTGTATTTTTAAGTTAAAGTTTTGTGTTTAAAGTTGTGTATAATATTTTGTTATTAGATTTATAAATTTGTTTTGTGTCTGATGCGTTTGTGGTGATTTTGTGTGGCTTGGTTGTCTGGAAATATGGTAAAAATGCGAAAAAATGTGAAATTTGCCCTGCTCTGGTATCAAAAAAATGAAAAAATGGCGGATTTCTGCGGGTTTGCGGGTTTTTTTGTGTCAAAAAGGGCATTTTTTTGCAAAAAAATGCCCCAAAGTGGGGCGGGTGTTTGCTGCGGTTATCGTTTACGGGTAAATTCTATGAATTTGGCGCGTTGTGCCAAATATTGGTCAATTTCTAATGCGATTGCGTTTTGTGTTGTTTTAAACATTGGGGTGAATATTTGGTTGTCTTTCCAGGTTTTTTGCCATTCGCGTAAATTGTATTTTACAAAGGATATTATTTCGTTTGGTGCAGCGTGGGCATAGTTATTGAATGTGTTTGCACAGGCGGCGGAAATCCTGGCCTGGTCGCAGGGGTTGTCAAAGCCGGCGGCGTCAATTGTTGGAATTTGTTTGTTGTATATTTGTTGGTTTATATAATCGGTCGCATAGTAGATATCTGGATCGGCAGGACCAAATTCGTATGCGTGCCATTGGATGGACTTTAACGGTGAATCTGTGGGGATTTGCGTGTATTTTTGTTCCAGTGATTGATATTCCAGCCACAGTAAATACAGCAATGCCATTGTTTTTTCGTTGTTGATTCGGCGTATGTCAATTGGTTGATGTATGATTTGATTTATCAGATATATCGCAGTTGTGACTTTGTCTGGCCATGCAGATTTTGCCGATTTTGCCAGGTGTGGCAATTGATATTTGTCGCACAGGCGGCATATGGTGCGCGCTTGTTCGGTTGCGATGTCATAACTGGTCCAATCGGCGGTGTACATTTTGGCGCCGTTTTGGTTTGTGTATGAATCAATTTGTGTGCCGGCGATTGCAGGCTTGTACCGTTTATTTGCGTTTAGTGCGTCATTTGATACGGGTGTTAAATCGCAACGTTCGTTGCAACCGTCGCATTTTAAAATATTTGTGCGTTTGTTTTGTGAAAATGGCATGACAAAAATCCTTTTTGGGTATATTATATATATGAAAACATAATTTAGCAAGTTGATTTTTCTGTGTTTGTGGGGTATTATCAATCTTATGAGATTAGATCAAGCGTTGGTTTTGCAGAATTTTTACCCCAGTCGCGCCAAGGCCGTAGCGGCAATTGACGCGGGGCTGGTGACTGTGAACGGTGTGATTGCCAGAAAGCCCAGTCAGGTGGTTGCGGAATCAGATGTGATTGCGGGTGGTGCGTTGCCCTATTCCAGTGGTCGTGGCAGTTTAAAGTTGGCGCATGCGTTGCAATGTTTTAAAATTAGTCCGCAATCCAAGGTTTGTTTGGATGTTGGGGCCAGTACGGGTGGCTTTACCGAGGTTTTGTTAAATAATGGTGCGTCGCGTGTATATGCGGTGGATGTCGGGACAAATCAATTAATCCCTGAATTGCGTGCTAATCCGCGTGTTGTGTCGCTGGAACAGACGGATATTCGCGCCCTGCCCGTGCAGTCGGTGGTGGATTTGATTGTGATTGATGTGTCGTTTGTGTCGCTGACTAATATTATAGAGGCGTTGTGTCCGTGGGGCGCGAAAAATATAATTGCGTTGATTAAACCACAGTTTGAGGTTCCGCGCGATGTTGCTGCAAAGCACAATGGCGTTATAAAATCAGCGGATTGGCACGATTGGGCAATTAAGCAGGTTGTGGAATCCTTTGCCGGGTTTGGATTTCGGCTGTGTGGGATTACAGAATCACCGGTCAAGGGTGGCAGTGGTAATACCGAATTCTTGGCGTGTTTTGAAATGAAATAATAAATTAAATTTACCTTGAAATTGGGTGGTGTCAGCGGTAAAATTCGCCCAGTTATTATAAAACAACAGGATATGGACATGGCAGACGATATTAAAAAAATTCATGAACGCGAAGCAAAGTGGCAGAAAAAATGGCGTGAAGCGCGCGCATTTGTGCCAAAAAACGATGGGGAAAAACCAAAGTATTATAATTTGATTGAATTTCCGTTTCCGTCGGGTTCGGGGTTGCATGTTGGACATATGTTGCCGTATACGGGTATGGATGTTCTGGCGCGTTGGCGTCGTATGCGTGGTTTTGATGTCTTGTTCCCAATTGGGTATGATTCTATGGGGATTTCGTCTGAAAACTATGCGACGAAAATAGGTAAACACCCCAGTGAAAGTGTTGCGGAATTAATCAAGATTTTTGAACGTGATATTGATATTATGGGACTGTCATTTGACCCAGAATCAAAGGTGTCTACATCCGATCCAGAATTTATTAAATGGACACAATGGATGTTTATTCAATTTTTTAAGGCGGGATTGGCCTATAAGTCTGAATTGCCGATGAATTGGTGCCCGGCATGTAAAACAAATCTGACCAATGAAGAATTGGAAGATGGTTGCTGTGAACGCTGTCATGGGCCAGTTGAAAAGAAAATGAAATTGCAGTGGAATTTAGCAATTACCAAGTATGCAGACCGACTGATTGATGATTTAGAACATGTTGACTATCCAGAGCGTGTAAAAACCGAGCAGATTAATTGGATTGGTCGTTCGTATGGTGCGGATGTTGATTTTATGGTCGGCGAAGACAAGATGACAGTTTATACAACGCGTGTTGATACAATCTTTGGTGTGACGTTCTGTGTAATCGCGCCAGAGCATGCGTTGGTGAAAAAATGGTTGGATGAAGGCAAGATTTTGAATGTGGATTCGGTTAATGAATATATCGCTGCGGCACGTGCAAAGTCAGATATTGAACGTACTGATGTGACCAAGGATAAAACAGGTGTTCGTCTGGAAGGGGTTATGGCCAAAAACCCGTTTAATGGTCGTGAAATCCCGGTCTTTATTTCAGACTATGTCTTGGCGGATTATGGGTTTGGGGCGATTATGGCGGTGCCGGCGCATGATGGGCGCGATTGGGACTTTTCCAAGAAGTTCGGTCTGGATATTATCTCGGTTTTATCAGGGGGCGAGCCTGATAAGGTATGGGAAGGCGATGGCGCGCATATTAATTCAGATTTTCTGGACGGTATGGGCAAAGAAGATGCAATTGCCGCTGCGATTAAATATGGTACAGAACATGGATTTGCGCGTGGTACAACCAAATATAAGTTAAAGGATTGGGGTTTTTCACGCCAGATGTACTGGGGCGAGCCTATTCCATTGGTGTATTGTGAAAAATGCGGTTGGCAGCCGGTTGATGAATCTGAATTGCCGTTGATGCAACCATATATGGCGGATTATCGCCCAACAGATGATGGTGAAGGGCCATTGGCGCGCGCAACAGATTGGGTTAATACAACATGCCCAAAATGTGGCGCGGTGGCAAAACGCGAAACAGATACTATGCCACAGTGGGCGGGGTCTTCGTGGTATTTTATGCGCTATTTGGATTCAAAGAATAATGATGCGTTTTGTTCGCGTGCACAATTGGATAAATGGATGCCAGTTAATCATTACAATGGCGGGATGGAACATACGACACGTCATTTGCTGTATTCGCGTTTCTGGTATAAAGCGTTGGCTGATTTAGGATATGTTCCAGGTGTTGAACCGTATATGAAGCGTACCAGTAATGGTTTGATTATGGCGGCAGACGGGTCCAAGATGTCAAAATCACGTGGTAATACAGTGCCAAGTTCTGATGTCGTTGCGCGCAGTGGCGCGGATGCGTGTCGTATGGCGATATTGTATCTGGGGCCATGGGAACAAAGTGCAAATTGGTCCGAAGATACTTTGCGTGGTGTGGAGCGTTTCTTGAAACGCGTTGAAGGGCTGTCAGATAATTTGACCGATGACGCCATGAGTGCGGATCAGGAAAGACTGGTTCATAAACTGATTGCAGATGCGACGGATCGTCTGGAAAATATGAAATTTAATACAACGATTTCTGCAATGATGGAATATATCAACGCGTTCCCAGGTGGTAAAATGCCACGCGTGGCGTATGAAACATTGTTGCAGGTGTTAAATCCATTTGCGCCACATTTGACCGAAGAGATGTGGGAAAAAATTGGGCATAACGAAATGTTAGTGTTCACGCCATGGCCAACATTTGACCCGGCAAAACTGGTTGAAACATCAATGACAATTGTTGTGTCGGTCAATGGCAAGCGTGCGGCAGACTTTACCCTGCCCGCCGACAGTGACGAGGCCACAATCGTTGCCGCCGCCAAAGATGCCGCAGGCGCGAAATTGGATGGAAAAACAATAATCAAAACGATTGTGGTGCCAAAGAAGTTAGTTAACTTTGTTGTAAAATAAAATCTAATGGCATATCTGCACTTAAACCCACAACCTTATGTAGCGTCTGTACACTGCGGTTGCGGGTTTAATTGCATCTATACCATTATCTTTTATTTTACCCCGCTGCAAGGGGTTGGGTGGTGGCTCATGTAGCGTTTGTACACTACGATTCCCCCATTCTCTTTATCTATACCATTATCTTTTATTTTGTAAATCTTGGGTTGTAAATAACAAAATCCCCCGTTTGGGGGATTTTTTGTTTATGAGATTTTTTCAACGCGGCGGATGCGGCGTTCAATTGCGTCAAATGGGCTGTCCAGGAATGTTTGGGCGACCAGGAATGCAACCTCTATATCAATATCATCGGCCGCCAGTGCCAGGACATTTGTATCGTCGTGAAAACGGTCGTCGCGGGCCTGGGATGGTGTGTTGCAGCGCGATGCGCGAATGTGACGATAGCGGTTGGCGGCAATCATTACGCCTGCGCCCGTGCCACAGATAATAATACCGCGCGAATTTTTATCGTCCAGCATTGCGTCGGCCAATGTGGCGGCAACATCTGGATAGTCTGCGGATACATTTGGGTCGTCAACACCCAGATTTACAACATTATAGCCCGCGGCTGATAACATTTCTATTAAGTATAACTTTAGCCCTGCCCCACGATGATCGGCGGCAATAAAAACCTTAGAAACTGTTTTATTCATCGTCTTCCCCCTTGCGTTTAGATAGTTTGCATTCCAGACCGGTGTTTCCGGTAATGTTTAGTGTGCGGTATGACAGCGTGCCCGTCATTTGCGCCGCGCTGAATACATTTGCAGTGTTTACAATTGCCGGGCCGTCCAGCATTCCGTGCAGGAACAGAACCGGTGTGCGTACTTCGCCAACCACGCGTCCGCCACGGCCAATTACAACTGTTTCGGCGGTGATTGTGCCGACAACTTCGCCGTGGATTTGAACGGTGTGGTCGGTTTTTATGTCGCCGGTTAATTTGCAGCCCGCCCCAATGATGGTGGGTGATTGTTTTTCTGATGCGTTTGTAAATGCCAACATTTTATTATTCTTCCTTTACAAATTTTGTTGGGTCAAATGGTGCGCCCTTGTACCGTATTTCATAGTGCAGATGTGGGCCGGTTGAACGACCAGATGATCCCGCCAATCCGATTACTGTGCCAGGGCGTACCCAATCGCCACGGGATACTAATATCTGTGACAGGTGGGCGTACAGTGTTGTAAAGCCCAGGCCGTGGTCTATTTCAACGGTTGTGCCATATCCGACGCGTTCGCCAGCCGATACAACACGCCCCGGGGCGACCGCCATTAATTCTGTGCCGATTTTGCCTGCAAAGTCAATGCCACGATGCTTTTTAGGCTTGCCCGTAAATGGGTCGTTGCGCGTGCCATAGTTTGATGTAATGCGGGATTTTACGGGCTTGCCCAATGGTAATACTTCGTTCAGGCGACGCAATCCGTTCCAGCGTTCCAGACCGTCGGCCAGTTTTTGATATTTTTCATCCAGTTTTGTGTCAAATTCAATCGGTGTAAATGCGGAACCAACCAGGGGATTTGTGTATTTGTTTGCGTTGCGCAGTAAATACTTTTCATTCAGACCCAATGATATAATTGTGCTGTTGATGCGTTTAATGCTTTTTTGCAGTTTTTCGGTATTTTCCTTGGTCAGGGCCGAGACAGTATCAACAATTATGTTATCTGCGTCGGCAATTTGCGCCATGGATTCAATGATTTTGTTGTTTCTGCGCTTTAATTCTTCGTTTTCGGCGCGGGTTAATTCGTATTCGGCAGATAATTCAGACAGTTTTGTGTATTCGGGTTCAAAGTCTTCGTTCCCCAGCATTTCTACAATGCGCGTGCGCAAGAAATCCAATTCACCCCATGTTTTAATGCGGGAATTCATTAATTTTTCTTTTTCGCCGTCTTTTAATTTATTGGAATTTAAAACCTTGTCATCAATTACATTCAGGTCGCGGACCAAATCGTTATATTTTGTCAGGTATGTTTGCAGGTCTGACATGTGGCGGTCGTGTGTGGCGCGCGTTTCTTCCAATTGTTGGGTGCGTTTTTGCAATAATGGGCGGTGATAAACGAATACATAGGTTGACCATGATGCCCATAAAAACAGCCCTATTTTGCCACAAAAGCGCGTGAAACGCCAAAAACTGCTTTGGTTAAATGTGTAAACATTGCCGCGTGGTGTGTCCATTACGGTAAATTCGCGCGGCGGGAATATGCGCGAAATCGCGCGCCATATGGCACGAAATGGTGATGTGATAAAAGCCCACAGTGACGTAAAGTACCGTGTTATAAAATTTATCATTGCTGGCTTAGTTTAGACAAAAAATCTGCAATAGTCAAGCCGTCGCGCAAAATTGGTTCGCAATTCATAGGCAGTCCTTGGTCCAATGTGCTGATGCCGCGTGTGCCCAGGCGACCTGAAATCAAAACGCGTTCGGCGGTGCGTTTTGCGCCAAACAGTGGCAGTATGTGTATGTCACCCAGTTTCTTTGACATTTCTGCGATTGTGGTGCCAATTGTTGTGGCATCGGTTATTATACAGAATGTGCCCATTGGGCGAACGCGTGCAATGCAACGCGATATCCATTTTGGCAGGTCTGCATTATGATGTGCGTTATGATGTGCAGGTGTGCCATTGAAATATGGCGGGTTGGTCAGTACCAAGTCAAATGTTTCAGATGTGCGCCATGTGGTTATGTCTGATTGGATTAAATTTATGTTTGTGTTGTTTAGTTTGGCGTTCTGTGCGCACGCGGCCAGCATTTCAGGCGAAGTGTCAATGCCGGTGATTATTGCGTCTGGGTTATGGGCATGCAGGCACAGTGATACACCGCCTGTGCCGATGCCGACATCCAGTACAGTTTTTGCGTTCGTTGGCGCAAAGGCCGCCAGCCAAACTGCATCAGATGTTGGGTTATAATTGCTGCGGTGTATTTTTACGCGCCCACCCAGCAGGGTAAAAATTTCTTGTTTTGTGCTCATAGGTATTTATAATAAAACATAGAAATCAAAAGGCAAGTTTATGTTTGAAGATATTGTGGTTGTGCAAAGCGCGGTCAGCGCGTTTAATAATGCGGCGTTGGTGGCACCTGCGTTTTTGTGGTGGGCGATTTTGGCCCTGCCCTTGTTTATTGTTTCATGGTTGTGTGGGCGTGATATTGTTGGGCGCATTGGGTGGCAGACTGATAACTTGTTGGTGCGTGTTTCTGTGTGGACAGCGGGGCTGACATTTTTGTGGGTTGTTTTGTTTGGTGGAAATTACGCGGTGTTGCGGGACGAATTGTCTGTTCTGCCAATGATGAATGCGGTGCTGGTTTTCTTAGGCGCTTTGTTTGTCAGTTCGTATGTATCGTGGCGTGCCCTGCCCGGGAAAAAATGGGCGCGATGGATGGGGCTGGTTGCTGTTATTGCTGTGGTGGGATTGTCTGATGCGCATGTATGGTGGGGACCGATTTTGCAGATTGGTGCGTTTTTATTGGGGGTGGCACTGGGGCAAGGTTCGCGTATGGAAATGCGGCCGATTTCAGGTGTCGCGTTAATTGTTTTGATGACAGTATGCGCAATATTGATGCAACCTGAGTTTTACCGGTTTGGGCAGTTGGGTAATTTAACAGTGGCGCATTTGTTGGCGGTGTTGATTGTTGGGATTTTTGCGGTTTTGGCCGTCGTTGTGGCAAATGTGCGTACACGCGGCAAAATTAGTCGGGGAATTTTTATAAAATTAAAATGGTTGATGCGTGTGCTGTGTATGCTAGGGGCGGCTTTGTTCGTCTTGACCGAGGCGTTGCCAGTGTTCTTGGGGACATTGGGGGCGATTGCGGTTATGGCGATGTTGTCTGTGTGGCATGCTGGGGAAATAGATGCGCGATTGGCAGACAAACTGTTTGCGGGTATGCTGGTTGGGTTTGGTGTAATAACAGTTATGCCGGCGGTGACAGTGTTGGGAATTTTGTATTGGGTAAATACACCGCGTGTTGATTTTTGGCGGGAATTTCGGCGTTTGTTATAATTTGTTATATTTATTGAATACAAATTTATGCAAGTATGATGTATAGTTTGTGCTGTAATTAATTAAAAGAAGTGAGTTTTATTATGGCGATACATCCAACTGCGATTATTCATGAAGGTGCAAAACTGGGCGCAGATTGCAAAATTGGTCCATATTGTATTGTGGGCGCAAATGTGGTTTTGGGCGACCGTGTGGAATTGGTTTCACATGTTGTTGTTGAGGGCAAGACATCTATTGGTGATGATTCTATTGTTTATCCATTCGCGGTTGTTGGTGTGATGAGCCAAGACCTGAAATGGCAAGATGAAAATACTATGACCGGTGTGCGTATTGGCAAGCGCTGTAAAATTCGTGAATATGCGACAATTCATTCGGGAACACCGGCGTCTGATGGTACAGTAATTGGCGATGATTGCCAGATTATGGTTAATGCCCATGTTGCACATGATTGCAAGGTTGGAAACAGCGTTGTTATGTCAAATTTGGTTCAATTGGCCGGCCATGTAGAGGTTGAAGATTTTGCAATTATCAGTGGTGGCGCAATGGTTCTGCAATTTGCGCGTATTGGGCGTAATGCGTTTATTGGCGGTATGTCGGGTGTTGGCAATGATGTGTTGCCGTATGCGATTTATGATGGCAGTCCGCGCGCAGTTTATCGCACGATTAATCGTGTTGGACTGATGCGTCATGGGTTTACAAACGAAGATATGCATGCGATTCATACCGTTTATTCTGCGGTGTTCCGTGGTGGCGAAGGGACGGTTCAGGAACGTCTGGCACGGGTGCGTAAAGAAGTAAAAAATAATAAGTATGCAATGGACGCAATTGATTTTATTGAAAATCGTTCAAAGCGCGGAATTGGTACATCAAAGAATGCAGAATAAGAAATTAAAAGTTTTCATAATCGCAGGCGAAGTTTCAGGCGATGTCTTGGGGGCGCGCATTATGGGCGAAATGCCCGATGTGGAATTTCTGGGCATTGGTGGCGAAAATATGCAAGGTATGGGGTTGAAATCTTTGTTCCCTATGTCTGATTTGGCGGTTATGGGCGCGGTTGAGGTTTTAGCGCATGCACGTACGCTGACACGCAGGATTAAGCAGACAACCGATACAATATTAGAATTAAAACCGGATGTAGTTGTTTCTATTGATGCGCCGGGATTTGCAAAAAGTGTAATCAAGCAAATTCGTAAAAATAAATATGGCCAAGCGCTGATTCAGTCGGGGTTGAAATTTCATCATGTGGTTGCGCCCCAGGTTTGGGCATGGCGTGCAGGACGCGCAAAGAAATACGCGCGAATGTTTGATAAACTGTATGCTTTTTTTGATTTTGAAGTGCCATATTTTACAAAGTATGGCCTGGATACGGTGGCGGTTGGGCATCCGATTGCAGATGGATTAATTGGAAAATATAAAAATACAAAAAAACAGACAGAAAAAATTATAACCCTGGTTCCTGGCAGCCGTATGAGCGAGGTTAAGCGTTTGCTGCCACTGATGCGTGATGTGGTTGATATGCTGTGCCGTAATGGGTATATGGGCTATAAATTTGTTATTCCAACGGTTGAAACGACGGCGGAATATGTCGCACAACATGTTGCAAATTGGCGGGTAAAGCCTGAATTGGTGCCGGCATCAAAGCGATATGATGTTTATTCAAAAACATATATTGCGATTGTGGCCAGCGGCACGGTATCGGCAGAGTTAGCAATGCTGCATGTGCCGACAATCGTTGTTTACAAGATGAATCCGATAACAACATGGTTGGTGCGCCAGATTATTCGTGTTAATTGGGTGTCGTTGGTAAATATTTTGTTAAATTGTGGTGTATACCCAGAATTTTTGGGGCCAGATGCCACGGCGGAAAATGTTGTTGATGCGGTGCAAATATTAACAATTCCGTCAAAACGCGACAAGATGATTGCGCAATTGCGGTCTGCGGATGATTTGTGGCGACGACCCGATGGTGCGGCCAGCGCACTGATTGCAGATGGAATAAAAAACGCCTGATTTTTTCAGGCGTTTCTTTGTTTCGTATAAATTGTATTATTTTATACCTTCGGGTATGCCAGACAGTGATATTGCGTCTTCTGTATTTTCGTTTGGTTGTTCTGAGGGTTCTGGACATTTTTCGTAGCCTGTGTCTTTGTTAACATAAAGTGTTGCTGTATCAGATTGGCATATTAGACAATCTTTGAGTGATATAGATAGTTCAGACTTTAGTGGACATACCTGGTTTGATAAGGTTGTTGTTTTTTGTGTGCACCAGTGTGTTTCTGGGAAATTTTTATCAACCGCCACGGTTGTTTGATTTTCTTCGTTAGTATATGAACATGATGTGGTGTTGCACGATATTGTATTTGTTTCTTGGGATGAACAAATGTCGTCGTTTGCGGCTGTTGATACAGGCAGGGCCGGAACACACTTTGCCGATTTGCCCCATTTGCTGCGACGGGCCCCGTTTTCCCAACACAGGCACGCGCCCCATGATTTAGTGTCAACACTTAAAGCATAATCACGTGGACACATGTCTTCGTTTGGTGCGATGAAATAATGTTTCTGCATATTTTCGTTTGGTGTTGCCATTAGGCATGGGATGTCAGGGTTGTATGTGTTTTTATTTATCCAATGTTTTTCCAGGAAACGCCCCTGCATATTTGTGCATTGGGTTGTTAATATTGATACAATTTGATTATAGACCTCGGTCGCAACCCCACGTGAACGCGGTTTGCCATTTTCAAATTTTTCATTTACATATATTCCATAATTTGTATCTTTAAGATTAAAGCCACCGAATACATCTTCTATAAGTTTTGGGTCATTGCAGGCGGGTATTTTGCTTAACTGTTGAGCACATTCGGATTTATATGTGGAGGTGTCAAGCGTGCCATCTTTGTATTCATACAATGTAAACCAGTCCAGTGCTTCGCCTGTGTCAAACAAACCACTGTATGGGTAAAAGAAATTTTCATAGTTTGTGCCGCCATAACGATCAAAACATTGCTTTACAACGGCGCGACATGCGGTTTCCAGGTCTGTTTGTTTCATGTTGTCTACATATTCCTGGATTATGTTATTATCAAACATTCCGTCGCATGATTTTATGTAATCAGTGCATAATCTTTGATTCAGGGCGATTTTGTCTGGCTGTAAAACAATTGCATTTTCTTTGGAAATTTCGGACAGCGCAGATGTTATTGCGGTGTCGCCACTGGCATAGCATGCAGATATGTATTCAAAACAACCTTGCTTAATTTCAGCAACTTTGTCCTGTTGGGCATAATAAATTGCCAGCATCGCCTTGTCCAGGTATTCTGCCCATACTGTGTCTGCGTTTTCAACACATTTGTCCAATGCGTCCGCTGCGAATTGTTTTACGCGTTTTTCAAAGTTTGTGACGAATGGACGATTTTTTTGGTTTTGGGATAGTTTTTGGTCTGCTGCTTCTACCCCTTCGCTGAATTGCAACAGACTGGCTAATTTATAGAAATCTTCTACCCCGATTATCGGTTTGCCGGTGGATATGTCAATAAATTCGCCATTGTCCAGGCATTTGTGATAATTTGCACCGCATACCTGTTCGCTAAGTATTGCGGTCTCAACCTCGTTTATGCAGGTTGTTATGTCAGAAGAATTGTGTTTTTTGCGATTTTCAACGCGGGCCAGGTCCAGCATGGCACTGCCTTCGCGAACGGCGGCCTTCATTTGCTTTTGTGTGTTTTCAATCGCGGTTTGTACGGTGTTGCAATCTTGTTCAATCGCCATAAGATATGCGGTGACGGCACGTTGCAACGATGCGTTGTTGCAATCTTTGCGGACTGCTTCGCGACATTGGGGGTATACCGCGCTGTATAATGCGTTGCCATTGTATGCGGCGATTGCCTGGCCGGAATCAGTCATGCCAAAGGCGTTTACAGTATCAAAAGATATGTTAATACTGTTTAAATCTGAGAATTTCCCGCCAACATTTGAATCCTTGCCACTGATTGAATTCATAATTGCCTGTAACAATGCCTTGGATGCGGAGTTGTCATTGGTTAGTGCAGATTCGCCTTCGGTTTCATTACGCATCGCGGATGCCTGGGCGGCGGTCATACCAACAACCTCTAGATTTTCGGTGAATACATTTAATTGTTCGCCGGCATCTGTCAGGGTGTTGCGCTTTTCGGTCAATGCAAAGACGCGATCATTACAGGAACAGCGACGGTATTGGTCGTTTTTTAGGCTGCAAAACTGATCCATGCATGAAAAATAGGTGTTTTTACATTGTTCATATTCAGCCCCGGTGCGTGTGCTGGACATGGAAAAATCACTGTCTGATGCAGCACGTGGGATAACAGTCATGGGTTTTGCAGATGTCCGACTGTTGGTTGTGCGCGCTGATTTTTTTACTGCGGTGCGTTCCGTTGCAACGGTTTGACGCGGGGCAAGTGTTGTTGTGCGCGGTGTGGTTGCGCGACGGGGTGTGGTTGCCGTGCGTGATTGGGTTTGAACAATGTTTTTTTCTGATTTTGTGCGTGAAACGGCGGTGCCATCACGAATTGCCCCATTGGCAATACCAATGCAGGCCAGCAGATTTCCAGTAAAAATCAGAATTTTCTTCATCTCTGCTAAAAATGTTAGCAAATTTATCTTTTTTAGCGCAAGCGAATAATGTATTGCTTATTATTTAATACTTGTGTTGTATGTGGGAACTAGAACATGCGTTGAATGATTAAAAATTGTATATGGCGTGATTTTCTTGTTGCAAAGAATCTAAAAATAATATAATATACCAGTCGCCTGTGCGGATATGGCGGAATTGGTAGACGCGCTAGTTTCAGGTACTAGTGGTAGCAATACCTTGGAAGTTCGAGTCTTCTTATCCGCACCAGTTTTGGGGTTGTAGCTCAGTTGATAGAGCGCTACGTTCGCATCGTAGAGGTCGTGGGTTTGAGTCCCATCAGCTCCACCAAGTTTTCAAGTCTTCGGGGATATGGCGGAATGGTAGACGCTGAGGACTTAAAATCCTTTGGTCATTGCGACCGTGTGGGTTCAAGTCCCACTATCCCCACCATACTTCGCCAAAGGCTTCGTATGGCACGCCATAATTCGCCGCGGTATTGGCGATTTTTTTGTTTGAATTAATATGGATGTGTAGCTCAGTTGGTTAGAGCGCTTCGTTCACATCGAAGAGGTCGTTGGTTCAAGTCCAATCACATCCACCATCCTTTTTCGTTTGACATATGCGCCTGTTATGATAGCGTTTAGTGCTATGAATATTAAGCAAAAGCCTTTGAGTGGTGTTGTTTCTTTGAAGGATATGGTTAAATACAGCCTGACGGGTGATTATATTTTTCATGGATCGCCTGTAAAGTTAGAGCCAGGTATTGACTATCTGTTGCCTCATTGTGCGTCGTGCGAACGGGTTGATCGGTTGTATTTGGGTAATTTGGCGGCAGGTGTGCGGTTCGCATTGGTGCGTGGTTGGGGGCGCGATCAAAAATATGGTTCTGATTTTTATGTGTTCGCTGATAAAAAATACAGACTGGTAATTTATTCCGGGCGCAGTATGGGGGCGCAATGGCATAATATGCCGGTTGACAGGTCTGTATATTTATATGCGGTTTCGCGTAAAGAACTGGATACGGATATTGATATTGCGGGATGTGCGTATAAGAAACTGCCGATTGCCGCGCGGGCAACGATTAACCAAGAAACCTTGGCGGATGCGGGGTTCTTGTTTGCAGATGAAAAATCACGATCTACTATGTATTGGTGGGGTGTGAAAAATACAGATGATGTTATTGCGCACAATGTTATACCATTGCTGTCAATGGTTGAAAAACGGAATCAGCGTTAAAAAATCGCCATAACGGCGATTTTTTTTTGTTTAACGTAATCCTTTGGCGCGACAGCATGCAGATGCGGCAGATTTCCAATCTGAAAATGTTTTTGATGGGTTGCGCAAATCGCGCCATGGCTGCCATCCGCCGCATTTTTTCTGTGAACCATTGCCAGTACATTTTGCATATCGGCGCAGATTGCATGTTTGGTTTGAAACGCGACCAGTATCTGTTGTACATTTTACAACAATATTTTGATTCTTGGCGTCATTTTTCCCCAGTTCTTTGGACGATATAACCTGGTATGCGTTTGCAGAAAATATTGCGGTGGTGGTTATTAACAGTGCTGTAAAAAATTTCTTCATTGCGCAGTCTCCCTTTTGTTTATTTGTATTATAATTTAACACAAAGATAAAAACAATAGGATTTATCGCGTTATGGGGTCGGTGGTTGGTGTGTGGCAACCATTTTCACGCATTAATTGTACGCGATTCATCCAACCTTTTAAGAACTTTTTGTTATTATCTTTTTTTGAAGCTTGTATATACCATTGTTGTTGAGTGTCCAGAAAGTCATTGTGTATATCACCAGGATAATTTATTGCAGCAGATACGACGCTTTCGTCTATTTTAGTTCGGTATGGGATGTTCAAAAAGTTACAAAGTTTATCCAGGGCTCTGCCTGGACCGCTGGCCCATGACAACATAAATACATTACCCCGTAAATTATCGGGAAGTTTATGTATGTTATAGGCTGTGTAGTATTTTTTGTACCCTATTCTTTCAGCATCGGCACGGGTGATGTTGCGTACATCAACTTCGGGATTTGCGCGTTGAGATATGCCATAGCATGTATAGCCACCTGCATCGTCTGGGTCGTTACTGCATTCGCCTTCGGTTCGGAATACGGTAATCATTGCTTTTTCAAATGCAGGATCTGAATTTGCGTATTGACCACTGGTTAAAATTTTGTTTACAAAAATTTTGCTGCGTTGTGGTGGGGTGCATGGACCGTTAAAACTGTTGTTATTTGTTGGTGTGGAAGCCGATGGTGCTGCGGGTGTTGTTGCGCCCGGCGTTGATGATGGCTGTGCGGTTGGCTGTTGTGTTGGTTTGCGATTTCCGATTGCAATAATAGATTCTTCCAGTCCTGGGGTTTGTGGGCATAATTTGTCGTCCAGTGGATATTTGTCGCAATATTGTTCGCGTGTCATGGTTTGGGCATCGCGTTGACTTTGCAATTCTTCGCGTCGTATCATGCGGTTAAGATAGGCCTCTTCGGATTCTATTTGAATTGTTTGATATGCGCTGCGATTGGCAAATGGCTGATATCCCTGGGTGGCATTTTCTGTGCGTACGGTAAATGATGTATCGGCCATGGTTGTTGGAAAAACCTGCGGTTGTGCCTGAAGTAATGATTTGGCCGCAATTGCGGGTTGTATGAATATAAGCGCAAAAATACCCCAAAAAAACTTATTCATTTGTTGTCCATGGCGTATCGTTCATTATCAGATAATACAAGGCTGCGGCTTCGGTGCCAGGATTTCGTAAAATTGGTCGGACGACAAAAATATCAACATTGCATGGCGAATTTGAGTTTCCTTGGTGTTCTTTTAAATCTTCATAGAATTTGGCCGCAAAGTCCATTGCCTGCAGGTATGCGGCATCGTCGTCAGCAGCACTGACCGAGTCGCCAGCCCACATTAGCCACATTCCATAGTTTATGACATTTTCTTGGCCCTGAATATCGTCGGCAGATAACAGCAGGAATGGCGAAAAGTCAACCCCACTGGTATAATCGCCAGTGCTGGTTTCTGTATAGTCATACATGTCGCCGGCAATTTTTAGTCCAGTGTAAAGCAAGCCTGTTGTTGCCCCTGCTTTGGCGACGGCGCCGATGTTGCGTGTCGTTGACATGAACAGCCAGTCACGAACACGGCCGGCGACTGAACTGCTGCGGCCCAGTTTAGATGCGTGGCGTATCAGACGATTGCCAGAAAATGCAGATTTTGTTGCACGCGCCATGCGAACCAGTGTGTTGCCGCGTTTGGCGTTGCGTAACAATCGTAATGAATTACGGTATGTGCTAAGTTTTTTTAAAGTCTCGGCCTGGTCAGCGTATTTTTTTACATCGTCAATTTTTTCTAATGCTTTTGCGCTGTCTTTTAATCGGTCTAAATCTTTGCTTAGGTCTGCAATTTTTGCGGCATCTTTGACCTTGTCCAATTTATTAATTTGGTTGGTTATTGTTGTTATTTTGTGTGTTGTTGTCGCATAGTCTTTTACTGTATCCAATTGGCGCAGGGTTTTCATTGATTTGGTTAGATTTTTCATTGCCTTGGATGCGCGGGCGGTTTTGGTAACGCCTGCAATGGCGGCGTATCCGCCAAATGTGACAATTGTAATTGCGATATCCAGGGCAACTTCGGCCCACATAATCCACCCCAGGTCAATGTCCCCCGCGACATAATAATCATTGCTGTCTTCTTCGCCCTTGGTTTCTGCTAGGCCAACGGTTTTTGTGACGGCCTGGTTTATGCTGTCTGAATCCAGTGCTAGTGCACTTTTGCTGGTGCAATTAAATCCACTGGGGTATAAGTCATCAATGTTTTCATATATATATGCCAGGGATACGGTGTTATTTTTATCGGGGCCAACAAATTTATCAAGACTGCCGTGTTCAACAACGATAATGCCATACCATGCGGGGTCTGTGTTTGTCCAGACATCTTCGCCAACACCAACGCGTGGGTTCGGGTCGGACAGTGGTAATGTGTGTTTGTTTGCAATTTGAATTCTTTGCTTGAAAACCTTGGGCTGGGTTTCATAATTTACAATTATTTCGCGGCCGCCTGGGAATTTGTATATAATGGGCAGTAATTTTATACTTTCTTCTTCGTCAATTGCCTGGATTTCAGGGCATTCCAGAACACGGGTTAATACATCTTTGTCCGCCATGGTGACCGCAATCCATTGTTGAATTGTTGCTTCGTCATCTGTTTCATTTACATTGCTGGCAGTTGCCGCCAGTGCGTCTGCAAATATTTTGGTTGCACATTTGGTGTCGGCGGGCGCATTTAATTCCTGTAATTCATCGTATGTTATTAATGTTTCGGCATCTGGGGTTGGGTCATTTTCTGTTGCCAGCCCCATTTCCGCATGTGCAGCCAGCGGTAAAAATAGGCAAAGTAAGATACATGCAATTTTTCTTAACATTATCTGATTAGGTATGGTCCGTCCATTACCATGACTTGTTGAATATTAGCGATTTCACCAGGAATTAATGATATTATTCCAGCGGTAGCTGCCAGAATCCCGCCAACAATCCAGCCGTATACGGGGACGCTGCTGCTGGCACCAGCGGCGGTTAATAACGATGCGCCAACAGTGGTTTTTACGGCAAGTGTGCTAACCAGTATAGCAGTTCCCCCAGTGACCCCAACCCCAACGGACCAGGCGTTTTTATCTGTTGAATCTTTTTCTACATTTAATGCGACAACGTATGCGGACAGACCGTCGTTGCTGCATGCGCTGCCGTTTAGGGCGGTCGCAAAACTTTGAGTCGCTGCAATGGCGGTATGTAAATTATTGAAAGATACAATTTTTTCAGTCGTAGACCATGATTCATCCATCAATACCAGCCCTGGAAACGCACGGCGGTCATTGCCTTCTTCAAAGTCTAGGAAAAATTCATTGTCTGTGCCGCCGTATTGTGAAAAGACACTTTGTCCAGCCTTATTAACGGCAGCGTCATCGTCTAGGTTGTCCCATATTGTGTGGTCTGAACATTCATCAGACCAATATAATTTTTTTATATCTGATAATTTTATTACATCGCCTACGGATAGGCTTGGTTTGTTATATAACATAACACCAGTAGGTATGTTTATATATTGGAACAACTCGTCCATCTTAAATTGAAAAGCGTATTTTTTATTATCGCGTTCATACCAGACTTTGCCGTTTGCAGATTTTGTTAATGTTCCCAGGTTTGCCATACAGTTTAATATAACTTCGCCCGCAATCAGCCCCATGATTTTAGATTTATTTTGGGTTGCACCTTCTTGGGTTAACATGGTAGGGTCTTTGAAGATTTCTTCTGTCATAGCTTTTTTGAAATCTGCATTATCTGAAACACGACGCATGCAATCGTTCAGGATATCGGCTGATGCAGCATTGCCCTGGAATAAAATCACGCAGATAGTGGAAAAAAATAATAAAATTTTCTTCATGTTATGGCCTATAGTATAAACAATATTTCTGTTGGTTCTGTATCAACGGGATTATCTTCTAACACTGGAGAGGTAGAGATTTTATTGCGTACATTTTCCCATTTTATGGTCATTTGCACTTTGGGATTTTCAGACAGGGTGACATCAATATCCTTTTTGAACAAATCAGGATAGTTTGAGCATGTTTGAAGTGATGATATTGTGTCACTTATAGCGCCTTCGTAATTCGCGCCCAAACCAGCAAGAGCTTTTTCAGCCTGTAAAGCTAGTTCGCATGCAACCAGCATGTCGCAGTCAGTGTATTTTGTGCATTCTGTGGATATGGCTGCGTAAGATACCTGACGTGTGGTCAGCAATGTAATAAAAGCGAAAAAGATTAGTTTTGTTATATTCATTTTTTTGCATCTCTTAATGCTTCTATAATTTTTTGCATCAGTTCTTCATGAGTTTGTTGTTTCGTTTTCTTACAGATTTCATCTTGTGGATATTTTTTGCAATATTCTTCTTTGGATAGTTTTTGTTTGTCAAGGGCTTGTTGCTGTTTTCTCTGAAGTTCTAGATGTTTTTGGCGACGTTCTGTGTACGCTTCTTCTGTTTCTACGTTTATGGTTTTAAATGCGCTGTTGTCTTTAAGGGGTTCATAGCCCTCTTTCGCGTTTGCCATTCGTTCAGAAAAGGATAAATCTGCATAGGTTGTTGGAAATGCAGCGTTGGGGTCAATGCCGACGGGGGGCGTGCCACTGGCCGCCTTTAGTGCCTGTAATTCTTGCTTGCGCATTTCTTGTTCAACCATCCATTCGGGTTTTGGTTGTGGAAATGCGTTGTTTGTATTTATCTGGGGCTGATTGGCGTTTGCGTTTGGATTCGGTATGCTGGGCGCTGGGAAAGTAGCACCTGCAACATTTGTGCCGGCATGTCCGTGTTTTTTTACATAGTCATTGAATGCAGAATCCAGATAGCCTGCGCATGCAGTGCCATAATTTCCGCCAGGCATGTTCGTTAATTGCATCATTAATGCGGGGCGTATATCCGATAGACGGGTTGATACGCAATTGTTTCGTGTCATGCATTGGGCCGCGACCAGATTTGCCGTAATTTGTTGGCATTCTGCGGTTCCAATGTCTGTGCCGGTGGCATAGACCGGTGTTGGCATGCGTTGATTATATGGGGCGTCTGGTGTCCAGAATGGGTTTGATGAATAGTTTTGTACGGTTTGGATGTTGCCATAATTTGACAGTGGCTTGGCCGCCCATGCATCTGAAAAGGTGACGCATGAAATAATCAAAAAATGAAGTAATGTTTTGTAGTTAACTCTCATCCTGGGGTCCCGGTTGGTTTGATTATAACAAAATTGTAATTGTAATGAAAGATAAAAATCCACCCAGCAGAAAGAATGGTGCAAACGGGATGTATTTCTGTTTGTGTCTGTATGCCCAAAGTGCGCCAGAAATGCATGCGATAATCAGTGAAATTGACAATCCTATTGTCCCCAGCCACAATCCGCCAACGCCAATTAATTTTATGTCGCCCATGCCAATTGGTGGTGTGGCGTTTGGGTTCTTTTTTTGCAGTTGATGGTTGAATATTATGCCGATTATTGTTGTTGTTATATATCCAAATGTTGCCGCCAAAACCGCATCTGGTAATGATACAGGAAATGGGAAAAAGCAGATTAGTAATAAGCCGGTCAACATTAGCGGAAACAGGTATTTGTCTGGGATTATTCTGTGACGAAAATCGTTCAGTGAAATTTGCGCCGCGCAATATGTGGCAAACGCCAGTAATGCAATAAAAAATATGTAATAAATCATGTTTTTAACCCTTGCCTTTCGAATCGGATATATGCTACACTTATATTATAATGTATAACAAGGATTTTGTGAAATGAGTAAAGGCTGGGACAGTATAGCGTTAAAAAAGTTAAAGGCTTTGACGGGCAAAGGGCTTTCTACATCCGAAATTGGCAAGCGTTTGGGAATGTCAAAGAACGCCATTGTGGGAAAGTTAAATCGTCTGGGGTGGAATGCCAAGGCGGGCGGTGCGCCAACTGCAAAAGAAGCAGAGGTTAAGGCGGCAACCAAAAAGACGGCTGATAAAACTGGGGCAAAAAAGGCGGCGGTCAAGACTGCGCCAAAGGCAAAAGAGACCGTGAAAAAAGCAACTGTGGCAAAAAAAGAAACAGTTAAGGCGACAGAGAAAAAGCCTGTTGCAAAAAAGTCAGAAAAGAAAGTTGCGGAAAAGGTCAAGGAAACATCGCAGGCCGAAGTCAAGACCAGCAAGGCAGATGTAAAAAAACTGGCGATGCATCAACGCATTGTTCAACATTCTTTGGAAATGGCTAACTTAAAGCCGAATCAGTGTCGTTGGCCAATTGGCGATCCTGATTCTGAACATTTTCATTTTTGTGGCGAAACAGTTTTTGTTGGTAAACCGTATTGCTATGAACATTGTAAGCAGGCGTATCAGTTTACACCACCAAAGAAGAAGTAATTTTTAGGGATTGGGCAGATGCAAAACGAGAGAGAAAATCTTTATCAGCCATTAACTTATGCCGATTATGATATTTCGGGCAATGTCTTGCGTGCGTATTATGACGCAGACGGCAAGATTGTTTTTGTCTTGGATTATACAGAAACACAGGTCAAGCCGAATGTTTTGTTGGTGATTAATCCAGTTGGAGAACGCAAGTGGGATGATATATTGGCCAATGATTATGGACTTGATTTAGAGACGGTGCGTCCCAAGAAAGATAATAAATACCAAAAACTGGATATTGAATACGCGGGATTGGGCCAGTATGACGATTTGATTCGCGCAAGTGATGGTGGCAACAATCTGGATATGGCGTTGCAGAATTTGGCGGCGTTCCGTAATGATGCCGCGCGACGGGCCGCGTTTGAAAGATTGGGGGCGGCAGAGTTAACCGCAGATCGGGCGCGCGAAACAGTTGATAAGACCAAAGATACAATTTCTGAATTGCAGGGGCGTATAAAGACTTTGCGTGCCAAGTTGGCGGCGCAGCGACGCGATATTGGGCGTGAACCGACCAAGCAATCGGCGGCCAAGATTCTGCGTACAGAAACGCAAATTGATGCAGCGACGGATAAATTATCGCGTGCAAAAAAGCGTTTGCAACGGGCGCAACGGCGTTTAGATGCAGCGTTGGAAGAAATTGATGTCGCGAATAATATCTTAACAATTTTGGATGCGGATGATGTGGCATTACCTGTGGCACAGCCAAAGGTTGCGATACCACAGGTTGTGGAAAATAAACCCGATGAACCACAAGGGATTGTGTTTGCACCGCAAATAAATATAATCAATAATAATGACAAATCAGAACCAAAGGCAGAAAAAATGGCCGACGAAGAAGTAAAACCTTTATTTGATACAGACCCAAAAATATTAGACGACGAAATTGCGTTTAAGCCGGTTGAATTTAATACGAATTCAACACAAAGTACTGTGCCGTCAGTGCCGGCGATAGATACGGAAGATGATTTGTTGCCGATGCCTGCGCCACAAACCGCGGTTGAGCCAGTTGTCTTTGAACCGGTGGCAGATACCCCAATTGTGCAAGAGTCGCAGACTGATTATGAGGAAGAAGATGATGACGATGGTGATGTCATGCCGGTCAGTTTTCAGCCACCGGTGCTGGAATCCCAACAGGATGTAGAGCCTGTTATGCCTGTGTTGGATACGATAACATCTGTATCAGAACCCCAGGTTCAGATTGATTCTGAATTAATGCCATCTATTGCGCCGATTGAAATTCCGCAGGTCGCCCCGGTTGAAGTTCCAGCCGCACCACAGGCATACGCGGCGGAAAATGTTGATTATGATGTGCCAGCAGCACCCCAGGCGGCGGTTGAACCGTTGCCGGCACCTGCGCCATTAGATGATATAGAACCGGCCCCGATTGATTCTGGAATGCGACCTGTGTCGCCAATATCTGGTGGCGATGGCGATGCGTTGCCCCCTGCCCCTGTGGCAGATGCGACGATTACACCGCGCAAGCCAACAATGCTGTATTATGTATTGTTAATTATATTGATTGTTTTGTCTGTGTTTACATTATGGTTCTATCAAAATACTACAAATAAATCTGTTCCAGAATTGGGTGCAAAAACACAGCAAGAACAGGCCGTGGTCGCAGAAGAGCCAGTGGCAGAAGTGGCGACAGCTGTTGAGGAATCTGTGATAGAAGAGCCAGTTGTGGCAGAGGTGACCGTTGAAGAGGTGGCGCCCACAGCCGAAGAAGAAGTGGTGGTAACAGAACCAGAGCCTGCCCCGGTTGCAGAGCCAGAGCCTGTGGTAATCCCAGATGTTGTGCCGGAACCTGTTCCAGTTGTTGAACCAGAACCTGTTCAGTTAGAGGTTGCAGTTGAACCAGAACCAGTGCCCGTGACGCCAGTTGTGGAAGAGCCTGCAACAGTTGTGCCAGAGCCAACAGTTGCAGTGATTGAGCCTGTGTCGCCATTTTTGACAGAAGAAGATGCGCAGCCTGCAAAAAAAATTATGACAGAAGAAGAAATTCTGGCCAGCAAGCCGGCATATGGTGTTTCGCAAAATGAAAGAATGTTTGTGGCGGATGAAGAATATGAAACGGATTCTGCAACAGTTGTTCAAGAAATTGATGAAATGTTGGAAGAGGATATGGGGGTTGATGTTATGGCGGATGCCCAAATTGTTCGCCCAACAATTGTAGAAGAACAAGAAATTGAACCTGCGACACATCAATATGTGACACAACAGGTTTTTGAAGAAACAGAAACACAAGAAACCTGTGCGGATGGAAATGCACCAGATGCGGACGGGTGCTGTGCCGGGGAAGAATTGGCCGATGTAGATGGCGAATATTTATGTTGTGCCATTGGAACAGATGATTGTTTCCCGCCAATGATGTAGTATCATAAAGGGTGTGTTATGGTTGTTTTCTTGGGGCCTGTTTGGTCTGCGAAAAAAGGAGTTAAGGCTGGGGTTGGGGTTGCAACCAAGGTGGTAAGCGCGTGGTCTGTTGCGGCACGGGCTGCAAGAATAGCAAAGATTGCGGTTCCGTCAGTTGTTTTTTTATGGGCGACATTAAAATTGCGTGCAAAATTAATGAAAAGAAAGCGACAAAAAGAGACGGAACGGCGGCTAAAAAAACTGGAAAAGCAAATAGAGTTGGTGAATCAAAAGCAAAAATAAAAAAACGCCCGGCTGGGCGCTTTTTTATCTGGATTGATTAATGTGCTTGTTTAATTTGTTTTTTAATATTGTCAATCTGGGGGCGGTGTATTCTTCGTATTCTGGGTATAGTTTCGGAAGCCGAGTATAAAATTTATTAAATATTTCGGTGCTGATTATCAGGTCCAGCAGTTGAAAGCCAAATTTATCGCGTGGAAAATGTATCGGGCATGATAATATTCCGTGCTCGTTCTTAGGATGGCCACCGATGCGCAGTGTGCCACCGGGTTTTAGCGCGATTGTGGCACGGCGGTAAAATTCAGCCGCATGTGAAACGGTTGGTGAATATAGTGGCAGTGAATACATCGCCCAAATTTCATCAAATTCATTTACAAAATTTGTTTCGTTGAAATCGCATTTTATGTTTGTTTTTGCGGTCTGGGGGTTGATTATATATGGGTCTATGTTTGTGACATGGCAATTGATTTTTAGCATGTTAAATGCGTGTTGAATCCTGGAATTGCCGCCACCGATTAATAACAGTTTCTTGTTGTTAAGTTGGCGCAGGCTTTGTCGTGGAATTTTATATGTTTTTAGGTATGTTGACAGTCGTCTGCGCGTCATGACGATGTCGGAATTAAAGAACTCTGTTAAAAATTCGTTTTGTGCTGTTTGAATCATTTGGCAGAATGTTGATAGAAATTTTGCGGTATGTCAAGAAAAACGCCCGTTTGGGCGTTTCTTTATCGTGCGACATCGCCACGCAATTTTTCATGGCAGATGTAATCTTTTAATTTAAATCCATCTTTTGCGTGCCAATTTAGCATGCCATGCCAATTTTCATCTGGTATTTCAACAGTTGGCAGTTTGTATGGTGTGCGCTGAAGTTGCTGGGCAACCTGGGGCAGATGGTTTTGGTATATGTGCGCGTCATGCAGTTCGCCTTTTAACACGCCAGGGGTCAGACCCGCTTCTTTGGCGTACAGCAGTAACAGCAGTGCATAACTGGCGATATTATATGGAATGCCCAAGAACATATCACATGACCGCTGGGTCCAGATTAGATTTAATTTGCCGTCGCGCACGATTAATTGGTGCATGACATGGCATGGTGGTAATGCCATTTGTGGAAAGTCAACCGGATTCCACGCAGATACAATAATACGACGGTCGTTTGGATTGTTCTTTAATTTGTCTATGGCGTTTGCAACCTGGTCTATGCCGGGTTTTTGTGGGTTAAAATTATCGGTTGGATTGCGTTCTATGCGTCCCAAATCCCACTGGTATTCGCCGCCAAAGTGTCGCCATTGGAATCCATAAATTGGCCCCAGGTCGCGTTCGTTATCCATTATGGAATTACGCAAAATTTGTTGTTGGTTTGCGTCCAGTTTGCGCTTGCCCTGGTATTCCAGCAACCCGCGTTTTAGATTGTATGTTTGTTCAACCTTAATTGGGTTGGCCCATTCGTTCCAGATTTTGCATTTTCTGTCGGTCAGCCATTTTTTGTCGGTTATTCCGTGCAGAAAGAATTCCAGTTCGGTCGCAATGTTTTTCAGTCCCATTTGCTTGGTTGTGACCAGTGGAAATCCGTCGGCCATGTCATGAACAAATGTT
This sequence comes from uncultured Alphaproteobacteria bacterium, assembly GCA_937888635.1. GTDB lineage: Bacteria > Pseudomonadota > Alphaproteobacteria > Rs-D84 > Rs-D84 > Enterousia. The sequence continues at coordinate 35,737 of CALARG010000060.1, forward strand.
GCGCCGTGCCCCAGACCGATGTCAGGAATGCCGGTGCGGTTGTTGCGATATTCGGTACAGTTGCTGTGTATGTTTTTTAATATATCAAGGTATGCCTGCATGGTTATTTCCCCTTTGTACAAGAAAAAGCGCGCCGGTTGGCGCGCCACTAATTAACGGACAGATGCCTGTTTAAACAATTCGTCTGCTTTGACCTTTTTTTCTTTGGTCTTAACATTTGTTAACATTGCATCCAGGGCCTTGCGTTCAAATAACATGCCACGCAACATTGCCAAGGCATTTTGATTCTTGTTATAGAATTCAAATACCTGTTTTGGATCTGGATAGCGTGCCG
>CALARG010000061.1 GCA_937888635.1 uncultured Alphaproteobacteria bacterium
CAGTGCGCTGTGTACCTGTGCTGCGACCACGGAAAGTTTTCACTTTACCTTTTGTGACTACGATGTTTACCTTAGATGGTTTTACACCATAGATAGTCTCAACTGCACGTGCCACATCTTCTTTGGTTGCCTGCACAGCAACTTCAAATGCTACACCATTACTTTCAGACAGTTTTGCTGCCTTTTCCGAGATAATCGGACGACGCAGTATATCATAAATACCGGCTGTCGCAACGACTTTTTTCTCTGCTGTAACTTTTTTTTCTGCCATTTTGTCTACCTTCAATTCTTATAAAATTACGCCAATCTTGCTTCAACCGCTTTGACTGCGTCTGCTGTCAAAACCAATTTTTCATGTTTCAAGATATCCAAAACATTCAAACCGATTGTTGGCAAAACATCAATATTCGCGATATTAGCCGCAGATTTCTTAAAGTTTTCATCCAAATCAGCTGCGCCTACGAACAAAGCAGATGCAATATCCAATTTTTTCAACTGTTTTGCAAACGCGTTTGTTTTTGCTGCTTCTAATTTTTCAGAATCAATAATAATCAGGCTGCCATCTTTTGCCTTTGAAGACAATGCCATTTTCAAACCCAGGCTACGGATTTTCTTTGGCAAATCAATGCTGTGATCACGAACAACTGGTCCATGAACAACACCACCACCACGCATGTGAACATTATATCTTTCACCCTGACGTGCATTACCTGTCTTTTTCTGTTTAAATGCTTTCTTACCGCTGCCGGCAACTTCTGATACAGATTTTACTGCATGTGTGCCTGCGCGCTGTTTTGCACGTTGCCAAGTAACAACGCGGTGCAAAATATCTGCACGTGGTTCCAAACCAAAGATACTGCTCTCCAGTTCAACTGAACCAACTTTCTTTCCATCAAAATTAATAATATCTAATTGCATTTTAATTACCTCACTCTTGCTGTTAACTTATTATTCCGCCACAGCTTCTGTTTCGGTTGCTGTTTCAGCTTCAACTGTTTCTGTTTTCACAGCAACTGTTGGAACTGGTAAATCTTTGTGTTCTTTTTTAATTGCGTCTGTGACCAATACAAATGTACCATTTGCACCTGGGACTGCGCCTTCTACGAAGATCAGATTATCTGCTTCGTCTGTGCCGAACACTTTCAAATTCTGAACAGTGACAATTTCATTACCCATCTGTCCAGCCATCTTTTTACCTTTCAAAACGCGGCCTGGCCATTCACGCATACCAGTACCACCGATGGAACGATGTGCTTTCAAAACACCGTGGGTTGCTTCTTTACCGCCAAAGTTATGACGTTTCATTGCACCCTGGAATCCTTTACCCTTGCTTGTTGCTTGGACGTCAACGAATTGACCGGCAACAAAATGAGATGCCACCAACTGTGTCCCAACTGGGATAACACAATCATCTGACACACGGAATTCTACAACCTTGCGATACGGTTTTACACCCGCTTTTTCTGCTGCAACCAATTGTGGTTTTGCAACGTGTTTTGCCTTGGCTTCGCGCAAACCTAAAATGTTTGCAACATAACCGTTCTTTTCCTGCGTGCGATTTCCAATGACAGTGCAATCACCAACCGACAAAACAGTTACTGGATGTGCAACCCCGCCATCATCATACAGACGCGTCATTCCAATTTTTGTTGTAATTAATCCGCTACGTTTCATTTTTTTATGCCTTTTTTTATGTCAGTTGGTTGGTATGGTGTACACACTGCCACGCCAACACTAACAGATTATTTTAATTTTACAATTTAATTTTTACATCAACACCTGACGCCAAATCCAACTTCATCAAGGCATCTACTGTCTGAGGGGTTGGATTAACAATATCTACAACCGCTTTATGATTGCGGATTTCAAACTGTTCACGTGATTTTTTATCAACGTGTGGTGAACGGTTGACTGTAAATTTCTGAATCAAAGTTGGCAAACGAACTGGGCCGACAACTTCTGCGCCTGTACGTTTTGCTGTTTTTACGATTTCTTCAACCGATTCCATCAAGATACGATGGTCAAACGCTGTCAACTTGATACGAATTTTTGATGTTGGTACCATTACCGTTTTCCTTATATTTATCTGGGCGGTAATCACTGACGCTTTAATGTTCAGTTACACCGCCCAAGACTGTTTAATTATTTAATGATTTTGGATACAACACCTGCGCCAACTGTGCGTCCGCCTTCACGGATAGCAAAGCGACGACCTTCGTCCATAGCAATTGGTGCAATCAATTGCACTGTGATACGAACGTTGTCACCTGGCAGAACCATTTCTT
>CALARG010000062.1 GCA_937888635.1 uncultured Alphaproteobacteria bacterium
AATAATACAACGGAAAAAGAATCCGATTAAATACCAAATTTATACACCGCGCCGAAATAGAATTCCGTTGCATCAACATCTGTGGTTGCAAATGTTTTGTCGTGCAGTTCATGTTCTACTTCGCCATAGTATTGATATTTTACCCCCAAATTTAAATCAATTCGGTCATTTAAAGCAAAGTTTATGCCCGCCATTATGCTGTACGATAAATCAAACACACTGTCGGACATGTGGCCATATGGTGTCTTTACATCGCCCCAAATTGTTGCGAATCCAATCCCCAAACCTGCATATGGTGCAACGGTCTGTTCATATTCTTGGAACAAATAGACATTTAACATATTCGCCCACACATCAAAGTCATATTTATTTGCGCGCTTGCTTTCTGCGACACCGACATAAGATGTTTCAAATTCTAATTTAACATGATTGTTCAGGCGATTGCCAACAACCGCGCCAAATCCAAAGTTATCTGCACGTACGGTTGAATTGCCACCATCTTGAACATCGTATTTCAGCGCAATGCTTTCATTTTTATGAATCCTGATACCTGCGTATGTTTCGTATTGTTTTGCAGAATTATCGCTGTATTCATAGTAATTGTATTCATCCATATATTCTTCCGCCAGCGCAGGCATTGTGCACAGACAGGCCAAAATAATTGCAAATTTTTTCATATATCCTTTCCTTTGATTTATGTGCTACATTATAATTATAAACACTGGCAGAACGCAAGTTGTTTGTGCTAACATTCCCAACAAAGGAGAAGATGTTGCCACGTCCACGCACGCCCAAGAAAGAACCAGAACCCCAGAAAATCCCGCTAAGACGGCGATTGCTGGTATGGTGTTTTAATATATTTTTGCTTGCCTGTGTTGCGGTATGCGGGTATGTGTCGTACATATATCTGACCATGCCATCACTGGATGCGATATTGCATGAAACGCGCGATGCAACGATTGTGTTCCTGGACCAAGACGGCAATGAATTGCGCAGTGCAAATCGCATTATGGGCACGCCTGTATCTGTTGAAACATTACCTCCACATGTATGGCAATCAATTGTTGCGATTGAAGACAAACGCTTTTTTCAGCATGGGCCAATTGATATGCGCGGCATAACGCGTGCAGTGTTTTCTAATCTGGCATCTGGTCGTGTGGCATCTGGTGGTTCAACAATAACGCAACAGACCGCAAAAAACATATTCTTGTCGCGTAAAAAGAAAATCTCGCGCAAGGTGCAAGAACTGATAATATCGCATTGGCTGGAAAATCGCTTTAACAAGAATCAGATTCTGGATTTATATATGAACCGTGTGTCCCTGGTTGGTGGTCTGCGTGGTATTGATGCGGCATCGCGCGCAATGTTTGGTGTGCCGGCCACGAAAATGACAATCGGCCAATCTGCGCAAATCGCCGCAATGTTAAAGGCGCCCACAACATACAGCCCCCTGCGCAATCCTGACAAGAATATCGCCCGTGCCCGTGTTATATTACAAGAAATGGTACGCCAGGGCTATATCACCATAACCCAGGCACGAATTGCGGCACGATCCCTGCAACCTGCCACCCCAACCGCCGACACAAACCTGTATCGCTATTGGACAGACTTTGTAATGGATGAATTAAAATCACGAATTGGCACATTTCAAACCGATATGTATGTCCACACAACACTGGATTCTGATTTCCAGGACCGTATTGCCGCGATTTTGCCAAACAAAGTTGGCACACATCAGGGCGCAGTTGTTGCAATGAACCCAGACGGCGCAATCCGCGCAATGTCTGGTGGTGCAGACTATCAGGCCAGTCAATTTAACCGCGCCACATCCCCGCGCCAACCGGGCAGTGCCTTTAAACCTGTTGTATACTTGGTTGCGCTGGAAAATGGTATGACACCTGAAACATATGTAAACGATTCCCAGTTTGCAATCGGGGATTACAATCCAAAAAATTATAACGAACGCTATTATGGCGATATTACATTGGCAACCGCCTTTGCAAAAAGTGTAAATTCAGTGCCATTAAAATTAACTGAAACATACGGCATTGATTCCGTACTGGATATGGCGGGGCGTTTGGGCGTTGGTACAAAGTTGCGCCGTGAATATTCAACAGTTCTGGGCGCGTCAGAAATGACACTGTTGGATTTAACAAACATATATGCCGTAATTTGGAACGATGGAAAATCGGTGCGCCCATATTCAATTACACGCGTGACCGATATGGCGGGGAATACGATTTACGAACGCAATCCGTCCGACCCGATTGATATTTTGCAACCTCAAACAACCGAATTTATGACGCGTCTGCTGTCAGATGTTGTTGCGCCCGGTGGCACTGGCGGTCGTGCACGCGCACCTGGTGTCTTGGGCGGAAAAACCGGCACCAGCAATGAAAATCGTGATGCCTGGTTTGTTGGCGCAACAGATAATATGGTTATTGGTGTATGGGTTGGCAACGATGATTTCACGCCGATGGATTCTAAAATAACCGGTGGCACAATTCCGGCAGAGATATTCCGCGAAATAGTCACAAAATAAGAAAAAAGAGGGAAATGAATAAATGAAAAACAAGGGATCGGAAACACAGAATAATATTTTACCAAAATCTATGTGGCGATTTTACATGCGTTACGCCATTCCTGGTTCGGTTGGCGCGATGATTGTATGGGCGATTGCATTTTTTATTGTGTCAATGGATGGCGTGCTGTTCCCAAATTTTCAGCGTTGGTTTATCGCCTTGTTTGAAAATCCTGTGCCGGCGGGTATGACTTTTATGCAACATGCATTGCCCACGATTATAACAATTGTTGTCTTATTATTGCTGATAGATATATCAATGTTATTGCGCGACATGTTTTATTCGCGTTGGGGGCCGGTCACGCAAAATCGCATTTGGATAAAGCTTAGCGATTATGTATATAACCAATCTATGTCATTCTGGACGGGGCGCATGGCTGGCAAGGTACACACCCAGATTATGTATGTTGCCAAAGGTTTTGATGCGATTATTGATTTTTGGCGTTTAATATGCTTAATGGCGGTAATTGTGATTAATGTAGGATTAATTTTCTCAATTAATACCTATGTTGCGATTATGTTTGGCATCGTATTTATTTTTCGCGCTGGATACAGTTGGGCCATGATAAAGCCTATGAATCGCGCCGCCAAGGATTACAGTACATCTAACAGTACCGTTTCCGGCAAAAGTGTGGACAGTATTTCTAACTTCTCTATTGTAAAATTATTCGCAGGCGCGCAACGCGAACGCGAATATCTGGAACCTGCGCGCCAGCATCAGATACATATGTATAAAAACAAGAATTTTGTTCAGCGTTGGTTTTGGGGCTTTCCAATGATAATTTGGGACATATGCTATGGCATAACGCTGTTTTTATGTGTATGGCTGTATGTGCGCAATCAAATAACAGTTGCAGAAATCGTATTTACAAATTCTGTTTTCTTTACCGTTATGGGCACGATTGGACACATTGTAAACCAGATACCTAATATCACCGATGTTCTGGGGTCTGCGTCCCGCGCATATGAAGAACTGGTTGTGCCAATTGCGGTTGCTGATGCGCCGAATGCGCCTGTGTTGCATGTCACATGTGGTGAAATTGAATTTCGCAATGTGTCGTTTAGATATAAAAACAAATGGGTTCTGCGTAACTTTAATTTGAAAATCAAGTGTGGCGAACGCGTGGGGCTGGTCGGGCCGTCTGGCGCAGGCAAGACAACCCTTGTAAATCTGTTAATGCGTTTTTATGATCCAGAATCTGGCGAAATTTTGATTGATGGTCAGAATATCAAAAATGTGACCCAGGATTCCCTGCGCAAATCAATCGCATTCATCCCCCAGGAACCAACAATGTTCAATCGCACTTTGCGTGAAAATATTGCATATGGAAAACCTGATGCATCTGATAATATGGTTCGTGCTGCGGCGCGGCGTGCCATGGCGCATGACTTTATCATGGGAACAGAAAACAAGTATGATTCAATGGTTGGTGATCGCGGGATAAAATTATCCGGTGGCCAGCGTCAACGCATTGCAATTGCGCGCGCATTTTTGAAAAATGCCCCAATCCTGATTCTGGACGAGGCCACATCTGCCCTGGATTCTGAAACCGAAGTCTGCATCCAGTCTTCATTTGATGAACTGGCCCAGGGACGCACAACATTGGCGATTGCGCATCGTCTGTCAACATTGCGCAATATGGATAAAATCGTTGTGTTAAAAAATGGCCGCGTGATAGAGCAGGGCGCCCATTCAACCCTGCTACGCCGTGGTGGCGAATACGCGCGTTTGTGGAAAATGCAATCCGGTGGCTTTATCCAGGAATAATCACATGCCGAAATATATTGATGCACATTGTCATTTGCTGGATGCGCCAAATATTGATTTGGCGATATCAAACGCCCAGGAACAGGGATTTGCTGCATTTGTTTGCGCACCTGCAACACCGGCACAATGGAATGCAATTGTAGATTTAACGCATAAATATCCATTTGTGTTTGGCGCGGTTGGCGTTCATCCATGGAACATGTGCGAATTGCCGCAAAATTACATAACTGTATTGGAAGATTTACTTATAAAAAATCCAAAATTAATGGTCGGCGAAATCGGTCTGGATAAAAACAGGCCCGATATACCGCATCAGGTTCATGTGTTTACCGAACAATTAAAAATTGCGCATAAATATAACCGTGGCGTGCATTTACATTGCGTTGGCTGTTGGGATATTGTGATGCGTGTTTTGTTAGAAAACAAAGACACATTGCCGCCGTTTATATTGGCGCACGGATTTTCTGGCAATAAAAACGATATCGCCAAATTGGCAGCCAAATTTAATATGTACTTTTCATATGGACCACGCAATCTACGCCACCAACATGGTGCGGCGCGTATTTTGGCAACACCACAATCACGCATTTTGGTTGAATCAGACGGCGCAGATTCAACAGTTGTTCCGTCGCTGATATCGCAAATATCTGAAATATTAAATATGGAAACTGATATTTTGTCAGATATAATATACGAAAACACTAAACAGATTTTATAAACATGGACATATTACACAGAACGCGTTTATTATACGGCGATGACGGCATTGAAAAGTTAAAATCTGCAACCGTTATGGTTGTCGGTTGTGGCGCGGTCGGTTCCTTTGCGATAGAGGCACTGGCCCGCACCGGCATTGGACATATCGTTGTTGTTGATTTTGATTGTGTTGAAGCGTCCAATATAAATCGTCAACTGTTCGCAACCCATTCCACCATTGGATTGGCCAAGGTATCTGTGGCCGCCAATCGTATCCATGATATAAATCCCGAAACCCGCGTGACAGAATTAAATTTGTTTTTTGATGAACATACAGATATTGATGTGCATCCTGATTTTATAATTGATGCAATTGATACTATTGCATCTAAGGTTGCGCTGTACAAATGGGCACATAGAAACAATATCCCACTGATATCATCTATGGGCGCAGCGTCCAAGACTGATTTGACCCATATAAAAATTGCCCCAATATCCCAGACCTGTGTTTGTCCATTGGCGGGCCGCATTCGTCGCGCGGTGCGTGATGAAAAACTGCCAGATTTTCCGGCGGTATTTTCAACCCAAACCCCACATCCGGTAAACGGACATGCCAAGAATCTGGGGTCTATTGTGACGGTGACAGGCACATTTGGATTAATGTTGGCAAACTATGTGATTGGCGAAATTGTCGGCAAAAAATAACATGGTCTTTTCCTTGAAATCTTAAATAAATCCTGCTAGGATTCCCTAAACTAAAAATTTACATAAACAGGACAGAAAACATGAACATAGAACTTGGCAAAAATATAAACCCACGTGAAATAGAAACTAAAATCCAAGAATTCTGGGATAATAATTCTTTTTGGAACAACGATGTAAAATCTGACAAGCCAGCGTTTTGCATCATGATGCCACCACCAAATGTGACGGGTTCATTGCACATGGGGCACGCGATGAATAATGTTTTAACGGATATTATTTGCCGCTATAAACGCATGTCTGGTTTTGATGTCCTGTGGCAGCCGGGAACCGACCACGCATCAATCGCGACCCAGTTGTTGGTTGAACGCGATTTGTCCAAGCGGGGCATTAACCCACACACATTATCATTACAAGAAAAATTGGATTATGCCTGGGCGTGGAAGGCGGACAAGGGCGGCCAAATTATGAACCAATTGCATATTTTGGGTGTGACACCTGTATGGAATCGTGAACGCTTTACCATGGATTCAGGATTGTCCAGTGCGGTAACCAAACTGTTTGTAAAAATGTATAACGAAGGCCTGATTTATCGTGAAAAGCGTTTGGTAAACTGGTGCCCAAAGCAGATGACATCTGTATCGGATTTAGAGGTTGAAACCCGTGAAGAAAAGGGTAAATTCTATTACTTTAATTATCCATTGGTTGGCGGTGGCACAATTGAGATTGCAACCACGCGTCCTGAAACATTATTTGGCGACCAGGCGATTGCGGTTCATCCTGAAAATGAAAAGTTAAAGCATTTGATTGGCCAGCATGCGATAATCCCATTAACCGATATTGAAATCCCAATCATCGGCGACGAACACGCAGACCCGGAAAAGGGTACAGGTGCGGTAAAAATCACACCTGCGCACGATTTTGACGACTGGGAGGTTGGCATCCGCCATAACCTGACACCGGTTTGTATTTTAACGCCTGATGCAAAAATGAATGATAATCCAGTGGTGCCCGAAAAATACCGTGGTCTGGACCGGTACAAGGCACGCGAAGCCATTGTGGCTGATATAGAAGCGGCCGGCCTGTTGGTCAAGATAGAAGACCGTACAATCCCAACACCATATTCTGAACGCGGCCAGGTACCTGTTGAACCATACCTGACCGACCAATGGTTTGTTGATGCAGAAAAATTAGCCCAGCCCGCGATTCAAGCGGTAGAGCAGGGCAAAATCAAATTCCTGCCGGAACATCGTTATAACCTGTTTATGGCATGGATGCGTGGCATTCGTCCATGGACAATTTCTCGTCAGTTGTGGTGGGGACACCATATCCCGGCCTGGTATGATGCGGATGGCAATGTGTATGTTGCTGAAACCGAAGAAGATGCGATTAAACAATCTGGTGGCAAAACATTGATTCGTGACCCAGATGTTCTGGACACTTGGTTTTCGTCTGGTCTGTGGCCATTTTCAACATTGGGCTGGCCTGAACAAACACTGGAATTACAGAAATACTATCCAACAGATTTGCTGTACACCGCCGCTGATATTATCTTCTTCTGGGTTGCGCGTATGGTAATGATGGGCATTTATGTAATGGGCGATGTTCCGTTCAAAACGGTTAATTTCCATGGCCTGATTCGCGATGCAAAGGGACAAAAAATGTCCAAGACCAAGGGTAACGG
>CALARG010000063.1 GCA_937888635.1 uncultured Alphaproteobacteria bacterium
AATGTTTTGGATGCCAAACCGCATAAATTGCCATTCGGTATTGCCCAAATTGGCAAGGCGTTTCGTAATGAAATTTCCCCACGCGGATTTGTTTTCCGTATGCGTGAATTTGAACAGGCAGAAATGCAGTATTTTGTAAATCCATCTGATGACGAAGCGCAACACAAAATGTGGATGGATGCGCGTATGGCATGGTGGATAAACGAATTGGGAATACCTGCGGAAAAGTTGCGTTTTATGCCACACGAAAAATTGGCACATTATGCCAAGGCCGCCGTTGATATTGAATATGAATTCCCAGATGGCTTTGACGAAGTAGAAGGCATTCATAATCGCCAAGATTTTGACCTGGGCTCACATACCAAGGCACAGTCTGATTTCAAGATAAATGCAAATGTATTGGAAAACAAAGACAGTACAACCAAATTGTCATACAGCGATCCACAAAGTGGCCAGAACTTTCTGCCATATGTAATTGAAACTGCAATGGGTGTAAACCGCGCCATGTTGGCGGTAATGATTCAGGCGTACGAAGAAGAAGATCTGGGCGATGGCAAAACGCGTACTGTTTTGAAATTAAAGCCATCACTGTCCCCGGTCAAGGCCGCAGTGATTCCATTGGCGCGCAATGTTCCGGAATTGTTAAACATTTCAAATGATATTGTGGCCACCCTGCGCAAGATGGCGATTGGTCGCATAGAATTGGAAAATTCTGGCAACATTGGCAAGAATTATCGTCGTCACGATGAAATTGGCACACCGGTATGCATAACGGTTGACCACCAGACAATGGAAGACGGCACCGTCACATTGCGTCACCGTGACACAATGGCCCAGGAACGCGTTGCGATTGCGGATGTTCCGGCTCGTGTCCTGGAAATAATAAACGGCTAATATAAACAATCCCCCAACATTGGGGGATTTTTAAATGAATAAAAAAATACCGCCGTTGCCGGCGGTATTTCCGAGTGCCCCGAAAGGAAGGAAAGGAGAAAAAGAAATTGGGCACTCTAAACTTGTGCTGGGGCCCAGAGTCCAGAGGAGAGAGAATGTAGGAGGGAGTCTGAACCTCTGGTCCCCACAGTTGCTTTCGCACCTGGTCATCGGGATTCGTCCCCTCTGACGAATCGAAATATAGTATACAAAAAACGATTTGTCAAGTGTTTTGTCAAAAAAAAATTTAGTATTGTGTTTTTTTATGTTTTTAGTCACTCATTCCTAGGAAATGCTACTTGTTGTTTTGCCCGGATTTCTGGAATAAAATCGGTACAGGTCAGACAAAAAATCGTATTGACCTGTGCAACCAATAGAGGGAGAGAAAAAATGACACATGAAGAGGTTTGGCGCGCCATAGAACGCTTTGCAACTGAACATGGTATGTCGTGTTCTGGTTTGGCAAAATGCAGTGGACTGGATCCAACCACATTTAACAAAAGCAAACGTTGGTCCAAAGAAGGGCAACCGCGTTGGCCGTCAACCAACAGTATTTCCAAGATTTTGGCATCAACCGGTGCCAAGATTCAGGATTTTACTAAATTTATTGGCATGCCAGATGCGGCACGCGAATAAATAAAATCTGGATTTCGACACCCCAAAAACCGCATCCGCATAAACTGATGCGGTTTTTTGTTGGACATCATGCATAATATAGACTATCATTCAATCATGCTAAATGGCGTTCGTATTTATACATCTGATAGAATATGGCGACAAATCTTGGCGGATTTTGGGGCAACTGTCCTGGACGCGCCAACAATCACAGACTTAAATTTTGATGATTTAGAAGTGGCAAGCATCGTTTCGCCAATGCAATTAAAGTCTTTAATACTGTCTGCGACAGATAATACCAACCTAATAACCCAGATAATGGGGCGACGCGTATCATTATCAGCACTGCAGACACAAATTATCGCATTACTGTACAAAACAGGCGGCCTGTCATACCAGGATTTGCGCACAGCCATGGGTTTTGCGCCCGATGTTGCAACACACACAATTGACACTGCAATTTATCAACTGCGCCAAAAATACGGGCGTGATTTCATTCAAAACATAAATGGGGTATATAAACTTGGCAAATTATAAACTGATATCTTTTGATAAAATCCCCAGTACCCAGGACCACGCGCACGAATTAATTGCGCAGGGTGGGGCATCTGACCACACGGCCATTTGGGCATTGGCCCAGTCTGCCGGTCGCGGTCGTTTTCGTCGCCCATGGGTGTCGCACCATGGTAATTTGTATGTCAGTTTTATTTTTGATTGTCCTGAACGCGATGCGCGCCTGTCTTATTCTGTTGCGGTTGCAATTGCAGAAACAATTGCGTCATTTGGAATACATCCAACAATTAAATGGCCAAATGATATTCTGGTTGATGGGAACAAGATTTCGGGTTGCCTGATTGAATATTCCGGACGCTATGTAATTGTGGGGATTGGTATTAATGTAATGTCAAATCCAACCGTTGATAAATACAAAACAACCAAGATGGATAATTATTCAGATGTCCCACTGGAAATATTGTTAAAGCGTTTAATGCGAAATCTAGACAAATGGATGTCTGCTGATTTTCGCTATGTACGTGAACGTTGGCTGGATTTGGCGGCGTGTTTAAACTGCCCAGTAAAGTACCAGGGACAAATGGCGACATTGGTTGGAATAAATGAAAATGGTGCACTGGTTCTGCGCCGTGATTCACGATATATTCTGGTCTATGGCGATGAAATAAGTGTGTGAAATATCCCGGTTTTCTGCGGGTTGTAAATATTTGCTTGACTTTTTTGTAAAAATATGCTAATATACAAGACATAAACAGCACAGATTATATCCACATTTAGATGTGGAATTTTTTTTACCCCATGCACATGCGTGGGGATTTTTTATCTGGGGGGGAAATCATGAATTTGACACTGATACATAACACGGACATGTCCGCAGGCCTGGCATATAAAATTGCGCGCCTGGTATACGCACAGACAGGTGCCACATCCCTGCCCGGGGTAGAGGCCTTAACCAGCATGATAAAAAATCTGTCCGATGCATCTGGTGTCTCTATCGCGGATATAATATCTGATAAAACAATATTTGATGCATTGTCAGACATATCGCCACGACATTCGCGTACCATGGTTTTGCCAACCGATCGTGGTTTTCAAATGTGTCTGCGCGTGGCAAAACGGATGTTGCGTGGCGGATTAGCCGACTGTTGTTACGGTGCAACACGATTTCATCATTCTGACACAATGCCCGAATGGGCGCGCGCCCGTGGATATATCATGGATATAGATGGAATGCTGTTTTATTTATAACAGGGATTTTAAGATGAAGCGAATATTACATGGTGGATACCTGACGGGTTATCGCACATACATTGTTTCTGCAACGGGTATAATATCTGCAATTGGTGCATATCTGGTCGGTGACACAGATTTATTTATAACATTGCAATCAGTTTTTACACTGGCAGGAATTTTCTTCTTGCGTAAATCAACAGAAAACAAAGGAAAAGAAAATGGATAACATCCCAGAAAAATTCTTAAACACAGATGGAACATTAAACACAACTGCATTAATAAAATCATACACTGAATTAGAAAAAAAGATTGGAACAATGATCAGTGTACCAAATGCAGATTCTGATGATGCGACGCGTGAAAAGTTTAATCGTGCAATTGGTGTGCCGTCATCTGCATCTGAATATCCAACACATGAATTATATGATGATGAAAATCTGCGTGAAAAATTTTTTGAAATTGGTCTGACAAAAAGTCAGGTTGAAAAAATATATGACATTGCGAACGAATTTTTATCACCATTGGTTTCTGATTTATTTTCTGCCCAAGATGAGAGTTGTGCAATAAATGAATTAAAAAATTTCTTTGGTGATGCGCAAAAAATGAATGATGCATTACATGCGATAAATGAATTTGGAACGCGTTTCCTGCCACGCGCTGCATTTGATGAACTGTGCGCTACACCACAGGGAATCCAAAGCGTCTACAAGATGATGCAATCAATGGAACCTGATGTTCAAACAGAAAAAAATGATACAAAAAATTTAACAGATTCTGATTTGCGTCGCATGATGCGTGATCCAAAATATTGGCGCGACGGAGATGCAGAATACATTAGAAAAATAGAAAACGGTTTTAAAAAATTATATTCATAGATAAAAAAATTACTTTTTCTTCTTTACTAATATTCATATTTCATGATAAAATATAAAGTAAGAACAAAACAGATTTGTTCTATCCAAAAACTAGTTAAAGGAGAGAAGTAATGGGATTTTTCTTTAGAAAATCTGCCAAGAAAGTAGAAGCAGCAAAACCAGTTGCAAAACCGGTTGCAAAAAAAGCACCTGCGAAAAAAGCGGTTGCAAAACCTGCAGTGAAAAAAGTTGCTGCAAAACCAGCGGCAAAGAAAGTTGCTGCAAAACCTGCTGCAAAAAAAGTTGCGGTTAAAAAAGTGGTTGTGAAAAAAGTTGCTGCGAAACCAGTTGCAAAAAAAGCAGCCGCAAAACCAGCAGCAAAAAAAGTTGCGGTTAAAAAAGTTGCTGTGAAACCAGTTGCAAAAAAAGTAGCCGCAAAACCAGCAGCAAAAAAAGTTGCGGTTAAAAAAGTCGCAGTGAAAAAAGTTGCTGCGAAACCAGTCGCAAAAAAGGCATGCGCAAAAAAAGCATGTGCAAAAAAAGTTTGCAAGAAAAAATAATATAAATCCCCGCATCGCGGGGATTTTTCTTAAGACAGTATCAGTCAGATTTGTGCACAGTCTGACTGATATTTTTTTTATGGACAATCTGTTTTTTACACAGACCCAATTTTTATTTTGTTTTTATGGCGCATTAAATTGCACAACCAAAACACAAAATCTGATGTGTGATGCGTTTGCATCATTATTTAAATTTTTTAACCAAAGGATTTTTGTATGTCTGTTTCCATAGACAATGTATTTGTGAAACAATTTGAAGCCGATGTTCATTTGGCATATCAGCAAATGGGCACAAAACTGCGTTCAACTGTTCGCAGCAAATCAGG
>CALARG010000064.1 GCA_937888635.1 uncultured Alphaproteobacteria bacterium
ATGACATGAATTCGTGGCATTATCTGTCCTTTGTGACTTGGGCTTGTTTTAGTGCTGTATAGTCCGCCATCATTTTTTTAACTGCAGATTCCAGGTCTGTTTTAATAACTTCTGGTGTGATATATGAATTAGCAAATGAATTCTCATACATTTGTTGGATTGGCTTGTTAAACAATTCCAGACCGATAATATCAACAATGCGTTCTTTCAGGTCTTGTGGCACATTATACTTGCCTATAATCTGTTCTTCTATCAAGATGTGTACAAATTCATGCATCAGTAACAGGTATATACCATAATCATTTCGCTTGTCGCGACTCATGCGGAACAGAATTGTTGCGTTCCTGCCTGATGAGTATCCGCCACCGTATCCATATGTGCATTTGATGCTTAATGTTTCTGGCATTGTTGCATTCCATGCCGGCAATAATGGTGCAATAAGTGTTTTAATTCTGTTTTGGAATCTCTGTATTGCGCTGTTTATATCAGCATCTTTGTGCGTTAAATCTGACAGTTTGTATATTTCCTTAACAAAAATATCGTGATAGTGCTGAATCTGTTGTTCGGTCAATTTTGGTTGCTCAAACATTTCGCGCATTCTGTCATCGTTTGGGATGAACATCTCATAACTATATTTATAGTTTTTAAGGTTTGTATGATATCTTTCGTGGGCGCGAATAATGCGTTGCCATGCACTTTCTGCATCAAGATGTTCTAACTTTATCTGCATGCTTTATCCTTTATCTTTCGGGTGTCTGCGATTGTAATGTTTTGGATTTTTCAATCTCGGTCATTGCAACGGTTAGTGCATCGGTGCCGTCCGCACATTTGATGTCGGGGGTATAACCGTTCAGTTCGAAATTTTCTTGTAATAATTTGCGATAGTTCATACCGACTGCAACGGTTATTTGGCTGTGTGGCAGGAAACTGTTTGCCATATTGCCGTATTCTTCCATTCCGGCTGAATTATCGCCAACAACATGAACACATGGGTGGTGAATCATGCGCAACAGGAACATTTCTGCGCTGGACCCGGTCTGGCCATCGGTCAGAATATATATAGGTTTCATATACGCTTTCTCTGGATTGGCCGTATAGTTTTTGCCTGCTTTCCATAATGTCAGTTCTTCTGATTCCGGCACATCTTTCCAGCCGGCATTTGGTTGTGCAGTATGTTGCAGTTTTTTTGCCTCTGGGGTGGCCCTGACATATACTTCTTTCATGCTGTCAATCCATGTGCCACACAGATGTTCCGAGAACTTGTCGGAATAAAAACTGTTTCCGCCACCATTGCCACGCAGGTCTATTATCAATGCGGTGGATTTGGGCAGTGTGTTTTTCGCAAATTCAAGAATTGTGTTGGCAAAATCATCATTGCGCAACATGCGTGTAAAGCCGATTATGGCAATGCCATTTTTCATCTGTGTGGCAATTTGTTTGTCGCCAGCAATATTTTTTCCGACATTGATTGGCTTGCGCGTCCTGTGAGTTCCAACGCGTTGCTTATTAAAACGCAGCGATATGTGATTGTCTGGGATATATGACAGGACCGGTTTCAGTTGTTCAAAAAACTCCATCGCCGTCATATCGTGGGCATTGTTATAAATATCAACCAGGTCTTTAAGAACCTTTCTTTTTATTATCTCGCTGTGAACCGGCCATCCAACATACGCCCGAATTAGCAATCGTGCCAAGACCGAGACATCGTGTTTTACATCTGCTGCGGTTATTTGTTTTTCAGGCATGTGTTTATCGGGCATGCCCGGCATAAAATCATCTGTTGTGGAATCGCGCAGTAATAATTCTTCCATTTCTCTGACTGTTGGTATTTTGGTCATAAATTATCCTTTATTTCTTCCATTCTGAACGCAGTTTACTGAATATTGTCAGGTCTTCATACTCTTTCATGTATTGGTTATAGTTCCGGGCGCGTTCTGTTCCCTCTTTGACATATCCCAGTCTGCGTGCGATTGCGACCGATGCCTTGTTCTTTGGATTGGCCAGGATTGCCAAACGGTTAAAGCCCATCTTGAAAAAGTATGTTTCCAGCGCAACTACTGCCTCGGTCATCAGGCCTTGGCCTGTGTATTTAGAATCCATCCAATATCCAAATTCCCCACGTGCGCTTGCCCATGATATGGCGTGTATGTTTACCATGCCAATAAAAGTGTCCGTGCCACGCAGATACATACCGTATGCGGCACTGTCGCCCATTTTCCACTGGCGACCAGAATTCTGCAGGAATGCAAATTCTTCTTCTACTGCCTTGACATTGGCAATGGGCAGATATTTGAAATGTTTGCGATTGCGGTCAATCAGTTCATACAGCGTGTGCGCCATTTCAAATGTCGCCGGCATTGGTTTCAGTTCCAATCGCTTTGTTTTGATTAACGGCTTAAATCCCTTGAATTTCATATCTGCCATTCCTTTATTTATGTTTAGTCGTTCTGTGCCTGAATAAGTTTTTTTCTTATAAAGTCGGAAAAAGTATATGCTGAACGTTCTGATGGATCATTTTTTGATTTTTCTTCGGTCATTTGTGACAGATTCATTCTTTGCGCGCCAACAGCCCCTTTGTTTGGTGCCTTAACGTCAACATGATGAGAATATTCGTGCATCACGATAGACAGAATTTCGGTGAACAAGATTTCTTTTTGCGCCTTTTTATCTTTCACTTGCATTGCAATTGCTTTGTGAAGCCAATTGCGATAAATAGTGATAATTCCGCGTTCTGCATCAAGTTCAGGAATATATTTTCTGGTGTATGTACCAAAAGCCTCAGTATCAATGTTCATGTCGTCTGAAATTATAACATAGGCAACATCGTTTTTTATCCCTTGTTTGTGTGCCATATTTTGGACCAGCAGGGTTAGCAACATTGAGTATTCATCGGCATCAAACTTTACCCCTTGTTTTACAATGTCGGCATACGCACTTCTTAAGTCAGATTGTTCATACATTTTGAAGAACGCATCAAACTTATCAAGTGTAGCCTCGTATAGATTTCTTGGTTTTTCTGATATTGCAGCACCAATTATTTCGTCCATAGTTGGAACTTTCTTACCACCCAATTTAGCTTGAGCTTGACTAAATTTCGCGGTTTTCTTTAATTTTTTTAGCGCTAAATTTCTATCAAATGTTGAAAAATCACCACCAACATATTCTAAGTCAGGGCTGGCGACAAATTCCCAAAACTGCATATTTCGTGGGCGGTGCTTGTCTTTGGCGACAGCCATTTTTAATCTGTGATATAATTCTGTTTGTCCGTACAGGTCCCATAAAAATTCGAAATCCTGAGTGTTGATTTCAAAATTTTTCTTTAATAAGTTTACTACAATGTTTTTATTATCCTTATGGAATATTTCTAGTTCCTTTGCGAATTCCGCACGGTCTGCAACTTGGCTCATTACAGTTTGTTCTGCATCTTCTAAATCCTGCATACAGCCCAGGGCATATTTTTTGACTTCTGCACTAATAATGGAAGCCGCTATCTGGTCATCTTCAGACAGGCCTTTTTTATATTTCAGGAATTTTTCATAGTTAATTTCCTGGATGCTTTTGTTATTTATTTTTTGCGGTACGCTTTCTTTTTTCATGTGTTATCCTTATTGTTATTATTCTTGTAAAAATCCACCAGATTGCATTTTCCACAGGCGGGCATATTCGCCACGCTTGCGCAGTAATGATTGGTGGCTGCCTTGTTCAATTATGTGGCAATCCTTGATTACAATAATGCGGTCCATATTGCGCAGGGTGGACAGGCGGTGGGCAATCGCAACTGTTGTGCGACCGGTTGCCAGTTCGTCAAATGATTCCTGAATTGCGACTTCGGTTTCGCTGTCCAGGGCAGATGTTGCCTCGTCCAGGACCAGGATAGGGGCATCTTTCAAGAATGCACGTGCAATGGCGATGCGCTGTCTTTGCCCACCAGATAATTTGATACCGCGGTCACCGACCAGGGAATCGTATTTCTTGTCGGTTTCCATAATGAAATCGTGGGCGGCGGCACGCTTGGCTGCACGGCGAATTTCTGCATCGGTTGCATTTACTTTGCCGTATCCGATGTTTTCACGCAGGGTGCGGTTAAACATTGTTGGGTCTTGTGGAATAAATGCAATATTTTCGCGCAGTGAATCCTGGGTGTATTCTTTGATATCCTGGCCGTCAATCAGGATTTGGCCGTGCGTTGGATCCCAAAACCGCATCAACAGGTGTACCAATGTTGTCTTACCCGCACCCGATGGGCCAACGATACCGACACGTTCGCCACATTTGATTTTCAGGTTCAGGTCCCTCAGAACCCATTTGCGTTTGTATTTGAATGATACATTGCGGAATTCAATTGTGCCACATGTGACCTGCATATCTGGGGCATTTGGCGCATCCATGACAGATACGGGTACAATCAATTCTTCGTATGCACGTGCGGCCGATGCCCATTTATCAATAATGTTTGGCATCATGTCAATAAGACCGCTGATTGTCCCCATAACTGTGAAATACACACTGGTTGTGAATACAACTTGGGCAACAGTCATTTCGCCATGCATAAATAATATTGCGCACAACAAAATTGTTACCCCCAGCAAAATATCCCACAATGCCCCTGGAATTGCCCAGAATATACGTTGCAGAAAATTTACACGGCGTACAGCATTAACACGTTCTGTACGTGCCGGTGCCAGATAGTTTTCTTCGGCTGATGCGCGTGCAAATACTTTGACTACGGAATAATTAGATATACTGTCAATCAATTTGCCAGATATTGCACTAACAACAGAAGAACGATTTTTTGTTGCCTCTTTTAGTGGTTTGCGCATTTTCCATGCGTAAAATGCACGAAATGCGATAACACCAACGAATAAGTAAGCAACATATCTGTTAACACTGAACAGGATTGCACCGTTAATCAGTATGGTCAGCAGACGACAAAACGCCATCCAAATATGGTTTATCACATCAAAGCCGTCAGATATATAATTCATTTGGCTGTTTACTTGTCCGGCCATGCGTCCCGTCCAGAATGCCATAGATTGACCGTGAACATAGGCTGTTAAAAATTCCGATATTCGGCGGTGTATTGATGGGTTGCGCAGTGCAAATGTCCAATCGCGCAATGCTGCGGTCAGTGTGACCGCCAGATTTAATCCAACAATCAGTAATATTGTTGGCAATGCGTGTTCAATAAAATTTTGTCCCGGTGCGGGCGCGTTTTCAAATATGCCAACCGTCCATTGTTGTGCCAGTGGTTGAACAATACGGTCAAATGATACCACCAACATTAACGTAAAAGATGCAATTATTAGCCAATAGTGTCCGCGAAAGGCGTATCTAAAATAAAATCCCCACAATGTCTTGGGCAGGGTGGTTGTTTTGCTGGATTGTTTCTGTTTGGTCATGCTGCTCTCCGTCTAATTCCACACAGGCATAATTTAGGTGGTTGGAGGTTTACAACTATTGTTTTCGGAAAATAGCGGGTTTATTCAGTATATTCACCGCCCTCCAACCAAAGGTTAGAGGTGTTTACTGTCCCCACGGACACCGAAAACAAATGGGTTGTAACGCCCAGCACAGTCGCCTGTGTCGGGTGATATTTTATCATAAAATAGGGCTAAAAACAAATAAAATGTGATTAAAACCCGCTGTTTTATTGATGTTTTTATGGAAAAATACTTCTGTTGATTTTTTCTTCGTTTTGTGATATAATATCTACCATCAAGCGGACGGTTTTAAGCCGTCTTTTTTTTATTCTGCCCTGGCACTGTGCTGGGGCTTTTTTCATTGTAGGAGATATGATGCAAAAACAATGTGCAAAATTGCTGCGTGCCAAACTGGCCAGGAACGATGAGTTCTATACCCAATATGCTGATGTTGAATCTGAGTGCGACCATTATCGGTCGCATTTTTTGAATAAGTGCATTTACTGTAATTGTGATACGGCTGACAGTGCCTTTGTTAAATACTTTACCAAACTAAAGTCCCAGGGGCTGATCAGGGATGTGTGGTTTAGTGGTGGTCTGGGTGGCACCGACTTTCGCAGTCCCCAGGCCATTGAGTTGCTGCAACGGGCGGATGTGGTTGTTACCAACCCGCCTTTTTCTTTGTTTCGGGACTTTATGGATTTGCTGATTGAATATCAAAAGCCGTTTCTGGTCATTGGCAACAAAAATGCCATTGCCCAGCGCAAAGTGTTTGATTTGGTGAAAAGGAATAAAATCTGGCCTGGGGTTCGCCGGTGGGCCGGTGGTATGCGGTTCATGGTCCCAGATTGTTCTGACACCAAGGAAGTGCCGGCAATATGGCTAACAAATCTGGTCCACAATCATCGTGCCGGTGCTTTGCGGTTGTCTGCCCTTTATGATCCGGAACGGTTCCCAAAGTATGACAATGCCGATGCAATCAATGTTGATCGTACGTCTGATATTCCATCAGACTATGATGGGGTTATGGGTGTTCCAATCAGTTTTATTGAAAAGTATAATCCGGCACAGTTTGTGATTCTGGGGCTGGATAAAGAATTCACTTATGATGGTGGTGCGTGTTCTGTTCGTGGCCGCAAAATCTATACCAGGATATTTATAAGAAAAACACTTGCCCCAATCGCAGAATAGTTTTAATCTGTCTGTATGTTGAAATGCATCAGGATTTTATTCTTGTCGCTTGTCGCAGTCTTCTGCCTTTCTGTTCCCTGTTATGCGTTTGAGATTGCGGATTTATCCAATTACAGTGCCATTGCAGTCAAGACCATGAAAAAGACGGACACCATTCGTTCTGATAAAAAGCACACTTTGGAAATTACTGGGACCAAAGGGTTGGAATCTGTTCTGGGTAAAGAGAAAAAGTCGTTTGAAACGTTGTATGTCTACATTGGCAAAAAGACCATAGAGGAATACAGTACTGCCAAATGGTATTACTATTATCAGAAATCGTGGAACGGTCGTGGACGTGGCAAATTACACTATAAACGCAATGATGTTATGAAGTCTGCTGCGGTGGGTGATTTGTTGGTTGTCGCACGCAAGCCCAATGATGATTTGCTGATGCTGGTTATCAAAGATGGTAACGATGCCAAAGATGCTGTTTTGACCCATATCGGTGTGCAGCAAGAAACCCCAAAAGACGAGCCGTCGTTTTGGTCCAAGTTATGGGGTTCTTCGTTAGAGCAAAAGACCGAGGAATATGATATTGAGCCGGCTGCATTACCAATAGCGCCTGTTTCTGAAAAATCTTGGATCCGCATTTACTTTACCCCTGGGACCGATTGCGAAGATAACATTGTAGCAGAGATTGAAAAAGCCAAGAAAATTGACATTGCGGTTTATTCTATTACCAATCGCAAAATCGTTGATGCTATCTTGGTTGCGAAGAAACGTGGTGCGGTGGTTCGTGTTATTACTGATCGGGCGATGGCCGGCAATAAGTATTCGCTGGATGAAGAATTGGCTGTGGCAGGGATTCCGGTTGTGATCCATAAAAAGCATAAGATTATGCACAACAAGTATGCCATATTTGATGGCAAAATGGTTGTGACTGGTTCTTATAACTGGACCAAGAATGCGACACAGTCAAACAGCGAGAACTGTTTATTCTTTCAGCAACCCAACAAGGAATACAGCGTTCACTTTGAGAAACTGTGGGATTTGTATACCGATGCTGTTCATTCTGTACTGTAGCAGGGTGAAGGGTTTTACACTCAGGTTTTCTGCCAGTTGATTTGGGGTGAGTAATTTTTCTGTCATTGGATGTCCTTTTGGTTATGATTTCAGCATAGGGATTGGTTTCAAAAAATCCATGGGAAAACAGTGAATAATTTGTCGTGTCCGTTGGGTTTAGTGAGTTTCCGTGAAAAGTGTTAAATTTTCTGCTTGCAAAATGTATTCGTGATGCATATAATAGGCGGGCTTGGGGCATAGTTTAATGGTAGAACTCCGGACTCTGACTCCGTCAGTGTTGGTTCGAATCCAGCTGCCCCAACCAGGATTTTTACCGGAATTGAAATTTTTTTCATTTTTGGTGATTTTTTACATATTTTTTACATACGGTTTTTAGTCCGTTTGTCTGAAATTAAAAAATCGCAGAAATCCGGTGCAGACAGTGGGGCAGAAAAGTTCAGACCATTGTCCTCTGACTCCGTCAGTGTTGGTTCGAATCCAGCTGCCCCAACCAAGATTGACAAACCCGCCAGTAAAGGCGGGTTTTTGTTTGTTTTCTAATGTTTTGACCGAGTTCGAATGTCGGAGTTTGGAAAACGATAAAAAATTGGCGATTTCGAACTTTTATGATATAATTCACAAGGCATAAAAGGTTTTGCTTATGAATAAAGATTCTTTTCCTAAAACTGTTCGAGGGTTTTATTGGTTATGTTTAAAAACTTCGCCTTGGTATGTAGGGGCGCTATTTGTTTGTACGGTTTTGGGTAATACCCTTGAAATGATGTTTGAACCTTTGATTTCTAAATGGATGGTTGAAATATTTGAAAAAGCAGCAGATAAGAATTTTGATGATATTGTGAGTTTGATGTGTTTAATGGTTGGAATGCTGTTGGCGATTCCTTTGTTAAATGCATTTAATAATTACTTGATCGGTATCAGACAGCAGAAATTCAATCGCAAAAAACTGTATTTGCTTTATAAAAGGGTTTATGAAAACGATATTTCTTTCTTTTTAGATAAATCTAGTGGTCAGATAATGAGATATTCAGAGCAGGTGTCTGCTAGATTGCACGGCCTTACCGATGATTTTTGGGGAAAAATGATAGGAATTATACTTGGTTTTGCTTTAATCGTTGGTTCTATGTTTTCAATGAATATATGGTTTGTAGTTATTTTGTTGGGATACGGTATAACAAAATTGATTTGGGAATGGTCTTGGAATACCAAAGTATGCAAAAAGGAAATGGAAGAAACGCAAGAAAGTGCAATATACGAAGGTTTACGAAGTGATAGTTTGAATAATGCATTGGCTGTTAAATATTTTGCAAATAATAATTACGAAAATATGCATATTTATAAGGGGCGTAATAATCTGATTAAAATTATTCGTGATGTTTATTTCTTTAGACGCTGTGGTTGGTTGCCGATGGATATATTATGGGTAGCAGTTCGTGTATTCTTGTTGTTATTATGCTTCGTGTTTATACAAAAAGGGATGATTACTCTGGCGGATGGCGTATTTGTTATGACTTCTGCCGTGGCAATAAATGGTGCGTTTTCTTCATTAAATGAGACATTGCAGGAGTATACCCAAGATCTTGCACAAGCCACAACGGCATATAACAATATAATTGCACCGATTACGATTACCGATAAAGAAAATGCTAAAAACCTGAAAATCAAGAAAGCAACTGTTGATTTTAACAAGGTTTCATTTGCTTATGGTAAAAATCATATTTTCAATAACTTTAATCTGCACATAGATAATGCTGAAAAAGTAGGCATAGTTGGACTTTCTGGTGCTGGTAAAACCACTTTATGTAATTTATTGCTTCGTATGTATGATGTAGAGTCTGGTTCTATCAAGGTGGATGATATTGATATTCGTGATGTGACCCAAGAATCACTTCGTAAAAGCATATCTTTCGTTCCGCAAGAAGCAAATATGTTCAACAGAACTATCTATGAAAATATTAAATATGCACGACCAAATGCCACTCGTGCAGAAGTTATAAGTGCAGCAAAGAAGGCTCATATTCATGAATTTATTATGAAATTACCAAAAGGTTATAATACATTGGTTGGTAATAATGGGATTAAATTATCTGGTGGTCAAAGACAAAGAATATCAATTGCTCGTGCTTTGTTAAAAAATGCACCAATATTGGTATTAGATGAAGCAACTTCTGCTCTTGATTCCCAAAATGAATTGATGATTCAGAAGTCATTGGCTAATGCTATGCATGGTAAAACTACATTGGTAATTGCACACAGATTATCCACATTAAGAAATATGGATAAGGTAATAGTTATTAAAAATGGAAAGATTATAGAAACAGGTTCTCATAAACAATTGCTTCGTCAAAATGGCGCATATAAGAAATTATGGGAATTACAAACTTCTGGTTTTGTATCGTAGAGTAAAAATTCTTAATATAAATTCGGTAGATTTAATTTGTCTTTCACTCTATTAATTTCTTGTCTTATTTCTAACAATTCGGCCCGCGAACTGCCCCTCGAGCCCAACCAAGATAGACAAGCCCGCCAGTAAAGGCGGGTTTTTGTTTGTTTTCTAATGTTTTGACCGAGTTCGAAAGTTAAAAAAATAGAAAACAACAAAAAACTATCGTTTTCGAACTCTTTATGATATACTTTTAGGTAGTGGATAAGGAAAAAAAATGGTTTTGAGAATAAATTTTCCCAAAAAAAAAGAAAATAAAGAGGAATTTAACTTTAGTCGTGTTTATATTGAAATAAAACTAAAATACATAAATCTTAGGCAAGCAGATTTTCCAGAAAGCAGAATTGTTGATAAAAACTGGTCTACAAATGCTGAAATTCCACATCACGGTATGTCTATTGAACAAAATGGTGATTGGAATTATCACAAATCCCCGATTGTAAAACATAATATACTTGATTATAAAATTTTTCCAAAATATAGAATTTCGCTTAATTGTGTTGCTAATGGAAACTTGTTTTTAGCATTAGATGAATATTTTTCTCTGGGGAAAATAAACGGAAAGGTTGTAAGAAGTAATCCAGTCAACGGTTATTACAAAACTCCTAGACGTGGAGATGATAACATGTGGTTGACACGTTCAGATCCAGTTACTCTCTATTTTATGGAAGAAGTAGATAACCAATTGATTGAAGATATAAAGGAAATTACTAAACCATATAGAAACCCTATAAAAACACCCGAAACGGATAAAGTTTTTGCACAAGGACAATTAAAAGACGCGGAATGGATGTCGTATTCAAAAGAGAGCCAACCAGAAGATTTAGTAAAACTTATGAAAAGAGCGGAAAATTTAAATCCAGACTTAGCACGTGAGATTCATATGTATGCAAAAGCCGATGGAATATCAGTAATAAACGAAAAGGGTAAAATTAAGTCTCTTGTTGAAGGAGATGTTTATACACGATTATTTAGAATAAGTGCGGGGCAATATTACGCGATCAACGAATATGTTGATGAATATGAACGAACACATTCTAGATTGCGAATAGGTCGTGGGCTTAATATAGATAGATAATGTTGTGCGATATGATTTATTAGATTTGTTCCCTCTTGAACTCATCAATTTCTTGTCCGATTTCCATCAATTCGGCTCGCGAATTGCACAGATAGCACAACCAAAATTCAAACGCCCTGTGTGGGCGTTTTAATTTTTGTTTGTGGTGTGATAGTTTGATAGTGTGCAACAATAATTTGTTGCCTGGTTTGATAAGCGTTGTGCGCTAAAACCGTCAGGAATGCCCCACAGCCGGCACCTGTGCCGAGCGAGGGAATCAGCTGCCCCAACTAAGAATTTAACCCGCCGAATGGCGGGGCATCACAGGATGATGATAGAGTGCGTGACAATTAGTATTGGCGCCATTGGTATGACAGAGAGATTTGAATAGTAATTGACTTTGAAAAAAAATCCCGCGGTTGCGGGATTTTTTATTAAAATGGAATGTCATCACCGATGTCAGCTACAGATATTTCTTCACGTGGGGCAGATGATGGGGCGGCGGCTGTATATTCAGAACCTGCGCCATCCATTGTCTTGGCACCTGACAGGATTACCATCTGGCCACCAAATGGATTCAGGACAACTTCGGTTGTGAAAACATCAGCACCGCTTTGGTTTTGCCATTTGCGTGTGCGCAATGACCCTTCTAGATATAATTTTGTGCCTTTTTGCAGCATGCGTTCTGCAACCTCTACCAGATTGGGGTTAAAGATTACAACGCGATGCCATTCGGTTTGTTCTTTCTGTTCGCCGGTGGTGCGGTCGCGCCATCTGTCAGATGTTGCCAGTGAAAAACTGACCACTTTTTGGCCGCTGCCCATTGTGCGGACCTGGGGTTCTTGGCCAATGTTGCCGACCAAGATGACTTTATTAATACTTCCTGCCATGTCACTTTCCTTTGTTTGTTTTATTTATCTATGTTTGGATTTGACCAATAAAGTATTAAAAAAGCAAGGTGTTTTTATCGTTTTTCAATTAAAAAATTATTTTGCCGTGGGCAATGGCGTAAAATTCATCGGTGCCGTATGGATTGTCTACAAAGCCAGTGGTTAAAAATTTATATGATGCGTTGATTTCAAATGCCGGCGTGTCAGTCAGTGCGATTTTTTGGCGTGTAAAGATATATTCGCCATTATTGCGACGACCATTCGGCGTGTCCAGGTACATATTGCCGGAAATTATTGTTTCAGGTGTGCCGATGGACAGGCTGAAATCTTGGTATTTTGCACCAATCTTAGCAGATGCGGTTGTTATGTTGGAAAATCCGCTTATCATTGATTCGGCAGATGCGGTTGGGTGTGTAAATCCGATTTTTGTATCGTGGAACAGATTTAATTTACCGATATTAATGTCGTTCTTGAATCCGATAAAACTGGTCAGGCTGTCTGTGTTGTTGGCCAAGAATCCGGTGCCCTGAAACAGGTTTGATTGTTTGAATCCGAATTCAATATTTCCAATTTGTATGCCCATTGCGTTGTTATCGGTCAGGTATTCGTGGGCAATGCCGCGATTCTTTACATGAATGTTATCATTTAGTTTTGTGTCAAAGGCACGGCCAAAACTGTCAACAAATGAAAATTTGATGTTTGCAGATTTAATTTTGTGTCCGACGGGACCAACAACATGTGCGGTGCGCAGGGCAACAGGGGTGCCATTGGTTAATGGTACCAGTGCTGTGCCCACAGGGCGTGTGGCGCGTTCCAGGTCCAGCATACCGTGACCGTATACCCGGTCAATTCCTGCGTCGCCCAGATCGCGCGCAGTTGTGAACAGCAGTTGTGTGATTTCTGGGGATTTCATATATGGGAATGCTTCGCGAATTACGGCAATGGCGGCGGATACGATTGGGGCGGCAAAACTGGTGCCGTCCAGTAATATATCTGTTTTTGGTGTGTCCAGTGCAACGCCAGGGGCTGTTATGCAATAGTTCTGGGTGATGCCACATTCGTTGCTGAAATCGGCCAGGGATTGGGTCGTGCTGTCCCAGGCAACGACATTTACAAAGTGGCCCGCCAGTTCGTTTACATGCAGGGGCAGGGCAGACAGGGCGTTTGATTCGGAATTATATCCATTGCCGGCGGCCCAGACAAAAATAGCATCGTTTTGTTGACTGGCACTGATTAAGGAGTTCACAAATGCAGGGCTGGTCACATTTATCATATGCTGGCGGTTCTTGATTTGTGCGGCGGATATGTTTGTGATTTCCCAACTGAAATTATATATGTTTGCATTTTGGTATGTGGCGGTGTTTATCGTTTCGCCAATTTGACTGAATGAATAAAAGTTTTTGTCGCGATCTGCAACCTGATATGATGTGACAGATGCGTTTGGTGCAATCAGTCCAGATGACAGGTATGCAACATTGCCACCGTGCCATGTGTTCTTGCCAAAATCAAATACTGCGATGTTTGAACCGGCACCCGTATAGCCACGCGCCAGGGAATATGCAACGCGTATATCATTGTACTGGTTCCCGTTGCGAATGTATTCGGCATTATCAAATTGCTTTTCCAGTGCTGACAGGTCAACATCTGCGCCAACCATATTATAATGTGTTTGTACGGTTGGCATTGCCTGATTTGTTGGGGCAGGCTGAGAAGATGCGTCGCCATCAGATGAGGTCAGGCCCAATACTGCAACTGTGCCACCGACCAATGCGGCAACGCCACCAGTAATTGTTGCGGCAGATGCAAAGGAAAATTTGCTGTCTGTGCCTGATTCTGTTGCGCACTTGTCAGGGTTATAGCGACGATACATTTCATTGTCGCAATTGTTTGCCATGGCAGGCATCGCACTAATCAGTGCGCAAGATAAAAGCGATAAAAATCTGTTGTATGCCTTCATAGTTTCCCCTGTGTGCGTGACACATAATATGCCCACACACTATTAATATAGTACAAATGAACAGTTTGTCAATTGTTTTGGGTGAAATGTGTTATTGATTTGTTGGGGTGGGGTTTTTATAATTGGGCTGATATGAAAATAGAAACATCTGGTGTTTTAATTGCATTGCATCCGTTTAATGAACGGGATTGTGTTGCGCGTGTATTTACGCCTGATTGCGGGGTGCTGGTTGGGATGATGCGTGGCGCGGCGGTTGCCAAGAAAAATCGCCCAATGATTGGTCAGTATGGAAATGTTTCATGGGGTGCGCGTTTGGATTCCCAGTTGGGGGTGTTTCACTGGGATGCAGAAAAAAACCTGACTGCGCAGATAATAATGAATCCACGGGCGCTGTTGTGTATGAATACTGCGTTTGAAATTTTGCAAAATCTGTTGCCTGAACGCGAAGCCTATCCGATTCTTTATTCTGAAACACTGGGGTTGTTGAATAAATTATCCGTTGGTGATGTGAATGCATATTTGGGGTGGGAAATTATTTTGTTGCGTGAATTGGGCTATGCGTTGGATTTGACGAGCTGTGCGGGGTGTGGCGCGGTAAATGGATTGGCGTATATATCCCCACGAACAGGACGGGCGGTTTGCGCAGGCTGTGGCGCGCCATATGCAGATAAACTGTATAAATTGCCAATAAATCTGGGGGTGACAGGGCGTTTCTTGGAAAGTGTTTGTGTGGCCCAGGGTGGGCAAATGCCAGTAATGCGAAAAATGTTAAAGATTGATTAAGATTTTGCACATTTATTCCTTGCCATTTTTTTAAAATTTGCTATTGTAAAATTCGTTCAACATAAGAAGGAGAAAATCATGACTTGGACAATTTTGGTACTGGTACTGGGTATCGCATTGTACATGTTCGGTGGCATGATGCTGAAGCATGATGCAAAAAAACCGGCAATGGGTGCGAAATTGGTTAAAAAAGCAATCAAAGTTATTGCAATTATTATGGTTGCAGGCAGTGTTTGCCGTCTGTATGTGCCATATTATTTGACAAGTGTAAATCCTGCAATCATCCAGGAAATGGTTGAAGCAATGCAGGCACAACTGAATGAAGAAAAGAACAAGGCTGTTCGTGAATATGTTCGCAATCATGCAGATGAAATGATGGCAGATGCACTAGTCTTGGGTAATCCAGAAGCGAAAAAGACAATCTATGTCTGGACAGCGGCTTCTTGTGGCTATTGCCGTCGTGTTCATGGCGAATTGTCCAGCGTATTGGCAGAACGTGATGATGTTCGCGTTGTGTTGAAAAACTTCTCTATCCATGGTGTGATGTCTGATGGCCCAGCACGCGCAATGATTGCTGCGAAAATGCAGGATCCAGCCAAGGCTGCAAAGTTCGCAGATATTGTGTTCACACGTGAATATCGCCCAGAAGGCAAAATTGAAGATCAGGATAAATTGGCAGCAGCAATTGAAAAGAACCTGATGAAATTTGCAACAGAGGCAGGTTTGGATACAGCAAAACTGAAAGAAGATATGAAAAGCGCAACAGTTGCCCGTGAATTGGTTAATGTTCGTGAATTGGCGAATCGTTTTGAAATCACAGGTACACCTTTCTTGATTATCGGCGAAGAAGCATTCCCAGGTGCAATCCCAGCTGAACAAATCAAGGCAGCGTTGGATAAATAATTATTCAGTTATCAGTAATAAAAGAACGCCCGGTTGGGCGTTCTTTTTTGTTTAAAAGTTTATCTTATTAATGTTTTTAGTCTTTCAAGCAGTTTTGTTTGCCATTTTGTTTTTTGGATTTGATAGGCGATTGTTTCTGCGCGGTCAATCTTGACCTGTTCGGGGTAGTTGATGTTTTGTACTGTGTTCATTCTGTCAAATGTTATGTTGCAACAAAAATCTGCATTGTTGGTATTGTTTGGTGTATAGTTGCGAACAATATCGTACAATCTCTTGCAACGGTATTCTTCTATTATATAAAATCCAGGTGTGTGTTGATTATTCATAGCCAGATTATATTAATGAGAAATTTTTATTTGTCAAATCTTGTATTTTTATTGTTTTTGTCTATATATATGATAAATTCGCGAATCGGGTTTTAGTATGGTATAATTACAGGTAAAATAAGGGGTTTTTACGATGGCTTTAATTCCAATGGTTATAGAAGAGTCGCCACGCGGTGAACGTTCGTTTGATATTTATTCACGTTTGTTGCGCGACAGAATTATTATGGTTAATGGACAGATTGAACCAACAATGGCAAACAGTATTGTGGCACAATTGTTGTTCTTGGAATCTGAAAATCCAAATGCAGATATTTCAATGTATATCAACAGCCCGGGTGGTGATGTGTCGGCCGGGTGGGCGATTATGGATACTATGCAGTATATCAAGGCGCCTGTATCAACAATTGGTATGGGGTTGGTTGCATCAATGGGCTCGGTATTGTTGGCCGCCGGTGAAAAAGGCAAGCGATTCGTTTTGCCAAATACGCAAATCATGATTCATCAGCCGTTGGCAGGTGCCCAGGGGCAAATTACAGATATGGAAATCCAGATGAACCAATATCAGAAAAATAAGAAAACATTGATTAAGCAGATGTCTGAATTTACAGGTAAAAAAGAAAAAGAACTGTTTGATGCAATGGAACGCGATAACTGGATGTGTCCGGGTGAGGCCAAAGATTTTGGTCTGATTGATGGAATCTTGGAACGCAAAAGCAATTAATTTTCCAATCTTGGGGATGTAAGATGAGTGACGATAAAACGCCAAAAACAGAAAATAATAATCAACAGTTTTGCAGTTTTTGTGGCAAGGCAGTATATGAAGTAAAGAAATTGGTCAGTGGTCGCAATGTTTGCATTTGTGACGAATGTATCAATCTGTGTAATGATATTATGGCGGATGACAACCGACGCGCAGTCAGTCAAGATGCGAAAAAGTTGCCGACACCATCACAGATTTATAATTTCTTGAATGAATATATTATTGGCCAGGATACGGCAAAGCGTACATTGGCGGTGGCGGTTTATAATCATTACAAGCGTCATAATGTGGCGGTCACATCAAATGTTGAAATTCAAAAGTCTAATGTTTTGCTGATTGGGTCAACAGGTACGGGAAAAACATTGTTTGCCCAGACTTTGGCGCGTATATTGGATGTGCCATTTGCAATTGCGGATGCAACCACATTGACCGAGGCAGGGTATGTTGGTGACGATGTGGAAAGCGTTCTGACACGTTTGTTGCAAAATGCAAACTTTGATGTTGAACGCGCAACACGCGGTATCATATATATAGACGAAATTGACAAGATTTCACGCAAGTCTGAAAATCCATCGTTGACACGTGATGTGTCAGGCGAAGGTGTTCAGCAGGCATTGTTGAAATTGATAGAAGGAACCGTTGCAAATGTACCGGCAGGTGGCGCAGGGCGCAAGCATCCAGGCGAGGCAACAGTACAACTGGATACCAGCAAGATTTTATTTATCTGTGGTGGTGCGTTTGATGGTCTGAACAAGATTATTGGTAATCGTACATGCGAACGGCGCGGAATTGGTTTTGGCGCGCATGTGGAATCGGCCGAAGAACGCAAGAATAAGAATTTCTTGAAAGATGTTGAGCCAGAAGATTTGGTAAAGTTTGGAATTATTCCAGAACTGATTGGTCGTTTGCCGGTTATTACAACCCTGCAAGAATTGGATGAAGATGCATTGGTCAAGATTTTGACCGAACCGAAAAATGCAGTTGTGAAACAGTTTGCGGCAATGCTGGAAATGGATAATGTAAAGTTGAATATTACCGAAGACGGTCTGCGCGAGGTTGCAAAAATGGCAGTTGCGCGCAAAACAGGGGCGCGTGGTTTGCGCAGTATTCTGGAACGGGTATTGATGCAGCCGATGTTTGATGCGCCAGATAAAGAAGATTTGGCAGAAATATTGATTGATGCAGATGTTGTGTCAGGCAAAAAACCGGCCGTGGAAATACTGGCAGATGCAAAAAAAGCCGCGTAAATTACCGCCCAGTTGGGCGGTTTTTTTTATTAATTTTTTCCTAGATATTATATATGTAGTTTATGTTATAATTGTTTTAGTTAAATGAAACAAAAGGAGATATATATGAAAAAAATATCATTTATGGCCTTGGTTGGGGTTCTGGCGATTGCGCCGGCATTTGCAGAATTTGCAGAACCAACAGTCGCTGTTGTCACAGAAGAAGTGGTTGTGCAAAATAATACCAAAGGTGGCTTTGTTGGCGATAAGGAAACAATCGTCACGGTTAAACAGGTAAATGAAATGCGCGATGATGTACCGGTTATCGTTCAGGGGCATATTTTACAGCGTATGGGGGATGAAAAATACCTGTTTGAAGATTCTACGGGGTCCATAACCGTGGAAATTGATGATGACGATTGGCGCGGCCAGACGATTTCACCATCAGATACAGTTAAACTGTATGGCGAAGTTGACAGGGGCATCTTTAAAACCCAGATAGAAGTAGACTATGTCCAAAAAATCTGAGTAAGGGCCCCGAAAGGGGTCTTTTTTATTGTGCGGGATAGGAAAAGAAATAAGTTGACAAAACAAAAAATGTGTATTATGCTTGGGCCTGTTAAAACTAATAAAAGGATATAAATTATGTCAGTTTGTGATATGTGCGCATTTTGTGATATACACGAGAACAGAAAATGTACTTTTTCTGGGAACTGTATTGTGAATACTTATAATTTGCATGGTACTGGTACATTGGATTCATTTGTTAATCCAAAGGTTGAAGCGGTTGCAGAAGAAGCGCCAGTTGTGGAAAAAGAAGAAATCGTTATTGATCCAAACTTTAATCCATTTCAGCGTGGAAATGGCTGTATGTTGTCAGATTTGGTAAAAACACGATAAGTTTTTGCGCATTTGTATTTTTAAAATTCCCCTGTACAGGGGGATTTTTCTGTACTATGCTGAAGGCTTGTTCTGTTTTTAAAAGGATATTGAACTATGTCTGAAAATTTTAATGATGCTGGCGATTTTTCAACCCGTGTTTCAAATGTTTTAAATAATACCAAAGATTATGATGTTGATTTGCAGTTTTATTTGACAGATTCATGTAATCTGGGGTGCAATGGTTGCTATATGAAATCAAAGCCAATGTTAAATCGGAATATTATACCGGCATCAGATATAAACTTTTATCTGAATGAATTTGCAAATGTGCCTGGGTTTTATAACACCGTCGTTTTTACAGGGGGCGAGATTTTTAGTGATTCTGTTATTACCTTGGAAAGAAATGCGCATAATGTTTTGGATCGTGGGTGGCATTTGCAACTGAAAACAAATGGCGCATGGGTTATGCAACCACAATTGCGAACCTCTGTAATTCGTATGTTGGACAGGTTAGAGCCCGGGCGTGGAATGTTGGCAACCGAAGAAGACATGCGGCGGTTCTTGGCGCGTATTCCAAAACCTGTGTTGAAGATGTTGGGGCGTGACAGGGTTGTTAAATTATTGTTTAAGGTTATGCCCAGTGCGTCATTGCTGGATTTGGCGGTGTCGGTTGATGATAAATTGCATCCAGCAGAATCGGCCGATTGGTTTGTGGAAATTGCGAATCTAATATCGCGTGACAGGTATCTAAGAAAGAATATAAATTTAAAAAGTTTTACGGTTAATGATTCAAAAAAATTCTTTGATGACAAGGTGTTGGGACATCCAGAATTAAAGATTAAGAAGGTTGAAAACTGCCCTGAGGTGGACTGTCTGAAATATAATGTGAATGGTATGCCGGTGGAATCTTACTTTGGTGACTTTGTTGATGTGGATAATGTGCCACAGTTTAAAAAGGTATCAGAATTTGTTCTGCCGTCTGTAGAAGGGGACACAGCAGGGCGTTTGGTGTATTGTTTCCATCCAGATAAAACGGTTGGTTTGGATTCGTGTTATCTGGAATCGGTTGGGCGCGTGCCATATTTGGATGCGGCCGGAAAACGCAAGCCGTTCGCACAGATAAATCAAGAGATTGGGCAAAAATTAATCGCAGATTATAAACGCGCAAAAACAAAATAATTTTTCCCGTTTCCTTGCATAGCACGCGTTTGCGTGCTATTATTTTTGCGATAAAGGATAAATATTATGCAGAACGAGTTATTACAGGAATTACAGGCACGTGGTTTTATTAATCAGACTTCAAATCTGGATGGTTTGAATGATGCGCTGAATGCGGGAAAAATTACGGCGTATCTGGGGTCTGATCCAACAGCCGATTCGTTGCATGTGGGGCATTTGGTGCCGGTTATGATGATGCGTTGGTTGCAAAAATATGGGCATAAACCTATTACTTTGGTTGGTGGCGCAACGGGGCGTATTGGTGACCCGTCGGGGCGCGATTCGGGCCGACCAATGATGACAGAAGAGGTGTTGGCCCGGAATGTTGCAGGATTGAAGAAATCTTTTTCTAAATTCTTTAAGTTTGGTGACGGTGCATCTGATGCGATTATGGTTGATAATTATGACTGGATGAAAAATTACAGCCATTTGGATTTCTTGCGCGATTTTGGAACAGATTTTACAGTGCCACGCATGTTGTCAATGGATTCTGTGAAACGGCGTCTGGATAATGGTATGACTTTCTTGGAATTTAATTATATGACATTCCAGGCGGTGGATTTCTTGACATTGTATCGTGAACATAATTGTATTTTGCAGACCTGTGGGGCGGATCAGTGGGGAAATGCCATTATGGGGATTGAATTGATACGAAAAAAACTGGGCAAGGAAGCCTTTGTTTTGTCTACTTCGTTGATTACAGATGCAAATGGAAATAAAATTGGAAAGTCTGCAGGTAATGCGGTTTGGGTTAATGAAGACAAGACGACCCCGTATGAATACTATCAGTATTTCCGAAATATTTCAGATGATTTGGTGGAAAAATTCTTGAAAATATTTACAGAAATTCCATTGGATGAAATTGCGCGATTGTCTGCGTTGCAGGGGGCGGAATTAAACCAGGCCAAGAAGATATTGGCGTTTGCTGCAACGGAAATTGCGCATGGGCATGATGCAGCGGTTGCGGCCCAGGAAACAGCGGCGGCATTGTTCGCGGGTGGGGCAAACCTGGATAATATGCCATCTGTAGATATTGAAATGTCGGGTGATATGCCGGTCTTGGATTTCTTGGTTGCAACGGGGCTGTTCCCATCAAAGTCAGAGGCGCGCCGTATGGTGGAACAGGGCGGTATTCAGATTGATGGTAATAAAATTGCCGACCCGCGTGCGATTGTTGCGGTGGCGGATGAATTTATGGTGCAAAAAGGCAAAAAGACATTTTTGAAAGTGATTAAAAAATAATGAAGAAGATTATAGCAATTTGTTCTTTGTTATTTGTTTGTGCTGGGCCTGCAGCGGGGGCCAGTGAACTGTCAAAAATTAATGCCCAGATTAAGCAGACGGAACAGGAAAATAAAAAGTTAGAACAACGGGTTAAAACATCCGAGCGTGAAGTGTCGCGTACCAAGAAAGATTTGGTTCAGACCGCGGACAAGGTCAGCGCTTTGGAAGAACAGCGGGCCGAAATGGCAAAGAAAATTGCCGAGTTGGATGCGCAACGCGATAAAATTTCCCAGGAAATGGATGCGAACCGTGGACGCGTCGCAGATGCGGCCGCCAGTATTTTGTTTGTGGCATCACACCCTAATTTTGATGCAGAAAGTATGCGTGAATATGTGTTAACATCTGCGGTTTTGTCAGGGGTGGCGGATAATCTGGACGAAGAAATTGAACGCGCCCAGAAACAGATAAAAAAATTAGAGGAAATTCGTACTGCGCGGGCAATTGAAAAAGAAAAATTAGACAGAACAGCACAAAAATATACGCGTCAAAGAAATGAATTAGATAAGTTGTTGCAAAAACGCAGTGCACAAAATGAAAAACTAAAGGGACAGCATTTGGCTTTGCAGAAAAAATTGCGTGATTTGTCTGCGCGTGCAAAAAGTATTTCAGAATTGTCCGCAGGTGTTGGCAGTTCCGAGATGTCTGCCGATTCGCATTTTTCGCGCCGTAAATTAAATCTGCCGGTGCGGGGGCGTGTGGTTGTCCGATTCGCAGAAAAGACCGCATTGGGGCTGAAATCTGATGGGTGGCGTGTGCGTACGCGTGGGGATGCGTTGGTTATGGCGCCGGCAGATGGGGTTGTAAAATTCGCAGACAGTTTTCGTGGCTTTGGCAAGGTGGTGATTATGTCGCATAAAAATGGGTATAATACTGTTATGACAAACCTAGGGAATATTGATGTTATGCTGGAACAAGAGGTTTTAGCCGGCGAACCGATTGGGCGTATGAATCCAGATAAACCAGAAATGTATCTGGAGGTACGACGCGGAAACAAGGCGGTGGATCCTGCGCGACTATTCAAAGAAAACTAAAAAAATGCCCGTTTTGGGCATTTTTTATTTCCCCCAAACAGGGGCAACGACATATTCTGCGACCAATGGGACAGACAGGTGTGCGATATTTTCCATGGCTGACTTTATCTTTTGTGCAAATTCAGTGGCGAATTCTGTGCGACATTCAAATACCATTTCATCGTGAACCTGCATAATCATGCGGATTTTGTCTGGGTTTGGTTTGATGATATTGTCCGTAATTTCAACCATTGCACGACGCATCAGGTCGGCTTCAAATCCTTGGATTGGGGCATTGATTGCTGCGCGCATTGCATAGGCACGCAGTCGCGGATTTTTTATTTCAGGTAATTCAATACGGCGACCCCATGGGGTGTAAACACATGCGTGTTCGGTTGCAAATTTCTTGGTATTTTCAATGTATTCGCCAATTTCAGGCAGGCCCGCCATGTATGAGTCAATGATTTGCTTTGCCTGGGCGCGTGATACCCCCAGTTGGGATGCCAGACCAAACGATGATATGCCATAGATTATTGAAAAGTTTACGGTCTTGGCCGCGCGGCGCATTTCACGTGGAACAGGTTGGTCGGCGGGAATGTCAAATATCTTGCGCGCGGTTTGTTCGTGGATGTCGGCGCCACTGATAAATGTTTCACGAAATGTTTTTATATCTGCGATATCTGTCAGCAGACGCAATTGAATTTGCGAATAATCAACCGATATTAATGTGTGTTCGGGTGGTGCGATAAAGCACTTTCTGATTTCTTCGCCCAGTGTTGTTTTGATTGGAATGTTTTGCAGGTTTGGATCACGACTGGACAGGCGGCCGGTATTGGTGCTGGTTTGTAAATATGTGGTGTGAATACGGCCATCGGCGGCAATTTGGCGCGGCAATGCGTCCGCGTATGTCCCTGCAAGTTTTGCGATTGAGCGCCAATTTAGTATCTTTTCAATAATTGGGTGTGTGTCAATCAATTCGTTCAGGGAATCTGCGTCTGTGGAACGCTTTTTATTCGCGGGTAATTGCATTTCATCAAATAATATTACCCCCAGTTGCTTTGGACTGGCGATATTAAATTCGTGTCCAGCCAATGCCCAAATTTCATCAGATAATTTTTGCATTTGTTCGTGGAATATGGAGGACAGTTGATTTAATTTGCTGCGGTCGGTCAATACCCCATTGCGTTCAATCTGCATCAATATTGGCATCAGTGGTAAATCGCATGTTTCATACAGGTGGCGCAGTTTATCGTTTGAATCCAATTCTGGGCGCATCAGGTTATACAGTGCATAACAGATACATGCGTCTTCTGTGGCGTATGGTGCAGCATTTTTTATTTCCAGTTGGTCAAAGTGCATGTCTGCATCGCGTGTTTTTGGCGGAAACAGCGATGAAAATTTTATGTTTTCATGCCCCAGGTATTTTAAGGCCAATTCATCCAGGCCGTGTCCATGCAATGTGCCGTGCAGTATATATGACAACAACATTGTATCGTCAATTGGCGATATTTTTGCGGTGTCCCAGCCTTCGTTTGCCATAATATGCAGGTCATATTTCAGATTATGACCGATTTTTATGATGTCTGGGTTTGTTAAAATTGGCCACAGATATTTGTATACAGATTCCAGTGTTAGTTGATTTGGTGCGGTTGTGTCGCCACCAAACAGGTCGTCTGATTTTGTGCGATGGCGAATCGGTATATATGCGCCATCGGTATCATTGATTGCCAATGATATGCCGACAATTTTATCTGATATTTGATTCAGACCGGTTGTTTCTGTGTCAATTGCCAATACACGTTCTATTTTAGTCAGGTAATTTTGCAATTCGTCAATTGTTGTAATTAGTGTGCAATTAATTTCGCGCCGTGGTTGCGGTGTTGGTGCGGGGGGGATGTCGGGTACTTCACAGGCATTACCCGGGAATG
The DNA here is from genome assembly GCA_937888635.1 of uncultured Alphaproteobacteria bacterium. Classification (GTDB taxonomy): domain Bacteria; phylum Pseudomonadota; class Alphaproteobacteria; order Rs-D84; family Rs-D84; genus Enterousia. Next base: position 24,338 of record CALARG010000064.1, read on the forward strand.
TAAATTCAGGTATGGGGGCAGAAAATTGTTCGGCGGGGAACAATTTTTCAATTTTCGTGGCCAGTGAATTGCTCTCCACATTGGTGCGAATAAATTCCAGCGCAGATGGCGTGTTAAATACAAATGGGGTGATGGTCAGGTCTGATAAATCAACATCTGTTTTTAATGTGACCAACTGTTTAGATATATACGCCATTTCACGGTTGTCATGCAACAGGGTACGGATGCGTTCATTTTTGACATCGTCCAGATTTGCGTACAGATTGTCCAGTGTGCCAAATTGATTTATTAATTCGGCAGCCTTTTTGGGGCCAATGCCGGGAACGCCCGGTACATTGTCGGACGAATCGCCCATCAGTGATTGGACATCAATAACCTGATCGGGGTGAACGCCAAATTTTTCCAGTACCTGGGGAGCGCGGATTTCGCGCGACTTCATCCCGTCGTACAGATAAACACAGTCTGATACCAACTGCATCAGGTCTTTGTCACTGGTGATAATTCGGGTTGCATCTGTTTGGGTACAGTTTTGTGTTGCCAGGGTGGCGATAACATCGTCCGCTTCTACCCCGGGAACACACAGAACCGGCATGCCAATCGCCATCAGGCCCGACTGAATCATTTGTCCCTGGGTAATCAGGTCGGCGGGCGTTTCGCTGCGGTTCATTTTGTATTGGGGATATATATCCTGGCGAAAGGTGATGCGGGACGCATCAAATATGCATACAAACTTATCGCCGGGCCGGGCCGATGCCAAAATTGGCAATATCATGTTGAAAAATCCGTATACTGCACCGGTTGGTGTGCCGTCGCTGCGTGTCAGGCGACTGTGTACGCCGTAATAAGCACGAAATAATAACGAATTTCCATCAATCAGTGTCAGCATACGAATTTATCCAATTTTATTAAAATACATAGCGCAGTTTTACACGACCATCATACTGCAACAGGTCTGTGTCATGTGCGGCAATTTCAAATGTGTTTGGGGCGTATAAAACACGACCTTCTATATCAATATTAAACGGCAGTGCCGGTAAATCCAGGGTTATACCCAACATGCCCTGGTATGCCATTGTGTCGTCTATATCAATGTGTGGCAGATTTGTTGGTGTATATTTGCCAGAAAATGTCGTTCCGATACCTGCACCAATATATGGCTTTAAGACAGGGGTCGGGATTTTAAAGTACGCATTTACCATCGCCAGGTTTGTTTCAATTTTATCAGAATCCAGATAATTGTATTCCATTTCAATTCTGAACAGTGGGATATCCATCCCCAGTACTGCACCATAAGATTGGGCAGATTGGGATATGTCGTTATCATCGGCAAACAGGGTATATCCACCAAAACCGTATGTGCCACCGGCATAAATATCAAACAAAAGATTTGCGTTTGCCGCACCTGCGGTTAACATAATGGTGGCGGCGGTTAAAATACCAAATGATTTTGTATTCATGTTTTCTCCTTTGTATGATATTATAATAAAAAAAGGGTATTTGATATGCAAGAAAATAAACCGTTTCTGGTGGTTGGATTGGGCAATCCCGGTGCGCAATATGTGAACACACGACATAATGTTGGATTTATGGCGGTGGACGTGTTGGCGGGTGAAAACGCATCGTGGAAAAGTGAAAAAAACGCATTGACTGCACGTGTTGATATTAATGGAAATCGCGTGATTTTTGTTAAGCCCCAGACATTTATGAATAACAGTGGTGTTGCGGTGGCGGCATTGATGACATTTTACAAGATACCGTTGGAAAATATAGTTGTAGTCCACGATGATATGGATATTCCGGTTGGGGATTGCCGCGAAAAAATCGGCGGGGGCAGTGCCGGCCACAACGGAATCAGGTCAATTGATGCACATATTGGGCGTGAATATCGCAGAATTAGAATTGGAATTGGGCATCCGCGCGATTTTGATTTACCAATGGATCCGGCGGATTGGGTGCTGGGGAAATTTGGTGCGGTGCAAATGGATTTAATAAAAAATGCAATAAATCATATTCAATTGTTTGATTAAAAAAAAACGCCCGTTTGGGCGTTTTTAATTTGCAGGTGTTAGATTTTTTTTGCAGATTTTAGATTTATTGTTGTGTCATCGGGCAGAGGCAGATTAAAGCAATTGTCAATTTTTGTGCGGTCTTTATTTGTTACGCAAAATTTTGTGTTACTATCTATAAAGCAATTGGCTATTTTGGTTGATCCGGCATTTGATGTTGTGCCGACGGGGCAGTTTTTTGTTATCAGTTTGGTGTCATCTGTGCTAGATATTTGGCAGTATTTTCCTGCCGCGCATGCGTGTTTTGATGAACTGCCACGGGGGCAAAACTCATTTTTTTGGTCGCATGGGCCACATTCATAACCGTCCAGGCATCCATTCCCAACGCCTTTGGGTTCATATAGGGTTCCGCCACCGGTGGAATAATAACCCGGACTTGTAAATCCGCAAAAACAACCTGTTGCACAATGGTCATTGTTTGTTGGTTCGCTTGTCTTGGCGCCACAGGTTGCAAAACGTCCGCCGGCAAGTATGCCGCATTCGCCACCGGAAACACAGTTCGCGGGGATTTTTGATGGGGCGCCACCGGTGGAATAATAACCCGCCGCGATTGCGCCACAGTCAAACCCGTCCAGGCAACCATTGCCGGGGCCACTGGGGCTGAATAATGTTCCGCCACCTGTAGAATAGTGTCCCGGGGCAACATAGCCACAATAGCAGCCATCGTCTGGACATTCTGTGCTTTGGATACAGCCGGTTCCGCCATTTGTTGGTGTTGTGCGGTTTGGTTGTGCAGATGTTGCGCCACCGGTAGAGAAATAGCCAGGCGCGATATTGCCGTCCTGTCCCAATGTATCTTTGTATTGGCCAGAAGAGCATGATGTTGTGCCTGTGCGTCCAGGGCAGTATTTTCCCGCCTCGCATGCTTTTGAATCACGATAATACATATTTATTCCGCCCATGTCGCAGTAGGTATCGCTGAGTTTTTCTGTTAGGTAAAATCCAGGATTTGGGGCCCAATAATACAGGACGCCGACTTCAAAATTGTCATATTTTTCGGAATCGCTGTTATATCCTACTGCTTCGTGGGTAAATTTGCCGCGTGGACCGGAAACATTATAACTGCCCACGCATTCTGTTGCTGTCGTTTTTCCTGATAGGGAATCCCATTTAGGATTGTTGGCACTGTTTATTTTAATGTCACCTTCGCTGGCATACCATCCGGTTGGGTATTTGGTTGCCATGTGGTCATTGATATCGGGGCATTCGGTGCATTGGGTTTGTCCGGTTTTGGCATTATATGTTCCACCTGGGCATTTTTGGCAACTGCTTTGTCCGGTTTGGTTGTTATATCGTCCGGCGGGACATTCTTTTTTTTGTCCGTTTTCGCAGTAATGGCCCACAGGACAGGTTGTGCATTCTGTGACGGTTTCGTCGCGATAGGTTCCAGGACTGCATGAAAAACATTCATCGGCACTTTTTGCGCCAGCGCGTGAATATGGGGCGTCGGTCGGACATTGAATTGGTTCTGATTTGCCTGCAGGGCAATAGCTGCCTGCCGGGCATTCTGTTGCGCCATTGTTGCCATAGTTAGTTTTACCACCCAAACAATAATAGCCTGCAGGACAGGTGGTCACTTTGCCATTGCTGACATATTCGCCTTGTTTCAGAACAACAGAGCAACCATTAATTGTTACGCCTGTGCCGGCAGCCCCTGTTGTGTATGGGGCGGGACAGGCGGTGCATTCAGATGCGCCTTCGTCGCTGTATTGTCCTGCGGGGCATTTGGTGGCCAGTGTTGTGCCATATGGGCAATAGCTGCCTGCGGGGCATATTTCGCAAGAACTGCCAGGCGCATAGTATCCCAGGTTGCATTCAAGCTTGCATGTGCCAAAGGTGCATGCGCCATTGCTGTATAAACAGCATGGTTTATATACGCCATTTTCTGGGGTGGTTAGTGCGCATGACGGGGTTAAGCCGAGGTTACATGATTGGCTGCTGTCACTGCAAAGAGGACAGTTATACATAAGTTGCATGCCATCAAGGGAATTAGCAGGATGCGGATAGATACAAATTATAAAGATAAGTGCATATAACAGTGATAATATTCTGCGCATTTTTAATCCTTGGGTGCTTAGATGGTGGTGTCGTCGTCGGTGTCATTGGCGACGGCAGTGGACGTGTCGGGAGGTGGGCCAACGGTCCAACCGGTTGGTGAGTCACTACATGTTATGTTGGCATCGTCTGGTTGGGGGTCCCATGTGCATTTTGTCGTTGTGCATTTGTATTCGCAGTAACCTTTACCACGGTTGCCGGGGTAATAATATGATATTACGTCGGGGTCGGCGTTTGTAAAGACACTGAGTGCATCCAGAACAATTCCAGAATCTGTTACCAGCAGGTATTGACCATTGCAATTCAGGGTGTCACCGCTGGGGAAGGCAGAGTCGGGGTCCGTATTTGTTGCGCCGGGCTCTATTATCCCGTTAAGGCAAAACAGTGTGAAATGTTGTTTGCCGTAATCTATTTCTAGTACAGGTTGTGCATCTCCCTGTATGTTATCTTCTGTTGGGGTGCATAATTCTTTTGCGTATGAATTGTTTCCCATAAAGATATAGTCATTTTTGTTGTCGCCGTCGGTGTCAAATCCAAATGCAGGAGATGAAGACGATATGCCGTAGATACAGCAACTGTTTATAGTAGGATTATTATCTGTTTTCTGCTCTAGAAGTTTGGCGTCCCCTTTTGTTGAAGTGTTGCAACAGTTTGTAATTGCGCCGCCGTCTATGACAAATTGTTTAAAGCCGTCTTGGTCGGTTGGGCAATAATATCCATCAGATGTGAAATTGTCGGCCCTGACGCAATTACCGTCTAATGATAATAAATAGCCAATTCCACACGATGTGTCGCGACAACTGTCATCGGCGGTCGCGGTACCTGTATTGTATGCAAACCATGACAGTAATGTTTCGTTGGCGCTGTTTTGTTTCATTGTGTATATGCGATTTGTTTGCTTTGTAGATAAGGTGTTGCCAGGGGCCTGTTCACAATTGCCCCATATTTGTTCTGCGATACGACATATTTGGCATTCGGGGTTTTCGGTATCAGCACACTTGCCGTCAAAGGTGCAAATGTCAAAAATAGTGGGGGCGTCCTGATTGTACTCTGGTATAGAATTTGTGTACAGTGAAGCGTACAGATGACCGCCGTTTTTGGTCGCAGTGCGATTTTGTTGGGTCATGATTTTGGCGATTGTGTCGGTGCCGGCACTGGCCACGCATTCATATACTTCGTCCCAACATGCGCTGCGGTTAATAATTGATTTGCGGTTAATTGATTTGTCTATATCTTCACACAGGCCAAAATTGCCGGTGATTGATGTGCAGGCCTGGATGATGCAGTTGCGCCCAACCTCGCGACAGGTGGACAGGATTGTTTCGTATGATTTTGTTGTGGTGATTTCTGTTACACCAGATTCCCAATCGTTGGTGGCAGAATTGTCGCCAGAATCAGTCCCAGTTGATTGAAACAGGGCGGTACACGCCATTTTGATATCGGCACACATGGCGTTGGCGGTTTTGTCCGCACTGATACCAAATATAGACATGGCGCGCGCATCAAATTCGGCAATTGAATCCAATGATTTATCCAGACACTGGGCCGTCAGGGTGGTGCATGATTGGCGCACCTGTTCTAACTTTTTATCCTGGGCAATTTTAATCTGAGACAAGGCATCTTCTATAAATTGGGACCATACATAGTCGGCGATATCCTGGCAATTTTCCATGGCGGGTTCCAAGAATTTCTTTTTGCCGTTTAAAAATGATACATAACGCGTGTTCGCCGTTGCCCAGGTTTGGGTGTCGTTTTGGGGACGTTTTATTAAATTTGCTAAATTTGATAAATTTGGGGATAAAATTGCATCGCCGGTGGTTGGATCAATGTATTGTCCCGATGTGTCCAGGCATTTGCCCATGTCGGTGCCACAAACCGTGGAATCAGTTAACATATCCAGCATTTTTGTTTTGCATGTTAAAATGTCGTCAGAATTTCTTTTCTGGTGAACATCCAGGCGGGACATGTCCAGCAGGGCGCCACTTTCAAAAACTTTGGCGCGGGCGGTGTCGGATTGGGCCTGGTATGATTTCTTGACGGTGTTGCAATCTTGTTCAATTAACATTTGATAGCCACCTTCGGCGATGGACAGTTCGTCGGGACTGCATACCTCTAGTGCCATTTCGCGACATACCGGCAAGGCCGCAGAATACAGTGCCGTGCCAGACTTGGTCGTTGTGGATGCACCCGCCGTTGGGTCAATCGTGTCAAATGCCGCATCTGTGTTCAATGATAAAGATATGGCGTTCAGGTTTTGGTCAAAATTGCTGTCGTTAAAACTGGTGTTTAATTTTTTTGCAATTTCATCCAGCATTTTTTTTGATTGCGATGTGTCGTCCTGGGCAAAGGCCAGCTCGCCAGCTGTTGCCTGGTTCAAAACGGCGGCATCTTCTTTGTCCATGCTGACCGTTAACAGACGTTGGCTGAAATCTAACAGTTTATCTTCAACCATGGTCAGATTTTGTTCCAGCCCCTTGAATTCATTAATGCGTGCAGAACATGCACACCGTTTTAATTGTGAATCCTTGTTCGCGCAAAATTCATCCATACAGCCATAGAATACTTCGCGGCATTTTTTTGGGTCGCGCGCGATGATTTCATCGCGTGTGGGGGCGGTTGTGGTTGGTTGTTCGGTGGTGCTGCGCCCGCGGTTTGGTGTGCGCGTGGTGTTGCGTGTGGTTGTGTTGCGCGTTGTGGTTTTGATTGTGCGTGGTGAAATTGTTGTGGATGCGCGGGTTGATACCACCTTTTGCGGGGTGGCGGCGGTGCGTGTATGCAGGGCGCGATTATTTGTGTTTGTGCCCGTGCTGCGCTGACGAACAGTTTGGGCAGATGATGCGCGCGATGGGGCAGGTGATGTGCCACGCGAAGGGGCACCGGTTCGGGTGCGAACAGTGTTTGTCGTGGTTGCCAAGGGGGCGCGACGATTCGCAGTGCGCGATGCCGTTTGGGTGCTGTCAGCCGCCACCGCCTGGAAAACAAGTGGTGCAAGACACGCGGCAAAAAATAACCGTAATCCCTTCATTCCTTAATCTAATTAAATATTATTTTATCAGATTTGAAAATACGGGCAAGTGGAAATAATTATAAACCAAGAAGTTTTTTGTCGGGGGCAATGGATACCGGCCGCTGCCGGTATGACGCAGGATGTGCGCTGCGCTTGCTTGAAAAATTGGTGGTGCGACCAGGGGGAATTGAACCCCCACGGGTTGCCCCACAGCATCCTTAGTGCTGCGCGTCTACCAGTTCCGCCATGGTCGCATGTAAATTTGTGTATATTTTTATCAAGTTGGCATTTGTTTTTCAACCTTTTTTGTGATAAAATCAATGATAAGGAAAAATAGGAAAGGCAATACCCATGAAAATGATGTCAAAAGTTTTATTAAATTGTTCGCTGTTTGCAATTTTGCCGGTGTTGGCAAATGCAGCCGGTACATACTATAATGGCAGTATGTATCAATCACCCCAGACCGCGCGATATTCGCAACAGTCGTATTCACAACGCGCCAGAACAAATTCTTATTCACAGTCTGGTAATTCATATAATCGTGGGCAATATTCGGGCTATCGTAATTCTGGGTATGGTCAGACAAATCGTAATGTGCGTGGTGCGCAAAATAATGCACAGCCAGAACAAAAAACTGCGGCAACAGGTTCCAGTAAGAACGGGTTCAGCCTGGGGGCTGGTATTTCGCGCCAGACATCTATGTGGCAGTTTGAAATGAAAGAATCTGAATCAATTTTGCACTATGATAATATTGATTGGAATGTGTTTGATGTTAATGCAGGCTATGTATTTAATGCAGGTAATACCGCCATGCAGATTGCGGCCGGATTTAAATATGGTATGCAGGCGGGTGAATCAACCATGATTGACGACGATATTACAAATGGCGGTTATTTCGTGACCGAATGGGGCGAAGATAATAACAGTGATGGTGTGATTGATAAGGTGCTGGGGAATCAGATTGGTAATGCGTTGTCAATTGGCACATCAAAAAGCGGCAGTATGATGGAATTTAATGCCGGCTTTGGGTTGAAAGATTTCTTTAAGTGGGGAAATATGAAAATTACACCATCTGTTGGGTGGCGTTATTTGAAATATGAATTAGAAACGCATAATAATCATGGATTATCGGTTGATACTTATGATGGTTCAGGTGGTTGTGTGACCGTTCCTGGCAGTGACGAAGTGCAATGCGATCCGGTGTTGATATTTTCTGACAGTGCCGGAAATCAATTCTTGGCGACACGTGGCGACACAAATGGCGATGGCAATATTGATTTAAATGATGAAATTCAGGTGCCCAGTGGATATGAATTTGTAAATGCAGGTGGAACATATTACTATGGTCAGCCAGGGATTAGTCATAAATACGAAGTTGAATGGTCGGGACCCTATTTGGCATTGGATATGCTGTATGATATTAATCAGAATAATTCGGTTAACGCATTTGTTGAATTGGGGTTGCCGTCATATACTGCGACCGGTGACCAGCCGTATCGTTTTGACTGGGCACATCCGAAATCTGTTGAAGATACCGCAGGTATTGGTGGGGCTTTGCATTTTGGATTGGGGGCGAATTGGTCAACTGCAATTACAGACAGTGTTGCATTGTCAATTGGTTTGACATATGATTACTATACCGTGTCTGATGCAGATGCAGAAACATATCTAAGTGAAGAATATTATATGGGTATATATAACAGTATTTTGAACAACAAATATGCAGGTGATGAAGCGTTAATGTTGCAAGAAAATGCGGTTGCCCAGAATATCGTAGCATTGGAAGAAGAGTGCCCGGGTTGGGTATGTAAATCCAGTGGCGAGATAGAATCATTCTATAAATCAATGGGTATTCGTGTTGGGATAAATGCAAAGTTCTGATATGTTTAGATTAAAGACAGTTCTGGGGTTATTTGTTGGGATGGTGTTTGCCATGTCTGCCCATGCAGCACAGTTGCAGGGGCGGGCATCGGTAAATGTCACCAGTGATACGGCGGCAACGGCGAAAAATATGGCCTTTGACGAGGCGCGCCGTCAAATCTTGACTGATGTTTTGCGGCAATATGCAGATGTAGATGCGTTGCACCAACTGATGCAGAGTGCCAAGAACAGTGATTTGGCGAATTTGATTTCATCTTCGTCAATTGATGGGGAACAGTTGTCTGATACGACATATTCGGCAAATATAACAATGGAATTAGACGGTGCGGCGGTGCGCAATTGGTTGGCACAAAATTTGGTGCAGAATTGGTTGCCAGATGGCAGTCAGCGTGATGTCTTTATCGTTTCGGTTAATATGTCGGATGCTGTAAATAACTGGGCGGATTTGAATCGTATTGCGCGGGCGGAAAAAATTGATTTAGGTACAAAATACATGACGGGTAATACCGCGACATTGGAATTGCCAACATCGGCGCGTGGTGCATTTACCATTGCGGTGCGTGAATCTGGGTGGCGATTCGCAAATCAGGATGGTATTTTGCGTATTTGGAAATAGTTTTAAATGGGGTGTGAAATGAAAAAGATTTCTTTGTTATTATTGGTTTCTTTGTTGCCGGGTTTGGCCATGGCGGATGATGCCAAAACAGACCTGGTGCTGAATGTGCGCAGAATTGGTCTGGAATGGTCCAAGACCAAGGTTCGTAATTCCGCAGATTATCAGGATTCGCCGGTTTCTGCACTGAAAGCAGACAGTCAGGATTTTATCAAAGGTGTCTTTGATACGGCATTGGAATATAACAAGGACAGATTGCAGTGGGATAATGGCCTGTTTATGGAATATGGCGAAACCAAGTTAAAACCATATCAGGGGCCCCAGACCGTCAGTGAAAATGCCGACGATATTTTGTTAAGCAGTAATTTGTCATATGATTGCTTTGAATTTGCGGGGATTAAGTTTGGCCCAACTGTGCGCGCGGCATATGATACAGAGTTTAAAACAGCAGACACAACCCCGCGCCAGAATATTGTTCGTGCGAATGCAGGTTTGTCGTTGTTTGATAATGCGATTATCAAAAGTTTATATTTGACCGGTGTGTATGAATATGACTTTACATATTCAAATGAAAAGACCAGTAAACTGGCCGCAGAATTGGGATGGCGTTTGGAATATCAGGTACGCGAAGGGGTGAAATTATCCACCAATGGTTATTATCGTGAATATCTTAGTTATTCAGAATATGTGTCAACAGACCTGGAACGTGATTTAAGTGCGGTTGTGCGCATGGATACAAATTTGTGGGGTGATTTGACGATGGGCCCATATGTGCAATATCGTCGTGCCCGCGCCCGTGGTGTTGATGTTTATGGCAGCAACTTTATCATGGGGATTTCGTTTAACTATATTACTTCGTTTGGTTTACGGTAATGGGTTTTATCAGTTCCTTTCTTGGTTGCCCCAAATGGGGCAATTTTTTGTGTGTGGTGTTGGTTTTAGTTGTTAGTGGTTAGTGGTTAGTGGCCAGTGTTGGAAAAAATTTATTGCCCTGCAGGCATACTTCTGTCATCCCGCGGCCCCAGGTCATCTTTCATCTTCGTCATACCGGCGACGGCCGGTATCCATTGCCCCGCAGGGACAAATCAAAAATGTCTGCGACGCAGTGGATTCCCGCATTCGCGGGAATGACGAATTTTTTTCCGACACTGGTCACTTACAACTTGCACTAACAACTATTTATTATTTAAGTACTTGCGGTTTTTTGTCTGTGGTGTTATAATACATGGTGAATTCACAGGGATGTGGGTTCGGGGACGTAAGAAATCCCATAATCCAACCGGTGTGATGTTTTATCGCACTGATATCCGCACGAAAAAATTTGACGCGGATGCGTCTTTTTTTGTGCAAAAAACCCGACCGTTCCTACTTTCTCTTGGTCGGGGTGCCGTCGGCTATACAACAGGGGGAGTCTTTCCCCAAAGGCCGACGGGGTCATTGTTGGATATGATTTTCTTAACACCCCGACCGCCATATTCCCATGGCGGTTTATTTTATTTTGAAAAGAAAGGGGAAAAAATAATGAAAAATAAAATATTTATGACCTTTGGTGGTGCGATTGCGGCACTGTGTCCATGGATGGCGCGTGCGGAAACATTTCCGACCGACGGAAATATGTTAGAAAACAAAATATACGAATCGGCGGCAACATACGATAATTTGGGCACATACGATGGTGAGGTTAGTGCCACTGCAGAATATGCAGACATATTGTACCAGGTTGGCGCGGGCCAATACCTGCCCGCGGGCAGCGAAGGCGTTGGCGCGGTATGTACCACGGGATATTACTGCCCGGGGTTAACGGACGCGACATACAGCGCAACAGATAACCAGGGACTGACCGCGTGTCCAAACGGATATCCAAATTCTGATGCGGGTGCCAGTATGAATACACAATGCTATACCCCATGTACAGACAAATCGGTCATTGCACATGCAACGGCGGTCGCCGGAAACGATTACTATGACAACGGTGTTGACACATGTTATGCCACCGCATGCGATAATGGGTATCATGTAGATGGGACGGTGGAAATGTTTGAACAGGCCCCATTGGTTCCAGGCGCAGACCCTAGTTTAGCAGCTACAAGTTATGGTTATATCGAGGCGGATGGCAGTTATAAGGAAGACGAAGGTGATTATTTTGGTCTGACAGAAAACAACACCTGGGGGGTCGCATTTTCATATGGCAATGTATATGGCCAGGCCAGCTGTCAGTCATCAATAACCGAATCTGCGGCGGGAATGGGGGCATATTCTAGGATGATACCATATTCTTCGTCAAAACCTGAGGCCGACGATGTTCGCACTGCGTTGGAAACAGCGGGTGTAGATTCGGCGGCGGTTGATGCGGTTGTTGAAATGCATGAAAAATATCTGGCTGGGGAAATTAATCATGAAGAAGCGTTAAAGACCGCGTATGCAATATTGGGCAGTGACTATGACGCAGATTTCAGCACAACCGATTCGGGACAATATTGTTTTTGTCAGATGACAGACTTTAAACCAACGGATGGTATAAAGACACCGGTCACATCGGCCCCTTGGGTTTTCCGGGGCGACTACGACTCGGCGGACAATTGCGCGTACCGCTGCGCATACGACTGTGCGTTCAACCTGCAGTACGCCGGCGCGGACTATCGCGTCTTCCGTGCTGCGTTGTTGGGAACATTGGGCACGCGGACGGTTGACGTTTGCGCGGCAAACGAAATCAGTATCACGTGGGCGGACGCGGATCCGGCGGATGTTGCGGAAAATAACGCGGGCGTATGCACGTATGATGGCGATATCCGCACCCCGGTCAAAGCCATCACAAAGCCAGGTAAGACGTTCAAGGGATGGAAATTTAACAAAGTGAATTAAACATCTAAACGAATGAAAAAGGCATATGTTTTTTCAATCGCATTATCAGTATCGGCGAATTGTTTCGCCGATACTGATTTGTCTTTTCTGGCGCCAAACGCCGTTATTTCAAATGCGTGTGTGTATAACAATACCGGCGTTTACCAAAACGAATTTGAAATGATTCCAATATGGGAAGATACCATATACACATGCGAACGCGGGTATTTCCTGCCTAAATTGTCTGAGGTTTGTGCACATTGCCCTGAAAATTCATATTGTCCGGGCGGCAAATACACATATTCCGAAACGGCGGACACGGGCCTGAACGCATGCCCCGATGGACTGGTTTCGCCCGATGGTATGTGGGAACTGGCGCAATGTGGACGAAAATTCCATGTTGGTGATGGTTTTTTGTATTTACGCACAGCGAAACAGACCGCACATGCGTTGCATTTTGACACCGACGGCGATGGTGTTGCGGATTACTTTGCCAATTTAAGTACAACAGATGTGACGATTAATAAGGATTCAACGCGCCGTATGAAAGTTAAATATGGTGATGTGCTGTATTTTGTTCACGATGACACCGTGAATGTGTCAGCGGGGACAGAGTAAGTAGTTAGTATAAGTGGTTAGTTGTTAGTGGTTAGTGTCGGAAAAAAATTCGTCATTCCCGCTTGGTTCCACCCACGCAAATATTTATTTGCGCGGGGCCCGGGGCGGGAATCTAATGCGTCGCAGACATTTTTGATTTGTCCCTGCGGGGCAATGGATCCCCGCCTGCGCGGGGATGACGGTGTGGGTGGTGATGTTGGGCAATGGATACCGGCCGTCGCCGGTATGACGGTGTAAGTGTTGCAGGGAATTTTATTCTTAACGCTGGTTTGGGCGCGGATCGGATAGAATCGTTTCAAATAAATCCAGGGCATCTAAAAATTGTTTATGGGCGGATAAATAGCGCATATAGTCTGGATTTTGTTCGTTGTATCTGGCACCGGGTTCAATCATGTCCAGTATCTTGGTTGTTGTCCTGTCTATTTGTGCCAGTTTTTTATTTATTGCGCCAATTGTTGAATTGCAATTGCGTGGATTGGCGGTTGCGATTTTTATCAGTGCGCAGATTTCGTTTATGCGCATTTGATATTCTGATACATAATTTTGAAATGTGTTTTGCATTTTTATCCCTTTCTGGGGCTAGTTTTTGTTGTTCTTGCCTTGGTTAAACCATTTGACATAGTCAAAGGCATCATAAAATCGTTTACTTGAATTTGGGGTTGGGTATTCGTATAACATGCCAACACATCCCATGTGTTTAAAGCCGGGGATGTATACCGCGGACTTTATTTCAGGGTATGGTTTGTGGGTAAATATTACCTTGTTCTTGTATGGCAGGTTATCAAACTGCAACAGGTTTTCATATGTGCAACCGTCGCGGTCGGTCATTATGATAAACAGGTTATTCATGTCTATGCGTTGGGTGCGACGAATCCATTTTTCGCGCGCAGATTGTGCAGATGAAAAATGCTGGAAATAAATTTCAATGTCATCTAATTGTCCGACAGGATATTTTATGTTTGGTTTGTCAATAAATTCCAGTGGTTGCACCATATAGTGTTCGGGGTGTGACAGAAATTTGATAAAATCGTTGGGGTACATCCACAGATTTACAAATGGTGAACGATATGGCAAATTTAAGTCTTTTAGTATAAACATACCGCTGCAATTTGATGCAATCAGTGAAAATTTTCTGTTTCGCAGACGCAGTCTGTTTTTTAGTTTGTGCAGTGCGCGACGCCTTTCAATAGATAAAAACATATTTGTTCTTTTGGTTATTGTTTTTTGATTATAAGTTGTTTTTTCTGATTGTGAATAAAAAAAATGCCGCACAAGGTGGTATTTTCTATTAATTCTGGCGCATCCAGAAGGATTGTTTAATTCCCATCACTGGCGTGATGGGCCCCTTTTCCCCGCGTAAGGTTCGAACTTCGTTGGCACTCGTTCTCACCAACTATCGGGTCGAACCCTCAGGTCGGGTTCAAATCCTGGGATGTGCAATACAAATTAAAAACCGACCAAAAGGTCGGTTTTGAATTCGTGGCGCGCCCTAGCGGACGATTTCCGAACTAATTATGTCGCAGAATTGCGTGAAATTCAAGCCGCAAATTGGGATTGGAAACTGCCACAGGCTGCATAACTAACAGATTGTATTTTATTACAAGCAATGTAATTTGCTTATATTTTGCTACAACCTATGGATAGTACAGCCGATTGGCGCGATTGCCGGTATCTATGTGCAACCATGGAATATTATTTTCAAAGCATAGTTTATCAAACTGCGGTAAAAGCATCAGTTGTTCGCGCACAAGATTGTATGCCCGTATCTTGCCGGCACGATTACCCACATACTCCAATTCAATGCTGCGTATATGTAAATCCAACGCGCGGCCGATTTTATGCATGCTGTTTTTTGCGCCTGTGGCACATTGCGGATCGCGCAGTCCGCAATCAACCAGCCCCGATGCATTGACCGTACACGCGCCATACTTTTCACGAATTGCATCGGCCAAGCGCAACAGACGCTCGTCAAACATAATCCATGCGATATTTTCACCGATTTGTTTTAATAGTTCCGGATTCACCAATTCTACGATTTTGAAATATTTGCATTTATACATGTTTTTCCACCTTTTTTACAATCAACCATCCTAATACGAACGCCAGCGCAAAAAATGCCGTCGCCCATTTATCGCGTTCGGCTTCTGCCTTTTTTACATCTGTGCGGCACGATTCCTTGATTGCCGCGTGTCCAGACTTTATCGCTGCCATATCTGCTTTTACCGCTTCGGTCTTACACTCGGCTGGCAGCGATTTTTCCAACGCAACAATTTGTTGTTCCACGGATTCCAAAATAGAATCAGTCGCGGTTTTGTTTACACAACCAGCGCACGCCAAAATACATATAAAAAACGCGATATTTTTAACATATCGCGCAAAATAGGTTAAAATCTTTAACATATTATCTTTCCTTTGTTGCTTGTATTTTCCGAAATTGCGCCAACGATAAATCGGCTTTTGCCTGATTGCAGTCATAATGCACCGGCCGCAGGTTTTCCGGCACGGTTTTGCCACCACGGCTGGCCGGTTTGATGTGGTCTAAATTCCATCGTTGGCCTGCCAATATCGGCCGGCCGCACAAATAACAACAACAGAATTCATAATGCACTGCATATTCGCAGATTTTTCTGAATTCTTTTTTGCTTTTCATGTCAATCCTTTTTGTGCAACGACTGTGAAATTTCTGCGACATCACGCGAATGCTCTACAAAATACGCAATAGCAACGCCAGACAAAACAAAAGCCGCGGCTATCACGGCAACTGCGTACCATACATATTTCTTTCTTGCGGCCTTTGCCAATAAATCCATCTGCGCTGCTTTCTCTTCAATCTTGTTGGTGTCTAGTTTTTCGTGAATTTGATTGACCAGTTTTAATATCTGCGCTTGTGCGGCGCCTTGTGTGGCAACGGCATCTTGTACCTTTGCCAATTTGTCTTTTACTTCGGCCAAATCTCCTTCAACCTTTTCAACTTTGTTTAGCAATATTAAAAACCCCCGTTTTTCTGGCCTTTTTAGACCGGTTAAATGTTCTATTTGTGCGCGCGCTTCGTCCATTTAAACCACCTTTTATTCGATATATGGGTTTTCGTTTTGAATTTTTTCACTCAATTCTTTGACTTTTGCAACATATTCCGCTTCCAATTCTTCTGTCCACGTGCCGCATGCAACTTTTCTGTTCTTTTGTGAATGCAACTTGTCAATATGTTTGGCGTATAGCGCTTCGCGCGTTTGGCTGATTATTTCGTTTTGCTCTTCGATTGTAAGCTCTGGGATAACGATTTCAATTATCTTGTATGTGCCGTTGCCCAGTGATTCAATACTGAACTTCCCGCCATTGGCGTTGTTCCAATTGGCAAATGCTGTATATTCTGATTTAGTTATGATTTGTCCATCGTAGTACATTTTTTTGCTCCTTTTTAATCTTGTTCTGGGCTTGCTGCTATGCCTTTGACTCCCCAAACAATTTCCACGCTCTGTGTATTAGACGTACTAAAATAACCATCAATTTTTGTTGTGAATTTGTTTTCTGTGCCGCCTTTTGTGTTATAAATCCATCCGCTCTTGAATGATGTTTGGTGGGAATAGTTATTACTTGCCATTTCGACAGGAAAGGTTGCAGACCATACTGTGTTTGTGTTGGCTGTTGCGCTTATGGTGATTAATCCGCCTTGCTCAACCCATCCGCTTTTATACTTTCTGTACCATGTATAACCATTAGCAGGTGTCGGGTCTTGTCTTTCAACAACATAATCCACCGAATCTTGTGGCACTGTTGGACTAGGTAAATCAACTTTGTTATTTAATGCTTCTGAAATCTTTCCGATATCTATATCTGCCATATTTTGTTCCTTTATGCTGCTATACCAAATGCCGCCCAACACCCCGTCATATCACCATAACTGCCGGTCCAATCCTTGTTTGTTCCTAACTGTCCGCCAGAAAATGATGTGGTTGTAACGCTACTTATCATGTTGTTTCTTGTAGCGGCCGTGTCTGCACTATATAAAGAAGTAACAACCGTAGGAACATGTAAAAAAGGCACGACAAACGTTACGGTTTTTCCTGACAAGGTTCCCCCTTGTTCAACCCAGCCTGACTTGTACTTGCGATACCAAGTGTAGTTATTCTCTGCTGTTGGTAGTTGCGACTCTATAACAAGGTCAACGTCACTCTGTGCTTTCCCAGTAGGCAAATCAACCTTATTGTCAAACATTTCTGCGTTCAGGCCAGCGGTCTGCTTCAATGCTTCTTTTTCAAAATTTCCTACATAGAAGTATAAATACATCTGCGTTGCTGGCGGCTGTACTGTGTTGCTGTTGCCATACACAGAAGACGAGAGAGAAGCATCAAAACTAAGTGTGCCGGCAGGTTCGCCACTGCCGTCGTTTCGTATGTTGGTATCTGATGTGCCACCTTGGACAAAAGAACCTGTTGCAGTTGGAGTACCGGAATATATATTTCTCGTGACGGAACCTGTAATGTTTGGCACGCCGGCGGCAATATATGCAGCCAAAGAACCGCGCAATCCAACAAAGCCCCATTTTGTACGCGGCAATTTAAACTGTTTGTTTGCTGTGTCTAAGATGTAATACCAAGCAACGCCAGTTGAATTATAAATATTCTCCGCCGCGGTAATATTATCAGGATATGCTGCATTTATAATCTTGTGCCCGTCAGGCGCTAAGTCATAAAAAACAGTATAGCCATTTATTGTGTCTGCCAAACCCCGCGCTGTTGCGTTAGTTAGGTCATCCAACAAATGCTCGTACGCCACAACATACACATCACCACTATGCCAAGAGAAAGTGTCGGCACGGAGCCACGACATATCGTCCAACCGATGGTCAGCCCATTTAAAATCAAATAAATTGACCCCTGATGCCGGCTGTCCTGCGATTATTTTATTTCCTTGTCTTATGCTCATACTACTCTCCTTTATACATATCTGACCGGACAGAACATAATCCACCCGCCACGAACAGAAGAACTAAACACATCGCCTTTTGCTACTGGCAAAGTGGACAAAGACCCGCCTTCAACGTCGCCAACGCTTCTGTAAATATAAGATATTGCAAAAGCCTTTCCGTTTATACTTACGTTCGCCGTTGTGGTGTTTTCAACGCACCTTATTAATAAGAACCCGTTTTCAGGAATTGTATGCGTTGCATTAACAGCAAGTTCAACGCCTCTGGCGTAATCTGGCACAACAAAATAGCCGATGTCTGCTTTCTTGTTTAATCGTTCGCTTATCGCTCCTAAATCCGTCGGGCTTCCCGTAAAGTCGTCTGTGATAAAACAAATCCAATCTGGGTGCTTGTTTACAACGTCTTGCGTTTCGTATTCTTCCAGCGTTCCCACCCAGTCATATTTAACGGCACCTTTGTTTTTTTCCAAAGCACCGATCGCCTGTATTTTGCCGGCTGATTTGTTTATTGTCACATCATCTGTTGCTACTTCAATTTTTTGCAAATCTTCAGTGGTCGCCAACTGATTGGTGGGCGATGCCTTTTCTGGTATTGTTTGCTTTATGTTCTCAACATCTGTGGCGGTATCGTTAATTTTGCTCAAATTGCTATCGGACAGATTTATTTTCCCGTTTTCTACTTTCAATGTTTCGCCAACAATAACACCACCCAATTGTTCTGATGTTGCTGGACGAATACCTGCGGTCACGGCATTCTGTGCTTCCTTGGCACTATTTGCGGCATTGGCTGCATCTTTCGCGGCAGATGTGGCACTGGCGGCGGCATTTTGCTCGCTGGTCGCTGCATTGTTTGCTGCCGTTTCGGCAGCTGATTGAGCGTTTTGTGCATTGGCTGCATGTTCGGCCGTTTTTGATTCCGATGTTGCAGCAGATGTGGCACTGGTTGCCGCTGCATTGGCCGATGCTTGTGCCGCGGTTTTCTGGGATTGTGCATTTTCTGCACTTGCGCTTGCTGCTTGTGCGGCGGATTGTGCAGCGGCCGCATCTTCGGCCGCTGATTGCTTTGAACTGCTGGCAGATTGTGCGGATTGTGCAGCGGCGTTTGCAGAACTTGCGGCCGCGGTTTGGCTGTTGGCCGCGGCACTGGCGCTATTGGCGGCGTTTGATTCCGATGTTGCGGCCGCGGTTTGTGCAGCCTGTGCATTCTCTTCACTTTTTTTTGCAGCGGATTGTGCAGCCTGTGCTGCGCTCTGGCTGGTCGCTGCTTTACTTTGTGCGTCTTCTGTTGCGGCTTGTGCGTTTTTTGCTGCCTGTGCATATTGTTGTGCATCGGTCGCGCTGTTGGCGGCGTTTGATTCCGATGTTGCGGCAGATTCCTTGCTTTCTTGCGCACTTGTTGCCGCTGATTGCGCAGTCGCTGCACTGTTCGTTGCATTTAATTCTGAACCGGCGGCGGCATCTGCCGCGGATTGTGCAGATTTCT
>CALARG010000065.1 GCA_937888635.1 uncultured Alphaproteobacteria bacterium
CGTTCATAACATACAGAATTCTGCGGTGTACAGGCTTGCACCCGTCGCGAACATCTGGCAATGCGCGGTCAACAATAACGGACATTGCATAGTCCAAGAAACTGGTTCGCATTTCGTGTTCCAACGAAGACTGTGGAACGCGTACTTCATTTACTTCATTAATATTTTCTGACATACTGCCTTTCCTATTGTTAATAACACACAAAACATAGCAGATTTTTGGGCTTTTGGTCAAGAAATAAAGGTTAAAATTTTGTTTGACAAATTGTTGCTTTGTGATAGTCTGTATGGGGTTAAATATAATGATGCAACAAATGAAACAGGATTTAGTTGAGGCGCGCGAAATCGTACAGGATATGCGTGATGCGCCGGATACAGATGGTTTGGCACGCGCATGTTATTCGTGTCAGGTATGGGGTATAAACCGAATTATTGGTGCAATTGACATGGTGCGATATGTGCGGCATTTGATGCAACAAAAACAAAAGTAACAAGGGACTGCGACATGTTTTTACCATTTTACAGATTGATTACCGCAATATTCGTGTACTATCTGTTTTTAGAAGGTCTAAAAAAGATGGGGCTGGTAAAGTCAAAATAATTTAAAGAAAACAGTTGCGTTTTGTTAAATCGTATGATTAAATAGACGCACAAACGGATTTTTTCTGGGTGCTTATGATGCTGCTCGGGCGCGCAGAATGAAACAGAAAAATAGAACTAAGGGAATTAAGTCATGGCAACAAAACGTACATATCAGCCTTCTAAGACACGCCGTATCCGTACACACGGATTCCGTGCCAGAATGGAGACTAAGGGCGGCCGCGAAGTATTAAATCGTCGTCGCGCAGCGGGTCGCAAAAGAATTGCAGTATCTGCGGTCAGATAATAAGAAACGCCCAATCGGGCGTTTTTTTTATTTTGTTTTTTATCTTTGCTTTTCTGAAATCATGCTGTCTTTTTCATTCAGTAATTTATTAATTTGCATCAGTCTTTGCGCAATTTCTGTATTTGTCAGGCTGTCAAAGTATTGTTTAACATTTCTTTCTGTTGTGGCCAGTGTTGGTGTCCTGCGCCGTTCATTTTTCAGTCTTTCAATTAATCGTTCGTTTCTATCAAATGCGTAATGTGCCTTTTTAACCTCTGGCACATGAAAGAATGTATAAAATGTTTCTTTGCTGCATGGAATATCTTTTATATACGATGGGCTTTCAATTGCAGCGCGTTGCGCACGGCGCAATTGAATTTGGCTGTCGTTGCGCAGACTGTCTAATTGGCAATTGATTGTCCTGCGCAAGATGTAATCGTAATTATTCTGCAAAGAATCATTGGTGTTTTTTGTTTTGTATTGGTTAATGCTGTCTATTTCGCTAAACAGTGTTTTTATTACAGAATCTTTCTGTGCGACCAAGGTTGTGTCACATTTGTTTTGTGTTGTTTGTGGTTCTGATGATTCTGTTTCTTGGTCTGTGTTGCATGCTGCTACGATTGCGCAAATCATCATGCCACATGCGCATACAAAATCAATCTTTTTAGAATTAAATAAATCACGAATGTTCATAATGGATTAAGGGGTAAAGTTTTGGCAGCCCCAACGGGAATCGAACCCGTGTTGCCAGAATGAGAATCTGATGTCCTAACCGCTAGACGATGGGGCCATGTGGACACATATTACACATATTAATCAAATATTTCAAATGAAAGTTTTCCTTGCACCTAATATTTTTTTCTCTTACGATACCTTATGTTATGGCGGGCAAAATACGGCGTTTTTTTACAAATATTATTTGCGGGTGTATTTATAATAAGGACGCGCGAAAACGTGTTCGTGTTATGCTAAATTCACCTATGTCGTCCTATATCCGTTTTATTCGTCATGATATTGACGCGCCAATTAAAAAGATAAAAACATTTACAGGCTATCAGGCGCGTAATTTATTAATCAGTGTAAATGATGAATATATATATAAATTTCCATTACGGCGCACCAATTCGGACGAATTAACAATTCGCGAATTGCGTATTGTTGGTGCGCTGTCGCCTGTGTCGCCAATTTATATCCCGCCTGTCACGGTGTTGCGACATCGTGGTGTTTTGGTTCGTCGTTATCCATTTATTCATGGTGTGCGTCTGCGTGAAATTCCAACAGATGTTGCGTTAAAGAATGTAAATAAATTGGCACCGCAAATCGCGCAATTTTTGCATTCTGTCGCCACATCAAATCCATCGGAAATATCTGATTTGAAACCTGTGCCCGACGATATGCCGGGCTATCAGTATGGATGGTTTCATGGCGATATTGGCGACAATTTCTTTATAGATATAAATACAATGCAGATAATTGCATTTATTGATTGGGAAGATTGTTATTTTGGTGATTTTTCGGCGACCTTTACCGGTGATCGCCGTTCGCCAAATCGTGAATTAATGCGCGCCGCAAAGCGTGAATACGATAAATTATATAACAAGGGTATACTATGAAATTCCGTCGTTTAGTATCAAATATAATCTGTGGTTTTATTCCCAATCCAAAAACACGCAGCAAGGTTCGTGTTGTTTTAAATAATCCATCTATAAAATCGTGTGTAAAATTTGTACGACGGTGGGCCGATGAAAATTGTGGCGGTGTGAAAAAGTTATCAATGGAATTTGGTGTTGGTTGTCATAATTTGGTTGTGTTGCTAAATGATACGCATGTGTTTAAATTTTTTCTGGTGCCTGGTCGCGAATCGCGCGCATATCATGAATTGCGTGTTGTGACGGCGTTTCGTGATATTTCCCCGATTAAGATTCCGCAAATAGAATTGATGGAATATAACGATTCGGTTGTCCGTCGTTATGAATTTGTGCATGGGAAATTACTGACGGATTTTGACGCGTCTTATATAAATAAAAATCGTGCAAAGATTGCAAAGCAATTGGCAAATTTTTTATATGAAATTGGTTGTTCTGATCCGGCTGAAATTCGTGATTTAAAGCCAACCAAGAATGCGCGTCCCGGTTATTTGTATGGCTGGTTTCACAATGATATTGGCAACAACTTTTTGATGGATGATGATTTGAATATTATCGGGTTTATTGATTGTGAAAAAATGTCATTTTGTGATTTCAAAGATTCCCTGGCGGGTGCGTCACATTTCTGGGATAAACATGGCATTCGTGGCCTGATGATAGAATTGCTGGCTGAATACACAAAATTATATTATTCAAAGCATAAAAAATAAAAACCGGCGTTTGCCGGTTTTTTATCTGCCGCGCATTTGGCGCAGTTGTTTCAGGTTTTTTATATGTGCCTGTTGTTTCGCGTATGATGAACGGTCAAACTTGCTGTATGATGACAGTTTTTGCTTTTTGCTCATTCTTTGTTGTAATTTTTCACCGCGAACCCCAATGCCATTAATATGTTCTTCAAAGGCGTTTTGTTGTGCGTCGGTTAACTGTTTGTCGGTATTCAGTGCATCCAGAATAATGCTTTTCCCTTCGTATATACGACTCATCTCCATTGCGTGTGCAATGCGTTGAACAGACATGCCATTTGGAATTTTAAAGATACCTTTGTCAACCTGTGCCTGTATTTTGTTGTACAGCGAATCGCGCTTTTGTGCGCCCATTAAAATATCCAATGAAGTATCACAGAAATTATTAATCGCCTGCAATTGTGGGTCGTTAACATTTGCAGGTTTTGTTTGTTTTGTCGCAACCGTTTTATTCTGTACAACGGGTGTTATCTTTAATGTATTTGCGCTTGTTGTTGTGCGGATATTTTCTGTTTTTTTAGGTTGCGCGGGCGCATCTGATTTTTCATTTATTTTATCACCTGTTAACATTGTGGTCAGTCCCATCAATGCTGCTCCTGCAATAAATGCGCCAACCACACTTTTTTTATTGGCGGGTTGTGCAGCAACAACCTTTTGTTCTTCTTGTTTCTTTTTACCAAAACCAAAAAATCCTTTGATTTTTTCTTTGCCTTGCGCAATGCGCCCAGTCAGTGTATGGTCATACAGTTTTACGCTGTCTGGATTAATACCACGCATAATGCATAAATTTTTCATTGCCTGGTGTGCAGATTCTGTGTATGTGCCATCTGTACCATATCCGCATTTGCGAATTAATTTATCCAGTGTTTCAACCAGTTCTGTGTTGTTTATATCAAACTTTACTTTATTCCCGGCAATTGCGTTAATAATAGAATCTGTCAGTGGTGCCTCGTACGCGCCACGATTACTGTGCCAACGCATATATTTTCTTTCTGCAACAGTATTTTCTATATAGTTCTGAATCGTACTTGTATTCAGGTGAAAATTAAAGTATTGAAAATCAGTATTTATCATATTTTTTATCCTTGGTACACAAACCCTGGATATTATTATCAAAAATCTCTTTTGTCAAATGAATTGATGGTTTTAATCAGTGCATCTGCATAGTTAGAAATTTGTTTTTCTTCTATGTATTCATTTGTTGTGTGTGCGTGCTGAATATTGCCTGCGCCAAAAACGACGGTGTCAATTCCGTGTTTCTGCAGGAATCCTGCCTCGGTCGCAATGGGCGAAGTTTTGTTTGTTGTATTTATAACCTTTGTAATTTTGCTGTTGTTTTCTTTTTTCAGTGCATATATTTCTTCTGCAATATTATTTTGCATCCCCAGTCCTGGTGTTTGTTGCATCAATTTATTTTGAAATTCTGTCACAGACCGTATTATGTTTTCGTTGTCTGCATCTGATGCATAACGAATTTCCCAGTCAAAGGTTGTTGTACCTGCGATGGTATTTCTTTGTGTGCCACCGCAAATGCGCCCAACATTAATTGTTGTGCCGCGATTCTGATATTGTTCTGCCAGCATTCGCAGATATGAAATTATTTCCGTCGCAAAATAGATGGCGTTTATCCCGCTGTCAACCTGGCTGGCGTGTGCAGGTGCGCCAAACACAGTTGTTGAATATCCGCAATATCCATTATGCGCAACAACGGTATCCATGTTTGTTGGTTCGCCAACAATTGCCATTTGTGGGTGTATATTATTTACCTGCATAAATTCGCATATGTGTTTTATTCCTGTGACATCGGTTTCTTCATCACCCGTCAGGCTTAATACAATCGGAAAATTTTGTTTCTTTAATTCTGGTATCAGCGCCAACACAACCGCGATAAAATATTTCATATCAACCGCGCCACGTCCATAAATTTTTCCATCTGTGTGGGTTGGTAAAAATTGTTCCGCATCACCTGATACAGTATCCATATGCCCTGACAACAAGATTCCGGAATTTATATCGCGCAAATCATTTGCATTAATTGCGGCAATAATGCTTTCTGCCTGATTTTCTGTGTGTTTAATGCGTTTGTAAACGACATTTTGTTTGTCCAATATATCGCATATATAATCTGAAATATTTTTTATTTTATCATGCGTATCTGATTGCACAGAAATCAGATTGTCTAAAATTCCAAGAATCTCATTCATCAAAATACCTTTTTATCAATTTTATATTCGCCGCAGACAAACGCAATAAAAAACTGTGAAAACGAACCTAGTTATTTTTGTTTATTAATATTTTATATATAAATCGTCAAACCAAAAGGATGATTTATGAAACATAATATAATATTTGGAATTTCTGTTTTGCCTGCTTTGTTGGTAATGCCGGCAATGGCAGAAACCATCACCACGCGCCAGGTTATAACGACAAACACAACATATACAAACCTGGTCGCCCAAGAC
Organism: uncultured Alphaproteobacteria bacterium; assembly: GCA_937888635.1. GTDB lineage: Bacteria > Pseudomonadota > Alphaproteobacteria > Rs-D84 > Rs-D84 > Enterousia. The sequence goes on from CALARG010000065.1 coordinate 5,717, forward strand.
ATTGCATCAACAACTGCGAACAATGGTGGTGTTTTTTACATGGAAGATGTGCCAAGTGTATTGTTAGCGTTTAATGGCAACACATTATTTTCTGGCAACTCGTTAAATAATGGTGGTATGGGCGGTGCAATTGGGAATGGCTGGCTGTCATCAACCAGTGGTTCTGGTTTTACCGGTGGTGGAAAAATAGTTTTTAACGGTGATTCTGAATTTATTGGCAACAGTACTAATAACACAAACGGTGGTGGTGCAATATTTAATTATGGAGATGGCACAGCAACATCACCCGATATTTTATTTGTTGGAAAATCTTCATTTGTTGGGAACGGTGCAACTGGTAATTCAAACAGTGTCTATGTTGGTGGTGGCGCAATCAATCATCGTGACGGCATGATTGTATTTGATAACGATGCAAATTTTTCATCTAATCAATCCGCGACCAAGGGCGGCGCAATAATGGCGGCCGGTGATATTATATTTGCAGGCAACGCCACTTTTGATGCGAATACTGCTGGAACAAATGGGGGCGCATTGGCGGTTCTGGGTGGTGATATCACATTTGCAAAGAATGCAACCTTTACAAATAATTCTGCCGCCGGCGCGTCAGCATTATATCTGGGTGAATCTGGGGGCACGATTGCATTTGATGGGGATGCAGTGTTTACTGGTAATACCGGTGTTGGCACATTACTAAATAATAATACAAATGGTCGTATATCCTTTGCTAAGGGTATGACATTTGACGGTAATACAAATAATACAAACGGCGCATTGGTAAACAGTGGTACAGTATCTGTCGCAGGTGGCGATGTTATATTTACTAATAATACCGGCAGCAATGGTGGTGGGTTAAAGAATTCTGGCACATTTACTGCCCAAACATCAGGGAATGTGTTGTTTGATAATAATGTGACATCCAGTACGGCCGGTGCCCTGGACAACGGTGGTACAATTGCGTTTACTGCGCCAACGGTATCATTTACAAAAAATTCATCCAATGCAGGCTATGCAGGTGCGATTTTTAATGCGGGCGACCTAAGTATCCTGGGCCAAGAAAATATATTCCGTGGCAATATTGCCCGCGATACCGTTGCAACCAAAAGTGGTGGCGGTGCAATTCATAATCGTGGCAACACAGGATCGTCTGAATTAATTATTGGCGTGTCAAATGGCACAACATTGTTTGATTCAAATATGTCCAGTGCACATGGCGGCGCAATTGTGTCGCGCGCATTTGATGGCACGGGTCAAGATTCATCTGTCACGGTTAACGGCACAACGCGTTTCATAAATAATCAGTCCACATTAAACGGTGGTGCGATTTGGAATGCGGTTGCTGAATCTGGTGGCACAACCGGTGCGTCCAGTATTACATTTAACGGTGTGACCGCATTTGCCAATAACCGTTCTGGTGGATTGGGCGGTGCGATATATAACAATGGCGATATTACATTTAATGATACGGTTGCGTTTCGTTCAAATACAGCAAACGGTGTCGCAAATGATATCTATAATGATGGCACAATAAACTTTAATGGCGATGCGACAATCGTGGGTGGTATTACGGGCGCTGGCACATTAAATATTGCGTCCGATACAATCTTTGATATTGGCACATCTTCTGTGACCCAGGGTGCAATTAATCTGGACGGGACAATGTTGGCAACCTTGCGTACAGGTGCGGTGCCACAAATTAATGTCACCGGTACAGACGGTTTTTCAGGTGACGGTACAATAAAATTGTCATTTGATTCTGCGGGAACCTATAAAGTATTTGGTGAAAATGTTTTCAATAACATTGATATCAGCAGTCCGATATATGATTTGACCTGGTCTGGTGGTGATGTCACAGCAAGTGTAAAGTCCGCATCAGATATCGCAGCGCAAAACAATCTGTCTGCTGACGATGCGCGCACGGTTGCATCTGTCGCGTCATCAACATCTGCGCCATTAAATGATTTGTCAGTATTGATTCAAAACAGTCTGGCAACCGGTACTGATGCATCGCGCATGGGGGTTGAAAATGCAGTTCGTGCCATAAACCCAGAAGTCGCATCAATTAATCAGTCTGCGGGTGTTAGTGTTCAAAATATGATTACATCCATTGTTTCTGAACGCGTGGCAGGCTATGGCATGGGGCGCAATGGTGGCGATATTTCCTTGATGCCGGGTGGCGTATGGGCCCAGGGTCTGTATAATAAGTCCAAACAAAATGATTCCTTTAATGCGTATACGCGTGGCGTATCAGCGGGTATAGACGGCATTATAAATTCTGATATAACCATCGGTGCGGGGTATATGTTTGGGCATTCAGATATTGGTGCAGTTGCGCGTAATACAGAAATAGATTCACACTCTGTATTTCTGTATGGTCAGTACCGTCCCAGCAATTGGTACATGAATGCAGTTGTGAATTATACCATGTCTGATTATTCAGAACGCGGTTCTGCGCTGGGGCTGGCGGTATCATCAGATTATGACCTGGATTCGTTTGGTGCAAATGTTGCCATGGGGTATGACTTTATTGGTGGCATTACACCAGAAGTGTCTCTGCGTTATATGTACCTGGATTCGGCCAGTTATACAAATTCTATGGGTGTCAAAAATAAGATTGATAAATCAGATTATCTGACCGCATCCATCGGCACACGATATGGTTTTGATTGGCTGTTGTATAACGGTTGGGTTGTTCAACCAGAAATCAGATACGCGCTGAAATACGATTTGATGTCCGATGATAATCGTATAACGGTCGCGATACCAGGGGCAATTGCCTATGCGCTGGACGGTGAACGCCTGTCGCGAATTGCGAATGAAATTGGTATTGGTCTGGGTATGACCTATGGCGCATTAAGTATGTCATTAAATTACGATATAGAAGCGCGCGCCGATTACACATCGCAAACCGGTCGTGTTAAATTCAGATATGAATTTTAAAAATACCGCCCTATTGGGCGGTTTTTTGTTTGATTTACTTGTTTGCTTAGCGTTGTTTGTTGTTTTCTTGGGTTTTATATATACCAATTGCGCCGACTACTAGTGCGGTTGCGCCAAGAATTCCCAGGCTTGTTGATGTTTCTGGGCTGGCCATACGGCTTTCATGATACGCGCGCGTTTCAGCATCGGCATATTGTAATTCGTCGCGAAAATCCGAGTTTCCTGCAACTCCTAATATTAAAAACGCCCCAATACCCGCTGAAATCATGGATAGTTGGTTTAAAAGTTTACGGTTCTTTTCGGTCATTTTTGTATCCTTTGTATCTATTACACACTATTATATAGTACAAATATAATAGTTGTCAAGTATTTTGTGTGAATAAATATTTTTTTTGTCAGTCTTTATGTTATAATAATTCCAGCAATATAAAGGTGATGTATATGAAGTACGATCAGTATCCAATCTTTTGTGGCATAACACAAGACGCAGCAGACTTTCTTAATGGTTTTGATAAATATCTTTTGCAACGTGGAATAAACATTGATGCGCGTGAATTAATGATGAAAAAAATAGAGTTGTATTTTGATTGGCTTGAATTGAAAAGGGACGGCAAGGAAATACTTGTTTCCAAAAAATATGAAGAAGCAACCAAGGCAAGTACAAGTTTATTCCTGTTGTATAAGCAGATTTATTCTTATAGAAGATATGTTAAAAACACTCCCTTAAAAACGAATGCGGAATATCATCAAATGATAACTGAATGGCAGGGAAAGAACACGGACGCCTTAAAAGTATCAGGTATATCTGGTATTCGTACAGGTTGGATATATAAAACCGCAACAGACTACAAGACAGCAGGTGGGAAAAATTCTAAAACCCACCGATATATATTAAATGTTCACCTGACACCCCAATTGCTAGAAGAATTAGATAGGTTTGCTATAAAATATAATTGTAGATTTAAATGTGCCGAAGCTATGTACGATGCATACACTCGCCCTGACAGTGTTCTAATATACACAGCAAATAATCGCATCAAAGAACAAATTGCAGATTTGAAAAAAATAGTTTCTGGTAACGTTCGGGATAATGGCGATAACTTGCTTGATGGGGACAAAGTGTGTGATGGCTTATTTATTGCAGAAGAGGCAACCAGGGCAGACATACAAGAATTGGCAAAAAAAATGGAAAAAATATACCCCAGATTATCAGATTTTGTAACCGAAGAACTAAATAACAATGCGGGCGCGCATCCGCTTAGTTTGGGCCAGTATACAGCGCTAAAGGATATTTGTGACAGCATTGGAATCCAGCACCAAGAACTGGTTGAACAAGAATTATCCAAGAAAAGAACGCTTAAGTACAACGAAAAAATGTATTGCGTATTTTATGCTGTACACAATCCTAAACATCCCAGAACATTATGTGTTGAATTTTATGACAAAGATACAAATCAATGCGCCGCGGTAATAGAAATGGATGGTGCGGGAAATTACAGGGCCCGTATGAATGGCAAAGAATATAGAAATGCTCCCGGATATGAACAATTGCCACCCGCTGTGTTGGGGGAATATAAAATTGTCCGAAAACGGGTGACCAGCAAGGCCAGTGAAGAAGTTATTAAAAGTTATGAGAAAGTGACCAAAGAATTTCCAGGCAGGGAAAGATAGGCGGTCTGTCCTGCCTGTGCCTGCCGTGGATTTATTAATTCTTAAAAGTGCATACCTGCTATTCTCGTTCTGCCTGGTTCTGGAATGCTTGCATATTTTGTTTATTTATATCCATCACAAAATTTTGTAAACTTGCATTAACAATTCCATCGTTGGGGCTGTTAATTAGTTTGTTTGATATGTCGCATAACATTATATAATTTACGCCACATAAAAATCAATGCAGGTTATTGTAAACACAATATGTTACGGGCGCACTCAATTCCCTCGGCATAAATGCCTGCGGGGCATTCCTGACGATTTGCTTACTGTCGGAAAGAATATCAATAATTGTTTATAAATTTGCAAAACATAAGACGATAGTATACAATAAACAGCATGAATCAGGGGAACGTATGCAAATAACTAATTCAAATTTTTCAAATGCAAAAAAAATACAAAAGGTGATAAGCAATATCCTTGACAAGGAAGCTGTGTTTAAAAATGGGCATTGGTCGTCTGCGGTAAATTTTGAACGTCGACTGGCCGATGATGGTTTTGTTCCTGCGTGTGCGATTTCATACCAATATAAATTTCCTGATGGTATTACCGAGGAAGACTATGAAAAAAAAGTAATGAACAATAAGTATTATCTGGGTTTGTTTGAACCACTTCGTATTGAAAATCCAGAACTGTATGTTGATTACATATTCCAAGGCATCCCAGACGCAACGGCCAAAGAGAAACAGCAATATTTAGACTTTTTGAACAGTGTAACGGGCGAATTAAATGACGCAGAAAAAAGAAAAATCATAGCACATTTTACAAGCAATAAAAATCAGAATGTTGCATTGAAGAATATGGAAAACATGGTTAACGAAATAAAAATGTTAAACCCTGTATTGCGAGATATCCCAGTTAACAATCATACTGCGTATCATTTGTTGATTGGTGTCACATCCAGATTTCACCCCAAAGATATTAAGTATTTTATAACACAATGTAATAAAGGGCTTGGTTGGTTGAACAAGATACACCAAGACCAAAAACTTTTTTATACTGTGCTGGATTATGCGCCAAATTTATTTATGGCCCCATCACGCATTAAACAAATTGTTAATGGAATTAT
>CALARG010000066.1 GCA_937888635.1 uncultured Alphaproteobacteria bacterium
AAGAAAACAACTAAGAAAACAGCAGAAGTAGTGACAAATAAAAAAAGACCGTCTGTAATCGGTCGCTTTTTCCGGTTTATCTGGCGCAAAAAGTGGTGGATATTATTAATTGGTGCGGCGGCAATCGCAGTAAAGTTAATTTTATCTGACCCTGCGGGTAAAAATCCAGAATATGTGACACTGAACATTACGCGCGGTGACCTGCGCCAGGTGGTCAGTGCATCGGGGGAAATTCAGCCTGTGAACACTGTAAATGTTGGTTCCCAGGTGTCGGGTACAATTGACAATCTGTTTGTTGATTTTAACAGCAAGGTAAAAAAAGGCGATGTTTTATTAACAATAGAACCGTCTGTTTTGCAGGCATCTGTTGATGAAGCGCGCGCATCTTTGGACAGTGCGATTTCACAACGCAACTTTGCAAAAAGCGAATATGAACGCAACAAAATGCTGTACAGCGAAGACTTTATTTCACGCGCGGAAATGGAACAATCACAAACCCAGTATGAACAGTCTGAACAATCTGTAAAGCGCGCCCAGTCAACATACGACCGCGCGGTCACAAACCTGGGGTATGCAACAATTGTGTCGCCGGTTGATGGCACCGTCATATCGCGCAAGGTTGATGTTGGTCAAACCGTTGCAGCATCGTTTCAAACACCTGATTTGTTTGAAATTGCCGAAGACCTGACCAAGATGCAGATTGAAACCGCAGTGTCCGAAGCAGACATTGGCGTTATTAAAGAAGGTCAGACCGTCACATTTACAGTTGACGCATATCCAACAGAAACATTTGACGGCATCGTTCGCCAGGTTCGTCTGGCACCAACAACCACATCTAATGTTGTTGTTTATACTGTTGTAATTGATGTTGATAATTCAGATTTGCGCCTGATGCCGGGTATGACCGCATTTGTGACGATTATAATTTCTGAAAAAGAAAATGTATGGAAGGCCGCAAATGCTGCATTCTTGGTGCGCAGTTTTGCAAACTTTCTGTCGCCCGAAGATATAAATGGCGCATCGCCTGCATCACACCTGGCGTTATTGCGTAATGGGGCGGTTGTATTGGTTCCGTATACCAAGGGACTGTCAACTGCAACAGAAACAGAAATTATGTCTGATGAAATTGAAATGGGCGACCAGATTATTGTTGGGCGTGTCGGCATGACAAGCAGCAACCCCAAAACATCAATGAATCCTATGCGCGGACCAGGCGGACCACGCAGATAAAAAATTCCCGCAATCGCGGGATTTTTTTTTAAAATGTTAATCGCAGTCCTGCGGAAAAGAACGGTGTTTTTGATGTTGCGCCACCCGACATCCACAGGTCAACATTTTCACTGTATTTATATCTGAAAGATGCAATCAGCATGTTGTCTTGAAAATCTTTGATGTCACGCTGCCAGACACCGGTGTCTGAAAACATGTATGTCAAAGATACATTATATCTTAACAAATCATAACTGACCCCTGTACCCAGAACAAAACCGTCGGACACAGGACCGATTGGGTCTTGGTCATATATAATGCGGGCAGTTGTGCCCCAAACCCAACTGTTGTATTGCAGATTCATTCCCATTGACATTTGTGCGCGCCAATCTGCGGTGACGCCGGGGGTATAAACCTCAGGGTCAAAATTGTCAGGGTTATCCATAAAGGACACACCCAAAGAATATGCAGTTTTAATTTTTCCATTTGGTCTGCGGATTTTTAAGCCCGCATCCATTGCCCAGTCATAATCGCCAGAAAAACTGGTAAACGACAGACCATATTGCGCACCTGATTTTGGCGCAGTCACCAAATTAATGCGTGGTGCATTTCGGCCCGATGTTAATGTTGTGTCTGGGATAACCGGGCCGTCTGGGATAATCTTTTCATTATACAGCGGTCGGTCATTTATGCGCAGCCCGCCAACATCGGGCAACCCCACCCCCAGTTTGCGCGCAATTGAATCAGTATAACCAATTTCAATGCGACCGGTATTCTTGATTTCCCACAGCGCAAATGTTTCGCGGGAAAAGTTGCCTTTGTCCATTGCCGCCTGGTCCATGGCATAAACAACACCAAATCTGTGCGTGTCAGTTGCATCGTATGTTATTTGCCCACGCGCACGCCAATCGCCGATAAACAGTGTTGATTTAAATTCAGGCTCTATAATTCCGCCAGTTGCATATCCGGTCAATTTTGCGGAAAATTTTCCTGTGTTATATTCCAGCGCCGATGCAACACCTGGCACGCCCATTACAACCGCAATTACTGCCAGCGCAGTTCTTATCTTTGTCATTGTTATTTTCCACCTTCGCTGTCAGTTAAAATTGCATCGCGCAGTTTATTGTATGCGCGTTCTTCAATTTGTCGCACGCGTTCGCGTGAAATGCCATATTTTTGCGACAATACTTCCAGTGTCGCGGCCGGCTGTTGCAATCTGCGTGCAGTTAATATTTCACGGTCGCGTGGCGACATTTTTTCTAAATGCTTTTTCAGCAATTCGTATCCACGACGCCGAAATTCAATTTGTTCCAATGTGTTTTCAATTGTGTCACGCCCATCGGTCATGTTGGACAGTATATCCGTTGCGCCATCGTCAGAATTAATCGGCGCATTCAAAGATACATCACGTGCACCAATGCGTGTTGCCATGCGTGCGACATCTTTTTCGGGCACCTCTAAATATTCGGCGATTTGTTTTGTTTGTTCGTCAGACAGATTGTTATCCATAATCCCCAGTGCGCGTTTTGCGCGCGCCAGGTTAAAGAACACGCGTTTCTGATTTGCAGATGTTCCAATTCGTACAATTGACCAATTGTTCAGGATTGTTTCATAAATCTCGGCCTTGATCCAGAACATGGCGTATGTTGAAAAGCGAAATCCTTTGTCTGGGTCAAATTTTTGCACTGCCTGCATCAGACCCATATTACCGCTGGCAATCAAATCAGCCACAGGTATGCCATAGTTTTTATAGTCATACGCCACAGACACCACCAGTCGCAAATGACTGGCCACCAGTTTTTCTGCGGCAAACTGATTCCGGTCGCGCGCCCATTGGGTTGCGTATTCATATTCCTGTTCTGCGGTTAATACTGGAATTTTTTGTATATTTTGTATGTATTGCGCCAGCCCCGATTCGTCGCTGACCCCGCGGGCATTGACGATGCTGTTTGATTTTGTTGCTGGTAAAGTGCTCTTGATTTCCTTGCTCATAACTTCTATAGTATACCATAAATTAATAATTATCAAGCCACAGGAGATGTTATCATGGCAACAATGCTGGAAAGAAATAAAAAAGTTAAAGCACCACAAAAAACGCGTCAGGAATACGCCGAAGATGCACTGTATCGCGAAGTGTGGGAAGATGTGAACAATGAAAAAACACTGCAATTTGTAAAAAAATATTCACGACACATCATTGGTGGCGCGTTGGCAATTATGATTGTTGCCACGGGCATCCAGATTGGTCTGCGTACACACCGTGCGAATAAGATTGCAACCGCAACCGCATATGAAATGGCGATTGAAAACACAGATGCAAATGCACTGGCGGCGTTGGCGGACAATTCTTCGGGTGCGACGGCGGATTTGGCACTGTTTAACGCCTATATGATTGACCAAGATGTGGCCAAGATAGAAAAGTTGGCCACAAATGGCAATACACGTGATTTTCGCGACCTGGCAAAATTACATGTTATCGGTATTCGCGGGGATGAAATGAGCGCGGCAGATGTTGAAAAATATCTGGCAGATTTGAACACAAAAAGTTCGCCATTCTATTACACTGCGTCCCTGACGATTGCGCAAAAGTATTTGGCATCAGGCGATGCGGAAAATGCAAATAAATGGCTGGATAAAATCATTAACGACCCAGATGCACCGGCGGTTATTTCGGGCAATGCGGCGGCACTGCGTTAATATTTCTGGGGGGGACGGTATGCGAAAAACTGTTGCGATAATTTGTTGTATGTTTGCATTTGTTGCGTGTGATAAACACGATCCGATATTGCCGGGGGTGCGCACTGCGATATTTAATACATCGCACATAGATGTAAAAAATCAAACAATTAGCGATATTCCAACATCTGTTGTAATGGTTGACAATAGCAATTGCCCGTATACCCAGGATGGGTCAAATACGATTTGGGATGGAACACGCAAAATCTTTTCTGGATTTCCAACAAATAATACCGTCAAAAATGATATGCGCCCGGTATGCAGTGGTAAATATCTGTATGCAGGATTATCTACGGGCGAAGTTGTAAAGATAAATCCGCGCACCCGTCAGATTGTCTGGATTGCAGATGTTTACCGCCCCAGCAACATGACCGGTGGCGCATCAATGGTTGATATTGTTGTCGCACCATTACCACATGGAAATGCGGTTTATGCAGGCGGTTTGGGCGATGCGTTTTGCCGTATTTCTGCGGCAAGTGGGGCACGGGCATGGTGCCTGGATATCGCGGTATCTGTGCCATTTATAATCGCAGGCAACTATGCATTTGTTGTCGCAGACGATAATAATTTATATGCCATTCAATTAAAAGATGGCGCGGCAATTTGGCGCACGCCGGTTGCAATGCGCACGGCCCCACAATATGCAGATGGTATTATCACAGTTGGCGATGAACGCATAGATGTTGCAACCGGCAAAATAATTTTATAAAAAATACTGGACAAATGAAAAAATATGTTATATTATCTGTCGGCTGTTAGGGCTTTGGGTGTTTAGCTCAGTTGATTAGAGCATCTCGTTTACACCGAGAGGGTCGGGGGTTTGAGTCCCTCAACACCCACCAGAATTT
>CALARG010000067.1 GCA_937888635.1 uncultured Alphaproteobacteria bacterium
CTACCGGCGAAGGTTTGGGAAATAAATTCCTGGGCAATATTTTATCAACGGACGCAATTATTCATGTTGTCAGATGTTTTGAAAACGACGACATTGTGCATGTGCACGGTAAAATTGACCCATTGGGCGATATTGAAACAATTGAAACAGAATTAATGTTGGCCGACCTGGAAAGCATTGATAAACAAATTAAAAACTTGGAAAAGAAAGCGCGCGGTCTGGACAAAGACGCCATAAAATTATTGGCCGATGCAAATATGATAAAGGCGAATCTGGAAAAATCAATACCTGCGCGCCTGGGCGATGTTGACTCTGCCCCGTTTAATTTGCTGACAACAAAACCTGTTATTTATGTCTGCAATGTTGACGAAGCGTCCGCCGCCACCGGCAATAAATATTCAGATATGGTGCGTGAAAAGTTCGGCGCAACAAATGATGTGTTGGTAATATCATCCAAGATAGAGATGGAGATTTCACAAATCATTGACCCAGACGAACGCAAAATGTTCCTGGATGATTTAGGTTTATCAGAATCTGGTCTGGACCAGGTTATCAAGACCGGCTATAAAACACTTGGGCTGCAAACATATTACACCATCGGCCCCAAGGAAGCGCATGCCTGGACAATAACTGTTGGAATGACTGCGCCCCAGGCGGCGGGAAAAATCCATACAGATTTTGAAAAAGGTTTCATCCGTGCCGAAGTGATTACACCATCTGACTTTATTGCACTTGGTGGCGAAGTTGCAGTGAAAGAGGCCGGTAAAATGCGTCTGGTTGGTCGTGATTATGTGATGCAACCTGGCGACATCTGCCACTTCTTGTTTAATAATTAATCCCCTTCGTCTGGCGAAGGGGTGGCGCGAATGCGCCGGGGTAGTGGTAAAATATTTTTGTAAAATAAAATTTTTAAAAAAACACCGGCAAACACCGGTGTTTATTATTATTGTTTTTTGTTGTATTTGCCGATATATTCACCATTTTTTATTTGGTCTGCCATATCATTACATGTGAATTCGCAATATTTATTTAACATGTCATCTATATATTCACCAAAATTTTTTGTATTAATTAATATATCAAACTCTAATTTAATTTTAATATTAAATGTTTCTTTATATTCTTTACCGTTATGTCCTACTATGCAATTACATTCTGTATCAGCATCTGACTTAACTTCATGATAAGTACGATCATAACAATAATCATAATCATTATCATAGCATTCATCAGGCATACTATATCCCCTGTGCGAGTCTATATAAGACTTGTTAGTCCATTTTGAATTTATGGTATTAATAGTTTCTATTGTAGAATTGTTATAAATAGTATTGTTCTTATAAAAATGTTTATAAAAATACGCAATTACTAAGACAGATAGTATAGTTATTATAATAATAAATTTATTCTTCATGTTGCGCTTCCTAATACCACATAATTATATAATAATATTTGTTCACATACAAATAAAATTGTAAAAAAAACACCAGTATTTACCGGTGTTTTTTCTGTTGAAATTTTTATGGATATAATTATAATAACAAGTGCTTCGTAACAATTTAACGAGGCGTGCAAAAAAGCCATAAAACTTTTTGGGGACGCCTACAATGTAGTTATTCTGCAAGAGGTTACGGCCCGTTTTCAGAACCGATTTTTATCGGTTCTTTTTTTTATGAATAAAACATTGTCATCCCGTGGCTTGTTTGGAACCCGTGTAACAACAAATAAAAATGTTAAAAATTCCCGGCCTTTTTGATAAAAAAGTTCAAAAAGGCCGGTAAATAATTATATCACTACTAACCACTTACAACTTACATTAACCACTATATTGAAATCAAAATCTCTAATTTTTCATTATATTTTTTTATCTCTTCATCAATGCGTTGTATTTCATCGCGCGCCGCTTCGTCCCCGGCCAACAGTTTATTTGTGTATTCGCGTTTTTGCATATTCAGTTTTTCTAAATACCTTTGCAATTTTAACGACACAATATATTTTTCTGCTGCCGCAATATCCATATTCAGGTCCACCACCGCGCCATCAAAATCCACCCCCAGCGAGCCCAAGAAATCCAGATATCTTTCCGCCAGTTCGGGAAAATTATTCACAATATAAATCAGTGTATTTTTTGTAATCGCATCAATATCAGGCAATTTAATATTTGCAGACACATCCGTCTTTTTCCATTTGTGCCATGCGTTAAACTTGCGTGAATTATATTCTTTTTCAAATTCAGATTTCAAATCAGGATCTGCAATTTTTTCCAATTCTTTTTTCAAGAATTTTTCCGCCTGTGCGCGTCCCCCCGGTGTCTTGACCAAGAATTGGTTATTAACCATTTCCCACATATAATCAACCAATGGCACTGCATCATCTATAATTTTGCGCATGGCATCCACGCCACCTGTTTTTAATATTTCATCTGGGTCTTTGCCACCGGTCACAAATGCAAATTTAACATCTGATGTATCACGCAGGTACGGTAGCATAATACCACATGCGCGTGCAGCGGCCTTGCTGCCGGCGGTGTCCCCGTCAAAGCAAAAAACAATATTACGATTTGATTTGCACAGGGTTGCAATATGGTCTTCGGTCAGTGCGGTTCCCAATGGCGCAACCGTTTCGGCAAAACCTGCGATTTGCATTTTTATTGCATCAATCTGCCCTTCTACAATAATGCTGCGGTTGGCGCGGTGAATGCCTTCGCGTGCAAAGTTAAATCCGAAAATTGTTCTGCGTTTATGGAAAATGTCAGTATCAACTGTATTGATATATTTTGGGTCTGACCCATCCAGCGACCGTCCCGAAAACGCAACAACTTTTCCATTTGCATTAAAAATCGGGAACATTAATTTATCGCGGAAAAAGTCATACATACCATAATCGCCACGGCGACACAGTCCCGCATCAATCAGGCATTTTGAACCCGCATATTTATTTGCAATTATATTATTTTTTGGCGCATACCCCAGGCGATATTTTTTTATATCTTCATCAGAAAATCCCCGATTTCGTGCGTATGCAAGGGCATGCGCCCCATCAGGTGTAAATAATTTTTCACTGTATGTCTGACATGCTTTTTCGCATATATCCAACAGTTGTTCTTCGCGTTCAACCACGCGCGGGTCGCGTGGCTTATAGTCTGGCATTTTTATACCGGCCATATCTGCTAATTCTTGGATTGCTGCGCGAAAATCCATATTATTATGTTTCATCGTAAATGAAACGATATCGCCACCTTCGCCACAACCAAAGCACTTAAAAATACCCTTTTCTTCGTTAACACAAAAACTGGGTGTTTTTTCATTATGAAATGGACAACATCCCCAATAATTTTGTCCCTTTTTTTTCAGTGGCACCGCCCGTCCCACCACGTCCAGTATTGATAAACGTGCACGCAGTTCGTCGGTAAAATTGCGGTTGGGGCCTGCCATTATTTTTTCTTTGCCTTGTCGTTAATCAGTTTAATTGCAGTATCTAAATCCGGTTGTTCACGCACAGAAACATTTACCCTGTTTGAAGAAATATATGCGCCATATCTGCCCGTCGGGTAAAAGAAAATCATTTTTTTAGTTTCTGGGTTTTCTCCAATTTTTATTGGCTCGGCCTTTTTGTTTGCATTTGCCAACAAATCGCGTGCAATTTCCAGTGTTATTGTGTCACTGGTATATTGTTTTGCAGCGACATTCTTTGCACCGTCTGTCACATATGGGCCGAATTTTCCAACACGAAATTCAATACCATCACCTAATTCAACCGCATCGGATTTTGTCTGTACGGCGGATTCTGCCGCCTGCGCCGCGACATCAATTTTTCCCAACTGTTTTGTATATTTGCAATCTGGATATTTTTCACACCCAATAAATGGCCCAAATTTAGACAGTTTTATACCTAACTTTGCGCCACATTCTGGACATGTATCATTACCATCTGGGAACAAGTGTTTGTTCATAAATTCATTAATTTCATCAATTATTTCAGATGTCTTAATTCCACGCGCCCCATCAATCATATTATTTGTTGGCCCCCAGAAGTTTTCCAATGCGCTTATCTTATCTTGTTTACCATTTGACACATCGTCCAAGGTATCTTCTGTTTTTGCGGTAAAGTTTACATCAACTAAATCTGTGAAATATTTATTTAAGTATGATGCAATAACCCATCCACCATTTGTCGGGTGAAAGCGTCGTTGTTTATCCTGTTCAACATACGCGCGATCCACAATCGTTGACATAATTGTCGCATAGGTTGATGGTCGCCCAATCCCCAGTTCTTCTAATTTTTTAACCAGTGACGCTTCGGTATATCTGGGTGGTGCCTGGGTAAAGTGTTGTTCTGGAATCAGTTCCGAAATTTTAATCGCATCACCAATATTCATCGGTGGTAATTTTGATTCTTTCTTATCTTCTTCATCATCTTTATCTTCGGTATAAACCTTCATAAATCCGTCAAAGGTTCGTGTTGAACCAACCGCGTGGAAAATCGCAACTTTGTTATCTGTTTCAATATCTGCGGCAACTGAATCAAATTCTGCGTTTGTCATCTGACATGCAATTGTGCGCTTCCATATCAGGTCATACAGTTTTGCTTCGTCCCCCGATAGATTTTTTGCCGGCGCATCAAAGTGTGTTGGGCGAATTGCTTCGTGCGCTTCTTGGGCATTTTTAGATTTTGTTGCATAAATATTTGGTGTTTTTGGAACAAAATTTTCACCGTATTCGCGCGCAATAAAACCGCGAATTTCATTAACTGCATCCGCGTTCAGGTTTGTTGCGTCCGTACGCATATATGTAATTAACCCCTGTTCGTACAGGTGTTGTGCAGCACTCATAGTGCGTTTAGATGCAAAGTATAATTTTCGTGCCGCTTCCTGTTGCAGGGTTGATGTTGTAAATGGTGCCGCAGGTTTGCGTTGATTTTTCTTGCGTTCAATATTTATAACACTGGCCCCGATTTCAGGATTGCCAATTTGTGATAAAATATCATCAACCATTGATTTATTTTCAATGGTCATTTTTTCAATTTTCTGCCCGTTGAATTTAGTCAGGTTTGCTTTGAACTGTGCGCTTTGAACATTGCATACAGATTCCAGTGACCAATATTCAACTGGCTTAAAGTTTTCAATTTCTTTTTCGCGGTCCACCACCAGTTTTACCGCCACAGACTGCACGCGCCCGGCCGATTTTCCCAAATTTCTGCGCCACAGCAATGGTGAAATACTAAACCCAATCAGATAATCCAACGCGCGTCGCACCAGGTATGCATCCACCAAATTTTTATCAATTTCGCGCGGGGCTTGGATTGCGGCCTGAACTGCTTTTTTTGTAATTTCGTGGAATGCGACACGATAAACTTTTTTATCTTTTAATAATTTTTTTGCCTTTAGAATATCTAACAAGTGCCATGCAATGGCCTCGCCTTCGCGGTCAGGGTCGCTTGCCAAATAAACTGCGTCTGCTTTTTTTAATTCATCTGTAATCAGTTTTATTTGTTTTTCTTTACCTGGCATAATTTGCCATTTCATTTTGAAATTATTTTCTGTGTCCACACTGCCGTTTTCTGGAACCA
>CALARG010000068.1 GCA_937888635.1 uncultured Alphaproteobacteria bacterium
AATAAAAAATCCGCCCAAATGGACGGAAAATCAGATTTGGCAGGGCCATCTGTGCGATTTGCGAACTAATGAAATCAAAGATTTGTTGCGGTTCGGGAAAAAAGTTTATTTTTTGTAATTTTATACTATAATAATCAATGAATATAAAAAGGCGCAAAATGAAAAAATTACTAATTTGGGATTTTGATGGGGTTATCGCAGACAGCGAAAAATTATGGGTGCGCGCATGGGATGAAATATTAAAATCTGAAAAACAAATTATTCTGACAGATAAAGAAAAGAATGATTTATTGGTTGGTGTTTCTGATAAAACCCGTCGTGAAAGATTAGAAAAATCTATACATGGATTAAATCTTGATGATACTTTTATGAAAAAAATAGGTGAAAAAGAAGTTTTTTTAGGAACTAATTTTATGACGGCAATACCAGACGTTGAAAAAGTTATGCAAAACGATAATTTCGAACACTGTATAGCGACTGGTGCGACAAAGGAACAGCATGCTTGGAAAATGACACAATTTCAATGGATAAAAAAATATATATCCGAACAAGATTTTTTTACTGTTGATATGGTAAAACAAGGCAAACCTGCACCAGATTTATTTTTATTAGCGTCAAAAACAAAAGGTTATACACAAAAAAATTGTATAGTCGTTGGCGACAGTGTTAATGATTTCAAGGCCGCAACTGCTGCTGGTATGGATTGTATAGCATTTATTGGTGCAACTGGTAATAATACGAAAACGTATGAAGCAGAATGTAAAAAATATGGTGTTTTTGGTGTGTGCAACAATATGAATGATTTGAATATATTGTTGGACAAATGGTGTAAAATAAGATAATAAACAGTTCGTAAATATGTGAAATGGGCTATATTTTCAACACCTAATTTACGAACCGCTGAAAGTATTGGAAATCCAATCAAAAAAACACCCAAACGGGTGTTTTTGATTTTTGGCAGGACCTACTGTGCAATTCACGAACTGATGGGTTGCATGATTTGTTGATGTTTGGGGAAGAAATAAAGGCGTTTTTGCAGATTTTGTGATATAATTATTTTTGAACAATAAAATGGAAAAACTATGAAACTTAGAAAAATAAACGAAGTGTCTTTAACAGCAACAGATATCAATATTGGTGATACTATTAAAGTTGGTTCAACCGCCAATTTAACAATTGATAAAATTCCAGAAGAATTACAAAAGGCATTTGAAAAGATGCGTGAAATTGTGAAACGGCAGGCTAATAACACCGATAATGCTAAGTTGTTGAAACAACAAAATATTACAATGTCGCAGTCTTTGTTTACACATTTGTTTGTATTTGCTAAGGTTATTGCTGAAACGTTTCCTAATTTAGGTTGCAAGGATAATAAACGCCAATCTTTTTATGCTAAGAATACAACTGCCAAACTGTCTGAATTGTTTGACAAGCATTTGTTCCAATGTGCAGAATATGCAACTATCGCCCAGTTGTATTTACAAAGTGTCGGTGTTGATTCCGAATATGTTGGTGGTGAATACATCGGTAATAAAAATTGGGAATTCGGCGAACAGCATTCGTTTGTTATTATTCACGAAAACAATATTGACTATGTTTTTGATCCAGCGAACAATAATGCCGGCGCAAAACCAAATATCTCTATTATAGAATTAAGTCCAGAACAAAAAGTGAAAATACAAGCGCGTCTTTTAACAAATAAGAGAAAGTGCGCATTCTTTGAAACACGTGATATCATAACTAACAGAAAAACATTTTATGGTTATGGTGATGGTGCTAATGTTTTGGAAGATATGGTATTTGAGACAGAACAGACCGTGCCGAATATTTTTGTAAAAGATTTATCAAGAAATTAATTGATAACACAAATATGTTACGAACCACACAATAAATACGAACTAAGAAAAAGGTTAGAAATCTAACCTTTTTCTTTTTAAAAGTTCGTAAATGTGTGAAACGGTGTCGGTTTTTAACACCTAACTTACGAACCGTTGAAAGTATTGGAAATCCAATCAAAAAAACACCCAAACGGGTGTTTTTGATTTTTGGCAGCCCCAACCGGATTCGAACCGGTGTTCTCGCCTTGAAAGGGCGGTGTCCTAGGCCTCTAGACGATGGGGCCAAAACTGCCATGTTCTTAATCAAACGCTGGCAAATTATAACGGTATTCAAATCAATTGTCAAGTAAATAACAATGATTTTATTCCGATTTATTTTGCATCTGCTGCTGCAGGTGCTTCAGCGGCGGGCGCATCGGCGTTGGCTGGTGCTTCTTCGCCTGGCAATTCTTCAACCTGGGTAAAGACAATTTCTTTGCCATCGCCAGAAATCAGTGTTAATTTCCCATCGCCCAGTTCGTATTTTTCAACCGTTGGCATAAACTGAAAGTATTCTTGTTCTGCCTCCATCGCCTGGGGTTCGCCCATCATCATTGTTGATGCAAAGCCTTCAAATTTAATGTTATTGCCGTCTGCGGTATATCCACCATTATACAGGTTTACCACGCGACCATAAACGCGCATTTCGTTTGGATCAAATGTCAGTGTGATATCTGCACCCGGCTGTGCAGAAACAAAGTTCGCGCCCTTTAATAATTCTGGGTTTTGTGCATTGTCACCACACGCGGCCAACGCCAACACGCATGCACCTGCGATAAAAGATTTCAGGTTCATAATATTCTCCTTTGTTTGTTTAGTATATTCGGATTATAGATTATTAATTTAAAATAATAAACAAGAAAAAACACCGTCAAACGACGGTGTAAATACTGGCGGGATTGACGGGGCTCGAACCCGCGACCTTCTGCGTGACAGGCAGACGCTCTAACCAGCTGAGCTACAACCCCTAAAGCGTTGCATATAATATAATGTTCTTGGAATAAATGCAAGTACTTTTTTGCGATTGTTGTAAAAAAATAAATCAATCCTTGGCGCGCGGATGTGCATTCGCGTAAATGTCTGTGATTTCTGCCATGTTCACGCGCGTATATAATTGTGTGGTTGATAACGACGAATGCCCCAGCAATTCTTGCAAACTGCGCAAATCTGCCCCATCTGCCAACAGGGCGGTCGCAAAAGTATGCCGCAACGCATGTGGTGTCACATAATCTGGCAATTGCAGATAGTGTCGCAGTGCCTCTATAACCTTTTCCGCCATGCGGGCCGACATCGGCAGACCGCGTACACTGCGAAACAGTGCGTCGTCCATCCCGTTGCCAAATGGGCGCAGTCGCATATATTTTTCAATCGCGTCCCATACCGCCGGCAGAACCGGTACCAATCTTTCTTTTTTGCCTTTGCCGGTAATTCTTAATACATCTGGGAATCCAGCAATGTCTTTGTTCTTCAGTCCCAATGCCTCGGATATGCGCAGGCCGCACCCAAACAGCAGCACAACCAACGCCCAGTCGCGCGCCGCAATCCATGGTTCGTGTGCATCAATTTCAGATATTGCCCCCTGCATATTTTCAACATCAACTGGTGCAATTGCCTTGGACAATTTTCGCGGAATCTTGGGCGCAGATATCAGACCGATTGCCTCATTTTTTATCCCGCAATTTTTCCCCAGAAATCTGTAAAACCCCCGCAGCGAAGACAGCGCCCGCGCCGTTGATGCGTGCCCCAGTCCGCGCCGCTGGCGATTTGCCAGATATGCACGAAAACATATTGTATCAATATTTGCCAAATCTGCGGGCAGGGGGCATGCACCATTAAAATCGGTACAGAACCTGATGAAATCGCGAATATCTTTTTCGTACCCCGTTGCCGTATGGTCGGAATAATTTTTTACCCCGACCAAATACCCGATAAATTCTGCGATTAATTCGTTCATAGTACCCTTATTTAATTTCAAATATTGCGGACACAGACACAGATACTTCGGCATCTTTTGCGACAATTGTCCCGGCTGCGTCCATTGCAACCGCATCGTTCAGTGCCATTTTAGTGCGCATCAGTCCATATGTCGGCACCGCGGATTCCGCCATTTGTGTCCCATATGATACGGACAGCATCTTGCCCACGCGCATACCGTCCCCCTGGGCCAGGGCATCTGCACGCACGCGTGCATTTTCCACCGCCACCCCCAGGCATTTTTCCAATGCCACCTTGGTGACATTTGGACTGGCGTACATGCGCAGATTTTCGGTGTATACATCTGTTGCGCCTGCAAATTGCCCTAATACATTTTCAATTGTGGTCATACCGTTTGCAGAAACCTCTAACGCGATGGTTGTTTCCACCCCCAAGGTAATTGATTTTTGTTCATCGCGATTCCATTCGGTCTTTTCATAGGAATTAAATTGTGTGGTCTGCATTTCCACCGGCAGTGTTTCCAGGCTTTTTGTTATTTCTGCAACCTTGTCCGTGGCGCGCTTCATAGATTCTGCCGCCGTTGGTGCCAATGTTGTCACGCGCAGTGTAATTGCAACCTTGTCCTTTTTTACGGTTGTCAGGCATTGGCCATTTACCGAAATTGTGCGAACCGGCCTGTCGCGATTAATCGCCCCGAACACCAGTGCCATTACCGCACCCGCCCCAATAACTGTTCCAATCCAAATCAGTGTTTTTTTCATCTGTGCTCTCTCCTGTGTTTTATTTGGTTTAGCCTAACATTGCCTTTTTAACACGCCCCAGTGTTTCGCGTGCGACCGCGCCTGCGCGTTTTGCACCATCTGCCAAAATCGCATCAATTTCCGCCGTGTTTGACATCAGGTATTCGTATTTTGCCCGTGGCTCTGCCAGTACTGAATTAATTTTTTCAAACAGTATTGTTTTTGCCACGCCATATCCCATACCACCACGACGGAACATTTCTGCAAATTCTGCAACCTCGGCATCTGTTGCGAAATGTTTATACAGTTGATATATCGTGGATTCATCCGGGTCTTTTTTATCTTCGGGCAGTTTAGAATCCGTAATAATGCGCATAATTTTCTTTTTCAAATCCTTTTCCGGCGCAAACAGCGGGATGATGTTGTCATAAGATTTGCTCATCTTGCGTCCATCCAGCCCGGGTATCAGACCTGTTTCTGCGCCGATAACTGGTTCTGGCATTTTAAATGTGTCGCCATATATTTTGTTAAAGTACCCTGCAATATCGCGCGCAAATTCAACATGCTGTTTTTGATCTGCGCCCACCGGCACAATATCAGAATTATACAGCAAAATATCCGCCGTCATTAAAATTGGATATGTATACAGCCCCATATTAATCCCTGCGTCAACATCTGCGCCAATTGCAATGTTTTTATCCATTGCGGCTTTGTACGAATGTGCGCGGTTCATTAGCCCCTTGGGCGTGACATTCGTCAACAGTGTGTTCAGGTGATAGATTTCACTAATATCAGACTGGCGGAATAATATCGCATTATTCAAATCCAACCCCAACGCAACCATCAACGCCGCAATTTCATAAGTGTGCTGTTTTATCTGCGCGGCATCGTGAATAGTGTTCAACGCATGCAAATCCGCAATAAACATAAATGTTTTCTGTGTTTTTGACTGCTCAATTAATGGTTTCAGCGCACCAACATAGTTTCCCAAATGTGGCATACCGGTTGGCTTAATCCCTGTTAATACTACCTTTTCAGACATAGTAAATACCTTTTCTTATTTTTATCGTTTGTATTTTAGTAATTTTGTTTATGAAATGAAAGCCCAAATTTATTTTGCCCGGGCCCCAGGGGCGCAAAAATTTAGTCGGCGACAACGCGCCAGCATTTAGAATCAGAAAAGATACAAATTTTTCTTAACATACGCATATTATAGACAAAGCACGAAAAAAAATCAACAGAAAACCGCCAAACGGCGGTGTTTTTACTTCTTGCGCGGGTGCTTTACCTGTATTTTCTTGTGCAAAATGGTGCGCTGGGTTTTGTCAAAGTGTCTGACCGCCTGTTCTGGGGTTATTATCTGTCCCACATCCTGTAACATCATTGGTGCCAATTTTTGTTGCATGCCCGCCAGTGTGTGGTGCAGTTCTGGATCAACTGGCACGCCACGGTTTGCGCGTTTCAATACAATCAGCATATTTTGATAAAATCTGCGTTTCATCAGCATGTATGCAAATTTTTCATTCCGGCACAGTGCCAATATTTGATACGCGATGTCATATGTTATATTACCTGTGGAATCTGGGTTGGAAATAATCGCGTTTTCCATTGCACAAAACAGTTCGCCCATATCGTTAAAATCTTTGATAAAGGCCTTGTTTTCAGGCAGTTCTTTTGAAGCGTTTAATATACGATGTGCAACCTCAAAAGTGTCGCGGACGGTAAAATAGTACTGTTCAGAATCTTGCATAAACTGACTCATGCTGGCGCGCCCTTGATTATCGCTGTTTTTGTATAAAATCATCAATTGTTATAACTGCGGCTGCGGTTGGTCCGCGTTGCCCGTTATAGTGGCTGGCTGGGTTTTTATCATATGGCATACGATTTCCTGAAAACTTTTCATAGTAAATCTGGCCAATGCGCATGTTTGGATAAACAACGGTTGGATATAAAACGCGTATTTCCAATGTCCATTCGCCACAGAACCCATCGTCGCCGCGACCTGCTGTGTGGTGATTCAGTATAAAATTGCGCCCAACACTGGATTTTCCGTCAATATACGGGAACAGGTTGCGCGTTTCTGTATATTCAACTGTTGACCCCAGATACCCGATGTCTGGTGATAAAATCAACCCGGTTTTTGGGATTTTTATATCAATTGTTTCGTGATGTTTTGGATTTGTTGGATCAATTAAATAGTGCGGATTGCGAATGTCATATATATCTGGAAATTTGCAAAATCTTTCATATCTTTCTTCATCTTCAAACCAATCGCGCATAGAATGATATTTTGGGTTGCCTTTATATTCAATCGCTGGCTTCATGCCACCCGGCAATGTGTGCCGGTATACGCGCAGTGTATCTGCCAGGTGCAAATCATAACTGTTGCTGCCCAGGCATCGCAAATCAAATGGTTCAATAACGATATCTGGATTTTTTGCCTGCATGCGTTTTAAAATTTCTGGTCCGGTTAATTGCATATCTGATTCCTTGGGTTAATATTATATACCAGACATAGCACATACACGCAGATTTGCAAGGTTTTTGTTTACTTTTCAAAATGCTGTGATATCATTTTAGTCATGACTAAAAAAACATATTCTGGCTTTGTTGCCATCATTGGCCCGACAAACGCGGGCAAAAGTACTTTGTTAAACCAAATCATGGGGCGTAAAGTATCCATTGTTTCGCACAAGGTGCAGACCACGCGCACACGCCTGCGTGCCGTTAAAATGATTGGGGATAAACAGTTGATATTTGTTGACACCCCCGGCGTGTTCAAGCCTTCGCGCCGTCTGGATCGTGCGATGGTCGCCGCCGCAATGGACGCAGTATCTGATGCCGATGCGGTGTTGCTGTTGATTGATGCGCAAAAGGGTATAACCGAAACAATTCGCACCCTGGCAACCAAGATTGCCGACCGGCCAAATATATTTGTCGCATTGAACAAGGTTGACGCAATCCCAAAACTGGAATTGCTGCCAATGGTGGCTGAAATATCACAAATGGCGCCGTGGGGCGAAATCTTTATGATTTCTGCGTTAAAGAATGACGGTATTGCGCCAATGTTGGATGCATTGGCATCTGTCATGCCAGAAAGCCCATACTTGTTTGATACGGTTGATGCGCCCGATGTGCCTGATGAATTGTATTTGTCTGAATTAACGCGTGAAAAGATATACAAATACATTCACCAAGAATTGCCATATCACATCAATGTTGTCACCGAACGCGTTGATGTCGCCGAAGATGGCGTTCTGGACATCTATCAGAAAATTGCCGTACGCAACGATGGACATAAAAAGATTGTTGTTGGCCGTGGTGGCGAACAGTTAAAAAGAATTGGTACCGCCGCGCGCCATGATATCCAGGACCAGTGGGGCGTAAACGCGCGCCTGCACCTGTTTGTTCGTGTTGAACCCGACTGGGAAGAAAAGGCAGAAAATTACATTGACCAGGGGCTGGAATTTAAGAAATAACAAAAGGATTTAAAATGGCATTGCATAAAAAAGTTTTTCCGTATTTGTTGACCGGTTGCATGGCGTTAACAGGTTGTTATGGGCCAACTACCGACGGGGTTGTGCTGGAAAAGAAAGATAACAAGGTTTTTGTTGATACAGACAACGATAAATTGGCCGACCAAGTGATAGATATATATTTCATTGCGGGGCATACCCAAAAATATCAGGCTGTGTATGAGTACATCCTGCCCGGCGACAGTGTCGCATTAAATCCATCTCTTTCTCGTGGGGACGGGCTTAATTCAGCAGACCTGAAAAGGGTTAACGGTAAAACACCAGATGAAATTTACGAATTGGTTAAAGTCAGACGGGCGCACAATGGGAAAATCCGTTAAATGTTAACACTGTCTGATTTTGATTTTGAATTGCCAACCGAATTAATTGCATCGCGCCCGCTGGATGCGCGCGACGCATCGCGCATGTTGGTTGTAAATGACACAGGGGTGACAGATAAACATATCCGTGATTTCTTGGATTACTTGCGCCCAGGCGATGTGGTTGTCTTTAACAATTCCCGTGTTATTCCTGCGCGTTTTATGGCAGATGGCAAACATGAAATAACATTGCATACTGCCACCGATGACGGCTGTTGGTGGGGATTGTGCCGAAAATTTACAAAAATACGGGTTGGCGAAACAATGTCGCTGGACGATGGTACGCAAATCAAAATCTGTGACATTGATTCAGACAGCGGTTTGAAAATTAAATTTATGACAGACGATGTTTTTGGGGTTCTGGACCGGGTTGGCAAAATGCCTTTGCCACCGTATATGAAGCGCGACGCAGAAATATCAGACCGTGAACGCTATCAGACGGTCTATGCTGATCCGATTGGCTCAATGGCTGCGCCGACGGCTGGTTTGCACTTTACGCCTGAATTGCTGGATGAAATTCGTGCGCGCGGTGCAAAAATTGTAAAGATTACCCTGCATGTTGGTGCGGGCACATGGATGCCGGTCAAGACCGAAAATCTGTCTGAACATAAAATGCACAGCGAATGGGGCTGTATTACTGATGCCCAGGCAGAAACAATAAACAATGCCACACGCGTAATTGCGGTGGGTACAACTTCGCTGCGATTGCTGGAAAGTGCGGCAATTCACAACAGTGCGCCTGAAAAATATCGCCGTGTTGCACCATTTAATCAGACGACAGATATATTTATCACGCCGGGCTATAAATTCCGTGCGGTTGATGTGTTGTTAACTAATTTCCATTTGCCAAAATCAACATTGTTTATGTTGGTGTCGGCATTTGCCGGTCTGCCAGAAATGCAGTCGGCATATTTGCACGCCATTGCTGAAAAATATCGTTTTTTCAGTTATGGTGATTGTTGTTTACTATTTAGGAAAGGAGAATAACCATGGTTGCACCAGTCGTCGCCGCCGCCGGCAGAGTTGCCGTCACCCAGGGCGCAAAAATCGTAGCAAAAGCCGCAGTAAAACAAGGGGCCAAGACCGCCGCAAAAGCCGCCGCAAAACAAGGGGCCAAAGCCGCCGCAAAAGCCGCTGCGAAACAAGGCGCCAAGGTCGCCGCAAAACAGGGGGCCAAGGCTGTCGCATCAAAAAGCGCAGGAAAAATTGTCACCGATGCAATGCCCACGATAACGCGTCTGGCAAAAAATCCACGCGTCGCCGGGCGATTCTTGGGAACCAAAGCGGGCAAGAAAGCCATGTTCAATTTTGGAATAGATTTTTTGAACAGCAAAGAAGCCATGCGTGCAATAGAAAAGTTTGTTAACAATAACATGCGAAAAATGAGTAAATCGCAGGAAGAAAAATATACAAACGCTAAAAACAATGTCCGCAACAGCAAAGAGGCTATTTCTTCCCGGGATTTAACCCCAGAACAGGTTCAAGAAATAGCACGCAATATGAAGCAATCAATTGCTGAAATGCGCGCAATCCTGGAACAACTTGAAGGGGCGAAGACTGCGCAAAATCAGGCCATTATGGCCGCTGCCTATGAACGACAGGCCGCATAAAAGGTATAAACAGGAAAATAACACATGTCACTGAAATTTAATTTAATTGCAACTGATGGAAATGCGCGTCGTGGTGCGGTGGAAACCGCACACGGCACATTTCAAACACCCGCCTTTATGGCGGTGGGTACTGCCGCCACGGTCAAGGCCCTGACCATGGAACAGGTTGCCGCAACTGGCACCCAGGTTATTCTGGGCAATACCTATCATTTAATGATGCGCCCGGGTGGTGATTTGGTTGAACAAATGGGCGGGTTGCACAAATTCGGTGGCTGGCACGGACCAATTCTGACCGACAGTGGTGGTTTTCAGGTTATGTCGCTGTCCACCCTGACAAAAATGAGTGAAGAGGGTGTTCAATTCACATCGCATTTTGACGGTGGCAAAAAGCATTTTCTGCGTCCCGAAGATTCTGTTCATATTCAGCATCAGTTGGATTCAAACATCACCATGGTATTGGACGAATGTTTAAAACTGCCCGCCGAACGCGCCCGTGTTGAAAAAAATGTAGATATGGTCACCCGTTGGGCGCGCCGCAGCAAAGATGCCTTTGTTGACCGTCCTGGATATGGAATTTTTGGTATCGTCCAGGGCGCAGATTTCCCAGATTTGCGCGAAAAATCTGCCCGTGCCCTGACCGAAATCGGGTTTGATGGCTATGCGATTGGCGGTCTGGCGGTGGGCGAACCGCAAAGTGTTATGTTTGATATGATTGCCACAACCACACCGTTATTACCAACGGACCGGCCACGCTATTTAATGGGGGTTGGTACGCCACTGGATATCTTGGGCGCGGTTGAACGCGGTGTTGATATGTTTGATTGTGTTATGCCAACGCGTGCCGGTCGCACCGCCCAGGCATTTACGCGTTTTGGTACAATGAATATGCGCAATGCAAAATTCAGGGACGACCCACGCCCACTGGACGACAAATGTGGATGTCCGGCATGTAAACTGTCGCGCGCATATATTCATCACCTGATTAAGTGCAATGAAATCCTGGGGGCGACATTGCTGACCCAGCATAACCTGTGGTTTTACCAGGATTTAATGCGCGATATTCGTGAATCAATAGAGCAGGGACGCTTTGCCCAATTTAAATCAGAATTTATCAAAAATTACACTGGGGGTAATGAATGTGCGCAAAATTAAACACGCGTGATTTAATAATTGATGTTCATGAATTTGGTGAACATAATAAAAATGATTGCACAATTACACAGCAATACCAAATAAACTGTTGCAAACGCTAATAATAATCGTCTAAACTCTTTTACATAATGTAAAGGAGTTTTTCTTATGCCACGCAAAAAGAAAGAAATAGAAGTAATTGATATGGGCGGTGCTAAAACCGTTAAAAAGAAACAATCTGTCATAACATGGACCAAGCGCATATTTGCAATAATAACGGTTATATGGTTGGCATTGGTTGCGTGGGCGCCATTACATGTAAAAAACACATATTCGTCCCCAATTAAGAAATCAATTGTTGTATCTATGTTCTTTGACCTGCAAAAGGGTATTGTAAAGCAATACGAGGCATTATTGGACGGTGTTGCAGATTCTATCAATCTGGAAAAGCCAATTGCGGTTGCCATTGACGGTGTAAAAATGGCCGAAAGTGCGGTTGACAAGGTGACGGACAAAACCGCCGCGGCCCGCGAAAAAACTGTCCAGGTGTCGGAAAAAACAACCGGTATTAAAAAGTTAACAGGCCTGGCAAACAAATTTGGCGTTAAAACAGATGGTGTTGACAAGGCGGTCGCATCCGTTGACCAAGGTATTGATAAAGCAAATTCAGCCATTGAAAAAGTTGATAACACCGCCAAACTGGTAAACGAAAAATTAGATTCCGTAAAATCAAATCTGACACGCGTTGCCCAGACAGAAATTGATAAAGCGCTGGACAGTGCGATAAAAACTGCGTTGGATAAACAATCTGGCGGTCTGGGGACAACATTGCTGACGAATTATGGTATTGAACATGTTTATCCATGGCGTCCGTCCAGTTGGGGCGTTGCAACAAAAATCTATAACGATTTATCAAAATCAGATGTGACAACGATAACAGTTATCACAAACACGGTTGATAAATATTTTGGTTATGTTGCATGGGGGCTGGTTGTTGCAGCATGGGCAATCGGTCTGTACATCTGGTTTATGATGTTTAAGCGGGCAAAATCAATATTAAAGCCATTTAATGTCTGCCCGCGTTGTGGTCATACCTATGCGGACAAGCGGACTGCGCTGGGGCTGTTAAAGGTCTTTCAGCCATGGACATGGTTTTAAACAGGGGGCATATATGTCAGAGCACAAGGTCAGGGTTGTTCAAGATTTTTTTGATAACGCCGTTCGGGTTAAGTTAACTGGCGGGCGTTCCTTTGTTGTGGCAGCATGTTTGGTGGCATTGGTGTTTAATACATGTGCGACCAATGTTAATACCCGGGAAATCAAAGATATTAAACGCCAAGAATTGGAACAATTAAAACGACAATATGTGCTGGATTCATTAAAATTTGAATATATGAAATCGCAAAACATGCAAAAAGTCCCGTAAAATTCGGGACTTTTAATTTTTTATAAAAAACACTTGCAATTGAAAAAAATATGTGTCATCATTCATCACGCAATGCGAGCGTAGCTCAGTTGGCTAGAGCGCAACCTTGCCAAGGTTGAGGTCGAGGGTTCGAGCCCCTTTGCTCGCACCAAGGATTCAAAACCGCCGTAAGGCGGTTTTATAACATAAAACCCAGGGTGCATTATAAATGAAATGCTTGTTGAAACGTTTTAATTAATATGGTGCGACCAACAGATTAACAAACTGCGGGCGCACTTTTCTGCGTCCGTTTTTTTATTTT
Source organism: uncultured Alphaproteobacteria bacterium (assembly GCA_937888635.1). GTDB lineage: Bacteria > Pseudomonadota > Alphaproteobacteria > Rs-D84 > Rs-D84 > Enterousia. The sequence goes on from CALARG010000068.1 coordinate 12,916, forward strand.
TAACCAAAAGGCCAGGTAAAATGTCAGAAAACACAACAAACAATGTAATTTCAACAAACGAATTAACCGCGCGTCTGCAAAAAGCAGAAAACATTCGTGCGCGTGACGGCGTTGTGTGGAAAGACAAATTTGACCGCACCCATACAATTGAATCTGCCCGCGAATTAGCGGATGGAACGCCTGTGCGCCTGGCGGGGCGTGTGACGGCGTTGCGTTGGCTGGGCAAATTGATGTTTGGTCGTATTTACGACATTAACGGTGAAATTCAGTTTTCTATGTCGCGCGAAGAACTGGGCGAAGAAAACTATAAATTCATGAAGGCAAATGTTGACGTGGGTGACTTTATCGGCATTACTGGCGAATTGTATCACACAACTGCCGGCGAACTGACGGTTCGGGTGTCTGCATACGAAATCTTGTCCAAGGCCCTGCGTCCACTGCCTGAAAAATATCATGGCCTGACCGATATGGAAACCCGCTATCGCCAGCGTTATCTGGATATTATTTCCAACCCAGAATCGCGCAACGCATTGTTGGGGCGTTTCAAGATGATGCAATATTGGCGTGATTTTATGAATGCGCGTGGATTCCTGGAAATTGAAACACCGATTATGCAGAACATTGCATCTGGTGCGGCGGCGCGTCCGTTTACAACACATCACAATGCCTTGGATGCAGATTTTCAGTTGCGTATTTCCCCAGAATTGTTTTTAAAGCAGGCGATTGGTGCCGGTTTTGACCGCGTATACGAAGTTGCCAAAGATTTCCGTAACGAAGGCATGGACGCCATGCACCTGCAGGAATTTTCAATGGTTGAATGGTACGCAGCATATTGGGATTTCAATGATAATATTAAATTTACCTGGGATTTAATCCAAGATTTATTGATGAAATGTCGTGGCACATTACAGATTGAATACCAGGGTACAAAACTGGATTTCAGCAAATATGAAATGATTGATTACACGGCCAAGATGAACGAATTTTTTGGTTGTGATATTCTGGATTTTGATGATGTTGATGCCCTGCGCCAGAAATTGGTTGATAACGGCATGTTCCCGTATTCAGAATTGGAAGACCTGAAATCAATCCCAACCCTGGTTGACTATGTCTACAAGCGCAAGATTCGTGGCAACATCGTCAATCCAACATTCTTGTATAATTATCCTGCATACATGGTGCCTTTGGCGCGTCGCAACGATGCCGACGACCGACGAATTGATATGTATCAGTTGTTGGTTTGTGGTGCCGAAATCTGCAAGGGGTATTCAGAACTTGTAAACCCAATTCAGCAATTGGCGGCGTTTGAAGAACAGGCGCGCAATATTGCCGATGGGGACGAAGAAGCCTTTAACCCTGACAACGATTTTGTGCGTGCGATGGAACACGGGTTCCCACCGATTTCCGGTGTGGGCGTTGGTGTTGACAGATTGGCCAGCATTATTTTTGACCAGCCAACACTGCGTGATGTGATTCTGTTTCCGATAATGAAGTGACCAGCCAAAGGGGGGTAATAATGTCTTATATTGGTGCTGAAACAGTTGCCCAAGACATCGCCATAGAAAATGATAGAAAGAATCTGATTGCCATAGACCGGGCCTTGGAATCTGGGCGTATAAACGAAGTTGCGGCTGAACATTTGCGCCTGCTGTATTCGGACAGTATGCACTGGTTCAGTGAAGTGTTTTATGTCCTGGGCAAATGCTTTGGTGCGCCCAAGGCGGCTGTTATGAAATATGATTATGACTCAGACAGCGCCATTGACGAGCCGATGCGCATTTCAGATATTAATCCGCTGTCACCATATATTGTGCAGCATCGTTTGGACGCAGACCCAATGCGTAATCAGTTTTTTACCAGCACTGCCGGTCACAAGATTGACTTGGCGGTATCGTCCATTGTCACGGTTATTGTGGCCGCCCAGAAGAAAATTGGGCGTGCACTGGATAAAATGACTGGTAAATACTATGCCAAATATGTGGACGAGGTTGCCTCAACCGTATATCGCGTAATCGCATCGCACGAACGCGAAGCGTCTGCCCGTGCCATTGCGACCAAGATTCGCGATAAACTGAACGAAAAATATATTTCAACGCCATCAGAAACGGTATTGTCTATTATTGGTTCTGGACATGAAAATATTGCCGTGGAATTAGTCCGTGCCTTGGACCGGGTTGAAAAACCGCGTATGCGTCTGCAGGATGTTTGGCGTGTAAAATGTCTGTTTGATTTAATCCCTCAGGCACGCACATTTATTGAACGGATTCAGGCAATGATGCCAGATCGTATTATATCGGTCCGCGACAGTTTTTATAATATGCAAAATCCGCGTAATTATCGTGATGCCAAGATTGTTATAAACATCGGCCCAAACCCAGAAACGATTGTCCCGATGGAGATTATATGTCAGGTTCGTGCATTTTTTGAATTTGAACGGCAAACGCACCTGGCCTATGAAGATGCACGCAAGAAAAAGTGTGCAAAATCAGACAATATAGAAGCGCGCTTGGCGACCTTTATGGAAAATGGGGTAAAATCATATAACAGTATGATTTGCAACTGTTTGGAAGATTTGTTTGACCGCGTCGGTTGGAACCTGTTGTATTCCCAGGGGGATTCAACCGCAATGTTTGAAGGCTTTCCAAAAGAATGTAAATTATATTATCCGCAAAAAATTCTGGATAATATAAACGAAAAACTGGACGATGCGATTGAAAACGAATTGTTTTCCATTGATAATGCGCCGATTAAACTGTCGCGTGTGCAACAGGCAAACATATTTCATTTTATGGCGCGTTTTGTCTTGGTTGCTGCAATGCCGTATATGCAGCGCGATTGGGCAATGCCACAAACAACCCAGGCGGGCAAGTTGTTTAATTTTGTCATGACCGAGGTTCAGCGATACTACAAAAAGTAATCAAAATCCCCCGATTGGGGGATTTTTAATTTCTGCGCCTGCTTAATATTAATGTCAAACCGTTGGTCATTAATTTTTCAACAATCCGTTCCGGCATTAACATTTTTCCATTTTCTATTTTTATCAGTT